>JBMNPP010000009.1:0-28316 GCA_050943675.1 Brooklawnia sp.
GCGTCCAGCCAGGCGTGCGGGTCGAGCACATTGCGGCCGTCGATGATGTTGCGGGTGCGCACCAGGGTGCCGGTGGCGGTCGGGTCAAGCTCAACGAATTGGGGCCATTCAGTGCCCAGGAATACCAGGTCGGTACCACGCAGGGCCTCGTCGATGTCGTCGACGACCTGCAGGTTGGGACGCTTGGCGCGCAGGTTGTGGTTTGCGGCCGGGTCGGTGATCATCACATCGGCTCCGCGGGCCCACAGCCTTTCGGCAATATCCAGTGACGGTGAATCGCGCAGGTCGTCACTGTTCGGTTTGAACGCACCACCCAGCACGGTCACCTTGTGGCCGACGAACCTGCCACCAAGCAGGTCGGAGGCCAGGTGCACTGCCTTGTCGCGTTGCCGCCGGTTGATGGCATCGACCTCGCGCAGGAAGGTGACGGCCTCATCGACCCCGAGTTCACCTGCGCGGGCCATGAATGCCCGGATGTCCTTGGGCAGGCAGCCTCCACCGAAGCCGAGCCCGGCCCGCAGGAAGCGGTGCCCGATGCGGTTGTCGTAGCCGATCGCCTCAGCCAACTGGGTGACATCACCGCCGGTGGTGTCACACAACTCGGCCATCGCATTGATGAAACTGATCTTGGTGGCCAGGAAGCTGTTGGCGGCCACCTTTACCAACTCTGCGGTCGGGTGGTTGGTGAGCAACCTGGGCACCCCATCGGCCAGCAGTGCCGCATAGCACTGGTCCATCACGGCCCGGCCGTATTCGGCTGCCTGGGGATCATCGGGTAGCCCGTAGACGATGCGGTCAGGGTTCAGGGTGTCGGCGACCGCGAAGCCTTCGCGCAGGAACTCCGGGTTCCAGACCACGACCAGCTGCTTGCCGGATTCGTCAGCGGACTGTTGCGCCTGTTGGGCTGTGCCCACCGGCACCGTCGACTTGCCCGCGATCACCACTGGGGCCTGCGAGGTGTCTGCGTGGGTCAGGATCGTCTCGACCGCCTGCCGGGTGTAGCTGAGGTCGGCGGCGTTGCGGCCGGGCAGCTGCGGGGTGCCGACAGCAATGAAGTGCACTTGCGCAGCAGCGATCTGGGTGGGGTCGGTGGTGAACCTCAACCGCCCAGAGCCGACCTGTTCGGCCAGCAGCTCGGCAAAGTCTGGTTCATAAAAGGGTGGCTCGCCGGCATTGAGCGAGGCAACCTTCGCCTCATCGACGTCCAGCCCCACCACGTCGTGACCCAGGCGCGCCATGCAGGCGGCATGAACGGCACCGAGATAGCCGCAACCGATAACCGAGATACGCACGTATCTAGGCTATCCTCACCAGTCAGCGGTGTCCGGGTTGAGGCCCCGGGTGCGTCCGTTTACCGGATCATTGAGCGAATCGATCAGTGCGCACTGCTCTGTCGACAGCCTGAAATCGAGTAGCTGGAAGTTCTCGGCGATCCGGTCGGGGTTGGATGAGCGGGGGATCACGACCCGACCGGCCGCCAGGTGCCAGCGCAGCACGACCTGGCCGGGGGTGCGGCCCGATTCGACCGAGATCTGCTGGATCACCTGGTCGGTCAGGTCGCGGGCCCTGCCCAGCGGACTCCAGGCCGCGACCGGGATGCCGCGTGCAGCCAGCTGGGCGCTCAGTTCGGGCTGGGTGAAGCTGGGGTGCACCTCGACCTGGTTGATCGCCGGGACCGCACCGCGCAGTTCGGCGAGGTGGTGGTCATGGAAGTTGCTGACCCCGATGGAGGTGGTCAGGCCCTCATCGCGCAACACCTGCAGCTGATCCCAGCAGTCGACATAGGCCCGGCCGTGCTTGATCACCGATGGCCAGTGGATGAGGTAGAGGTCGAGATGGTCCAGCTTCAGCTTTTCCAGGCTGGTCTCCAGTGCCCGGCGGGGATCTGCCAGGCCATCGGTCCACACCTTGCTGGTGATGAAGAGTTCATCGCGGGGCAGCCCCGAGCTGGCCAGCGTGGCCCCGACCTCGGTCTCGTTGTGGTAGCTGGCTGCGGTGTCGAAGTGGCGGTAACCCACCTCGAGCGCCCGTTCTACAGAACTGATCGCCAGATCGTCGTTCAGGCGATAGGTGCCGAAGCCGATCTGGGGGATCGGGTGGCCGTCGGTCATGGTGATCTGTGGTATCTGGTTCAACGCTGCCTCCTTGTGCTGGGCCCCACGTTAGAGCATGGAAGAATGGGCGCCATGTCTTCTTTGCCCTCCCAGTTGTCGCAGCGCATCCAGGCGGTCGCGGGTGTCGACCCCGAGCTGCGCCCAGCCACCAAGCCACAGTTCGGTCACTTCCAGTCGAACGTTGCACTGCGGCTTGCAAAGCAGGAGGGCGCCAAACCGCGTGAGGTCGCCCAGCGCATCGTCGACCAGTTGCAGCTTGACGACCTGTGCGAGCCACCCGAAATCGCGGGTCCCGGCTTCATCAATTTCCGGTTGCGCGCCGATGTGCTCTCGGCCACAGTCAGTGCCCAACTGGCTGACCCGAAGGCCGGTATCCGCACCACCAGCGACCCACTCACGGTGGTCATCGACTATTCGTCACCCAACGTGGCCAAGCAGATGCATGTCGGGCACCTGCGCTCGACGATCATTGGGGACTGCTTCAACCGCGTGCTGGGCGCACTGGGGCACACCGTGATCGCCCAGAACCACATCGGCGACTGGGGACGCCAGTTCGGCATGCTGATCGAACAGGTCATCGACGAGGGGCTCGACCTGGATTCCCTCGACCTGGCCGGTGCCGAAGAGCTGTACCGGCGGGCCAACAGGCACCTGGAATCCGACGAGGCATTCGCCGAACGCGCCCGTGAGCGGGTGGTGAAGCTGCAATCCGGTGATGCCGACACCCTGGCTGCGTGGCGGCGGCTGATCAAGGTGTCGCTGGCCGGTTTCAACACCACCTATGGCCGGATGAATGTGCTGCTGAGCGATGGCGACGTGGCTGGCGAATCCAGCTACAACGAGCTGCTCGGCCCATTGGCCGACGACCTTGCCGACCGTGGCATCGCGAAGTTGGACGACGGCGCCCTGGTGGTCTTCGTCGACGGGTTCGATGCGCCCGCGATCATCCGCAACTCGGCCGGTGGCTACGGCTATGACGTGACCGATGTCGCTGCGCTGCGCTACCGGGTTGATGAGCTGGGCGCCAAGCGCATCATCTACGTCACCGATGCTCGCCAGCACCACCACTTCGAACTGGTTTTCGAGGTCGCCCGGATGGCCGGTTACCTGCCTTCCGATGTGGTGGCCGAGCATGTCGGTTTCGGCATGGTGCTCGGGCCCGGCGGCACCCCGATCAAGACCCGCGACGGCGGCACCGTCACACTGGATTCGCTGCTGGACGCCGCCGAGGAGCATGCCGCCCCACCGATCGCGCTCGCGGCGATCAAGTACGCCGACCTGTCGAACTCGCTGCAGAAGGATTACGTCTTCGACGCCGAGCGGATGACCCAGACCACCGGTGACACCGGTCCCTACCTGCAGTATGCGCACAGCCGCTGCGCGGGCATCCTGCGTGAGGCCGAGGCCCGGGGCCTGGGCTACGAATCAATCAAGGTGCTGACCGAGCCTGCCGAACAGGAGCTCGCGCTGTGGCTGACCCGCTTCGGTGAGACTGTGCAGGTCGTCGCGGACGAGCTGACCCCGCACAAGCTGTGCACCTACCTGTTCGAGTTGGCCACCAAGTTCTCGACCTTCTACGAGCAGTGCCCGGTGCTGAAGAGCGAGCCCGTGGTCTGTGCGTCCCGGTTGTGCCTGGTTGCCGCCACCAAACAGGTGCTGGCCACCGGTCTGGGGCTGCTGGGCATCGACGCGCCCGACCGCATGTGATTCAGCGCGGACGGTCCCAGCGCGACAGGTCGCGGGCATTGCCGGCGGCCTGGCCGCCGAGGTCGACCTGCTCGGCTGCCACGGCAGCCGCACCGATGATCCCTGCCTGGTTGAGCAGCCGGGCAGGGACGATCGGGGTCTTCAGCTCAAGCAGCGGCAGGAAGCGTTCCGCGTCCCTGGACACACCCCCACCGACCACGAACAGGTCGGGCCAAAACAGCATCTCCAGGGTCGAGTAGTACGCCTGCAGGCGGTGCGCCCAACGCTTGTAACTCAGCCGCGCCCGCGTCTTGGCGGCCGCGGACGCCCGCGTCTCGGCGTCATGCCCCTTGACCTCGATGTGGCCCAGCTCGGTGTTGGGTACCAGCACGCCCCGGTTGATCAGCGCGGTGCCGATGCCGGTACCGAGCGTGGTGACCAGTACCACGCCGTCGTGGCCGCGCGCGGCACCGTAGCGCACCTCGGCCAGGCCGGCGGCGTCCGCATCATTGACCAGGCGCACCTGGCGGCCCAGCCGCTTGGTGAAGTATGAGTCGACGTTGAGCCCGATCCAGCTCTTGTCGAGGTTGGCCATCATCGGCACCACACCATGCACCACGGGTGCGGGCACGGTGATGCCGATCGGTGAATCACCGGTCAGGTCAGCGAAGTGTGCGACGATCTCCGTGACGACTGCAGCACAGTTCTTGGGTGTCGACTTGCGCGGGGTCGGAATCCGCAGCCGCTGGCCGATCAGGGTCCCGGTGGCCAGGTCGACGGCGGCGCCCTTGATGCCTGAGCCGCCGATGTCAATACCCAACACTGCGCGCTGCGAGGAGTTCATAGCGCCATGTTAACCAGCGTTCGCGGTGGCCGCATGCCCGTCCCGGCGCCCAGCCCCTAGGCTGGCGGGCATGAAGGTTCGCGACCACCACGAGACTTGCCACGGTGATGTACCGGCCCACCCCGAAGGACTCGAATGGCAGCACGTGATGGTCCTGCACGACGGCAGCACCGTCTACGCCGACACGGCCACCGAGGTACTCGCCGAACTGCTGCCCGGCTATCACCTGCTGGACGCCGATGCGCAACTGGCGGCCCGACGCCGGCACGCCCACCAGGTGGCCGCCTTCGTTCAGCGGCTCTACCTTGAACGGGCAACCCGGGACGACGGGTTCGACCAGACCGCCAATGCGGCGCTGGTCGAGATCATGTCGACCGACAAGTCAGTGTCACTGTCGTTGTCGCTTCCGCAGGCCCCGCAACAGCCGGCTGACTGGCTGCCGAGCGTCCCCCTGGTGCTGGTGAGCACCCAGTACGCCCCGCACCAGTCGTACCCGCCGATCGGTGGCAACGTGATCTGGATCGACCCGGCCAGCGAGGCCGGCTACCTGTTGTCGCTGCGGGCCAGCGGCATCTTCAGCTACTGGACGAATCGAGAGGAACACCCATGAGTTGGCTGGTCACCGGAGGCGCGGGATACATCGGCTCGCACGTCGTGCAGGCATTCCTGGACGCCGGCATCACGCCGGTGGTCATCGATGACCTGTCCAGCGGGCACGCCGATTTCGTGCCGGACGGGGTTGGGTTCGTGCGGGGTTCAATCCTGGACACCGGCCTGGTGCGTTCAGCGCTGGCCGAGCACGGCTGCAGCGGGGTGGTGCACCTGGCGGGTTTCAAGTATGCCGGGGTCAGCGTCCAGCGGCCACTGCACACCTACGAGCAGAACGTCACCGGCACGGTCTCGCTGCTGCGCGCGATGAAAGAGGTCGGTGTGCACAACTACGTATTCTCCAGTTCGGCCTCGGTCTACGGCACCCCGGACGTCGACCAGGTCACCGAGGACACCCCGACCGGTCCCGAATCGCCATACGGCCAGACCAAGCTGATCGGCGAATGGCTGGCCGCCGACATGGCTGCAGTCGACCCGCAGTGGCGCTACACCAACCTGCGCTATTTCAACGTGGTGGGTTCCGGCTCGGACGCGCTGTACGACACCAGCCCGCACAACCTCTTCCCGATCGTCTTCGACGCACTGCTGGCCGGCCGGACGCCCAGGATCTTCGGTGATGACTACGCCACCCCGGACGGCACCTGCGTGCGTGACTACGTGCATGTGGCCGACCTGGCAGTTTCGCATGTGGCGGCCGCGCAGGCGATGGCTGCCGGGCGTGATCTCGCTGGCGCCTACAACCTGGGTTCGGGTGCGGGATCGTCGGTGGCCCAGATCATGGCGGCGATCGCGCGGGTGACCGGCATCGACTTCACCCCCGATGTTGCCGAGCGGCGTCCTGGTGACCCGGCCCGGATCGTGGCCAATGGCGATGCCGCGGCCCGCGACCTGAACTGGCAGATGCGCTATTCGCTGGACGAAATGGTCGGCTCAGCCTGGTCGGCGCGCCAGGCTCACGGCAGCTGATTCCAGGGAGTGGGCGCATCCAGCAGTGAGCGGTCGCGGCGCGCGATGCGCATCCGGTCGAGTTCGCTCATCGCCAACTGGCGGGCATCGGCCGCGTCCAGGTGGCGGCAAACCACGTCGACGGGCCCGGGTGTGGTGTGTGCCTGCACGCTGGCCAGGCCGACCCAGCGCTGCAGGATGCCCTGCACCAGTCGCACTGATTGCACCCGGGCGTGCGGGACGATCGAGGTACGCGGGGCGAGCAGGCAGCCCTTGCTGACCAGCACGTGCTCGTTGTAGCCCCACGCATAGGTGTGGGCGTCGAACCATCGGAAGCGCCGTGCGCGTTTGGGGATCGGGTGCATTTCGATCTGCTGCAGGCCCAGTTGCGGCCACAGGGCAGCCAGCACGATTTCGACGTCGGCGCGGGTGCCGACCGGCAGCAGCAGGTTCGCCGGCACATTGTCACCGGATTCGGCCTTGAGCCCGAGCACGTCGATGCGCACCCGGTGCCAGCCGAATGGGCGCCAGAACAGCGGCTCGGTGATGTCGATGGCCTGCACCCGGTCGCGCGGGATCGTCTGGCTGACCAGTGAGGTCAACCCGGACGAGGTGCGCAGGCCGCCGTCCGGTGTCATCGTGAGGGTGAAGTTCCACTCGTTGCGGACGCGGTTGAGCACCATCGCGCCCAGACCGATGACCCACGGCACCAGGAAGGTGGTGCTCAGCAGGGCGTTCATGCTTCCGGTGATCACAAATAGTGCACCGCTGATGGTCGCGATGATCAACAGGAAGACCGTCGACCCGCTGGCCACCATCGAGCCGACCAGCCGGGCCGGCGGCACCTGCAACACGATGCGGTCGGCCACCGAGCGGTCGGCCAGCAAATCCCCGACAGGCACCTGAGCTGATGACTGCACAGTGGTCCGGGTGCCGTGGGCGCGGGTGATGAGGTAGTCGCGTAGTTGGTAGGCACGGCCGCGGGACAGGAACTCGATGGTCGCCTGTGAGCCGGTGCCGCCGACGTCGATACGTAATGCCGCGAGCCCCAGGATCCGTGCGATCAGCGGTTGGGAGACATCGACGGTCTGGATCTTGTTGAAGGCGATGCGCTCCGACTTCTGCGAGATGAAGTTGCGTTCGATGCGCACCTGTTCGTCGTCGATGACGAACCGGGTGAACCGCCAATTCAGGTAGCCGACGATCAGTGAGCCGACCAGTACGACACCGATGACCCCCAGGATCAGCCAGCCCATCTGCCGCATCGCATCCCAGCCCTCAGTGGGCAGGTCACGCAGCACGAACAGGATCACTGCGAGGATCGCGATCCAGCCCTTCGCGATCGGACTGAGCGGGTGTGGACGCTCCAGCACAGGTTCGGTTGGCGTGGCCGGCAGTGGGTCAGGGGTGCTCACAATCCTGCTGCCTGGGTCTCGCCGCGCTCGGTCAGGCGGTCCCGCAGTGCGGCGGCGTCCACGGGGTCGAGGCCGGGGATGACGGCATCGGAGGCTGCTGAGGCGGTCACCAGTTTGACGGTGGTGACCTTGAATGCACGTTGCAGCGGTCCGGCGGCCACCTCGACGGCCTGCATCCGCCCGTAGGGGACCACGGTCAACCGGCGGAAGAAGATGCCCGACTTGATGTAGAGGTCGGTTTCACGTTCGGCGAAGCCCCAGGAATCGGCGATGGCGCCCTGCCGCCACAACCGCCACGAGATGACGATCAGGGCGAGCCCCACCACACCCAGGCCCCAGCGCCAGCCCGCGAAGATGAACACCGGGGCGGCGACCAGGATGGCCAGGAACCCCCACCCCAGGAAGGTGTCGAGGCGGCGCAGCGGGGTGTACCGGGGCGACAGCGGAGTCCAGCGCTCGGTCGGGGGTGCGAACAGCAGCGTTGCGGAATCCATGTCAGGACTTCCCCATGATGCGGTCGCCGAGGGTGACGTAGTCGCTGCCGTAGATGATCAGTGACGACATGATCTGCAGGCCGGTCAGCACGATGCGGGGTCGCCCCGGTATCGGTGGGCTGAGCTTCTTGAGCTTGGTCTCGCTCATCACCATGCGGGAGTCGTCGACGACCTCGACGCCGGCGGGCAGCCAGATCTTGATCTCGCCCATCACCGAGTTGAGGTGGATCGTGGTCTCCTTCGATTCGAAAGAGGCTTCCCTGAAGTCGATCTTTGCGCCACCCATGAATGTGCTGACATCGACTGTTGGGGGTACCAGCCAGATTCCGTCGCGTTCCTTGGTGCTGAGCACGGCTGTCAGCGAGGTGCTCGGATAGCGCCGGGGTGCGGCCTCCCATGCAGGACGCACCCCGAGGTCGTCGGCGTGGTGTGAGTCCTGCACGGGCAGCAGGTCGCTGGTCAGTACGTTCAGTTCGGGCTGGGTGCGGGCACGCAGGGCGCGTTCACTGCGTTCGGTGTGTTCGTCGGGGGTCAGACGACCCTCTTCGAATCCGCGATCAATGGTGTCGAGCGCGGCCTGGCGGTCCGCGTCTGAAGCGCGCAGGTACTGCTGCTCACCCGGTGGTTGCTGGAAGCTCTGCTCGGCGTTCATCTCGGCGTCCTGACTCATGGCGGCATCTTTTCAGAGCCGGCGAAACCTGGGCATTGGGGACGTCCCTGAACTATCCCAGATTTATCCCGTTGGCCAACTCCACCTGAATTTTACAGCCGCACCGAACTCAGTTGAGGGCTGCGATGGCCGCATCGTAGTCGGGCTCGGTCTTGATCTCGGGAACCTGCTGGTTGTAGATGACCTTGCCGGACTTGTCGAGGACGACGATCGAGCGGGCCAGCAGACCCTTCTGCTTGCCGTCGGTCATGGTGACGCCGTAGTCGTCGCCGAAGCTGGAGCGGAACGCGGAAGTGCTCACGACGTTCTCGATGCCCTCGTCGGTGCAGAAGCGGTTGTGGGCGTAGGGCAGGTCCTTGCTGACCGAGAGCACCACAGTGTCCTCCAGACCGGCAGCCAGTTCGTTGAACTTGCGGACGCTGGTGGCGCAGATGCCGGTGTCCAGGCTCGGGAAGATGTTGAGCACGACGCGCTTGCCGGCGAAGTCGTCGAGGGTGACGTTGTTCATCTCGCTGCCAACCAACTCGAATGCGGGGGCCTGCTCACCAACGGCAGGCAGTTCACCGATGGTGGTCACGGGCTCGGAAGACAAGGTAATAAAGGCCATGGGCTCCATCCTTGCCCCTCCCCGGCCGTTACCGCTGGTGTTTTCGCCGCGGGCGGATGTCACCAGACCAGATTTCGGTTCGACGGTCAGATGTATTGAGCGCGTGCGAGGCGGACGATTTTCCTACACGCACCAAACCCGAGCGGTGCGCCAAGGGGGTGTCATCCGATGTCCGATTTCTTCACGATGCACAGTGGCGAGACCGCCGCACCAGTGCCTCCCGGCCCCATGCTCTGCATGGCTACCGCCGAGATGCGCCGCATCCACCGCGTCTTCCTGTGGTATTACTCCGAGGCACCCGGGCTGGCACGCTCGGTCGCCGACGGTGACACTGCGCGTTCGGCGTTTGTGGGCAACTCGATGGCCACATTCGACAAGCTGCTTCACCTGCACCACGAGGGTGAGGACGAGATCATGTACCCACGGCTTTCCGAACGCGCACCGGCCTGCGCACTGCATGTCGCCCAGATGCTCGCGCACCACCGCGAGGTCGGCCGGTTGCTGGCGGACCTCGCGCCGATCCGCGACGAATGGGCCGTAACCGCCGACGCTGCCCTGGGTGATGACCTGGCCAGGCGCTACCAGCACCTGGACGAGGTACTGCAGGTGCACCTGCGCCGCGAGGTAACCGAAGTGACCCCGGCCGTCGACAAGGTACTGACTCCCGATGAAGTGCAGGAGATGGCCGACCACTCGGTCGGTGGCTTCGAAACCCGGGTGGTGCTTGCCAACCTCGGCCTGGTGCTCGCCTCGAATCCGCCCGAAGAGCAGCACGCATTGCTCGAGGGTCTGCCCTTGATGATCCGGCTGATCTACCGTCTCGTCGGCCGCCGGCTATACGAAAAGCAGTACAGCACCCTGTTCCCCGGCCGCCCGATTCCAGCCACTCTGTGAGGGGCGTGAGCAGGATTTGGACATGAAGAGAGCGGGCGACGGGAATCGAACCCGCGTGTTCAGCTTGGGAAGCTGACGCTCTACCATTGAGCTACGCCCGCAACGCGGTTGAGTCTAGCGCATTCCCGCCGGAGGCTGCGCCTAGTCGTCCCAGTGCTCTCGTACGCCCTGGGCGACGCCCTCGAAGATGAAGCGGTCGACACGGCCGGCTGCCCGTCGGATGGTGGTTGGGTCGACTCGGATGATGCGATCCAGCCGCACCTCGCTGACTCGTCCCTTCGGGTCCCACTCGCCGGCACCGATCTCCATCCAGTGGCGACCGGATCGGCGTTCCTGTGCAGCGTCCCGGTCGTGGTCCTTGCTCGTTGCCGGGAGCCCGAGCAACCAGTGTTCCTCGACGCCGACCAGCAGCACCGGGCGATCCTTGCCCTGGCTGGAGTCTTCTTCGTAGGCCACCCACGTCCACACCACGTCACCGGATGAGTGTCCGGCCGGGCCTGTGCGGCCGTAAACCATGTCAGGACAGCCGACATAATCTGGTGTCGGAAAGCCTGACTGGCGCCAAAAGGTGCGTCTTGGGGCGGTGCGCCGGCTGCGCACCAGGTGTTCGAGCAGGCGGGTGACGATCTTCCAGGCAGCGGTGGCCATCAGTTGAACCTCGGGGCGGGGCCATAGGCGACATTGGTGGGTGGGGTGATTTCGGGTGGGGTTGGCGAATTGATCTCGCGCCAGGCGGCGAAGTATCCGCGGGCCTGCGGCGCCCAGATGAGCCCGGTGCCCATGGCCGCGAACACCAGGGCAAGCCACGACCACGGGATCATGAAGAAGGCCAGCAGGCTGGTGAGGCAGGCAGCGATGCCAGCGCCCCTCGACCAGGACGCGCCATGCCAGGTGTTGTAGCCGGCCACTCCGGGGCCGGCAGTCATGATGACGCCGATGGCGGCCATCACGCAGACCAGCACGACCGAACTTCCCGAACCGGGCCGCGGATCGAACAGTTCGATCAGCCGGGCACTGGTCGAGAAGTTGGTGATGTTGATGGCCTGCCACCAGTACCACCAGTAGCTGGCCATCGCGAACAGGGCGGAGAGCGCGAACGACGCAGTCGCAGCGACGATCAGGGGAGTGCGGACGGGTTCGCCGGTGCGTTGGCTGAGCCGGTGCCCCGCGACTTCTTCGGTGATCGGGGGCAGCGAAACTATCGGCTCAACGGGCGGCTCACCCAGCCCGCCGGTCGAGGCGGGACTGAGGTCGGGTTGCGGCGACCTGTCATCGGGCTCGCTCATCGCACCTGCCTGCCGTTGCTGCACGGGCTCCAGACTAGCCCGTACCGCCCATCCCGCCGGGCACAGCTAGGCTTTCGCGCATGACCACTCCACGCTGGCCAGTAATGCTCTTTGACCTCGACGGCACCCTGGCGGACACGATCAACGCGATCGTGGCCAGTTACATCCACGCCTGGGGGAGCGTCGGCCGGCGCGTCACGCGCGAAGAAGTGCTGCCGTGGATCGGCCGGACGCTCACCGATGTCTTCGTGGACGAAGCGCCGGGGCAGGCGGCCGAGCTCGAAGAGATCTACATGGAACACAGCAAGGCGAACCTGGACACACTGGTTACCGGCTATGACGGAGTCTCGGAACTGCTCACCGAGCTCGTGGCGGCCGGGGTGCGCACCGCGGTGGTCACATCCAAGCGGCGCGAGACCGCCGAGATGACGATGCGCCTGGTGGGGCTGCCCGAACAGACCCTGCTGGCGGTGGCGCGCCAGGACACCGACAGGCACAAGCCTGATCCGACGCCCCTGCTCGTCGGTCTGGAAGCAATCGGCGGGAGGCCGGATGACAGCTGCTATGTGGGGGACGCCGTGGTCGACCTGCAGGCAGCGCACGCCGCGGGCATGGCCGGTGTCGGGGTGACCTGGGGTGCCGGCGATCCGGCCGCGCTGCGCCTGCAGCCCAGCGTCGGGGTTGCTGACACGGTGGCCGAGCTGCGCACCCTGCTGTTCAACTGAAACTGACGCAATTGGGGCCGACCACCCTGGGTGTCCAGTGGTGATCGGCCCCAAAAAGCCAGAAGAACTACTTGCTTTCAGCCGGCGGCTGCTCTGCACCGAATGAGCCAGCGGCCTTCTGCGGACGCATGGTGCCGGTCTCCATCATCTGCTGGTGCCAGCTGAGCGCCTTGCCCAGCACGTGCGGGGTGTGGATGCCCTTGCTGACGCGCAGGCCCTCTTCGTAGTAATCGAGCAGTGCCTCGCGGTAATCCGGGTGCGCACATTTCTCGATGACCACCTTGGCGCGCTGCCGTGGTGCCAGGCCACGCAGGTCGGCCAGCCCCTGCTCGGTGATCAGCACCATCACGTCGTGCTCGGTGTGGTCGTGGTGGCTGACCATCGGCACGATCGTCGAGATATCGCCACCCTTGGCCACCGACGGCGACACGAAGATCGAGTAGCCGGCATTGCGGGCGAAGTCGCCCGAGCCACCGATGCCGTTCATCATCCGGGTGCCATTGAGGTGGGTGGAGTTCACGTTGCCGTAGATGTCGGCCTCGATCATCGCGTTGCAGGCGATCACGAACTGGCGGCGAATGACCTCCGGGTGGTTCGACACATCCTGCGGACGCAGGATGATCTTGCCGCGATAGTCACGTGCATTGTTGTTCATGTGCTCGGCCATCTTGGGCGACAGCGAGAACGACGTCGCCGATGCGACCGTGATCTTGCCGGCGTCGATCAGGTCGATCATGCCGTCCTGGATGACCTCGGTGTAGCTGGTCATGTGGTCGTACTTGGAATCCAGCAGGCCAGCGAGCACGGCATTGGCGATATTGCCGACCCCGGACTGCAGCGGGAACAGGGTGCGCGGCATCCGGCCGGCCTTGATCTCGGATTCGAAGAAGTCGAGCAGGTGGCCGGCGATCGCCAGTGAGTCGTCGTCCAGCGGCTTGAACGGGGTGTTCCGGTCGGCAGCGTTGGTCTCGATCACGGCGACGACCTTGGCGGGGTCCACCTTCAGGGTGCGCTGACCAACGATGGCGCCAGGGTGGTTGATCGGGATCGGGTTGCGCCGTTCCTTGATCTGCATCTGGTAGTAGATGTCGTGCAGGCCGAAGAGGTCTTCGGTCTGCCACTCGTTGACCTCGATGATCACCTTGTCGGAATTGTCGAGGTAGGTGCGGTTGGCGCCAACCGACGAGCTCGGCACCAGTTCGCCGTCCTCGGTCACCGCAGTGGCCTCGACCACGGCGAAGTCGAGGTTGCCCAGGAAGCCCATGTTCACCAGCTTGGGCCCATGCGACAGGTGGGTGTCGACGTAGTCCGTCGTGCCGTCATTGATCTTGGCGCGCATCACCGGGTCGGACTGGTAGGGCACCCGGAAGGTGACGCCGCCGGTCTCGGCCAGTACTGCGTCCAACTCGGGGGCAGTCGATGCGCCGGTAAACATGCGGATCGTGAAATCCTCGCCGCGATCGCGCGCCTCGGTGATCCGCTTGGCCAGGGCGACCGGGAACTCCTTTGGGTACCCGGCACCGGTGAATCCGGAGAATCCGATGGATGCACCAGCTGGTATGAGTGCTGCGGCGTCGGCCGCGCTCATGACTTTGTTCGCGAACGCCTGGTGCGCGATGCGGCTTGACATTTGTGCTCCTCCTTGATGGGTCGTGCTACCCAAGGCTAGCGAGCCGATGGGCGGTGGGTTGAATTGTGGTCGGATGTCAACGGGGCAGCCGCGCGGTCGGCCGAATAACCAGCCCGGTACGCAGCTTCGGGGTGAAGAAGGTCGACTTCGGCGGCATCAGCAGACCCTCGCGGGCGGTCCGCTCGATCTCGGTCAGCGAGGTGGGCCTGATCAGCACCGCGGCAGTCGGCTTGCCGAACGGGCCGGAACCCTTGAGTGCCGCCGCGACCTCGTCAAGGCCGTGCTGGTAGCCAACCTCTGCCCGGCTGCCCGCCAGGGCATGTTCGAGCCAGGCACCGTCGAGGGCACGGACGCCGTCGAAGGCACCAGGCCGGGGGGTCAGCCACTCGGCACTGCCGTTGGGGTGCAGCAACACCAGGCGGCCGTCCCGCTCCATGATCGACAGGGTCTCGGGGTTCACCGAACCGGGCAGCTGCTGGAAGGTGAAGCTGCCCGAAAGGTCAGCCTTGAGCCGGTCCAGGCTGATGCCCGAGTAGATGCGGTGGATCGCCTCGATGGAGAGCTGGTCGTCCACCAGTTCGTTGACGAAGGTCAGGGTGAACTCGGCGGCGGTGCCCTTGCGCTTGGTTGCTGCGCGCACCTTGTCGCGGTACGTGCGCGAGATGCCGTAGCGGTGGTGCCCGTCGGCGATCAGGACGTCGTCGCGTCCGATGATCTGCGAGATCTGGGCCACCCGCTCGGGGTCGGTGACCCGCTCGACCCGGTGCGTCACGCCGTCGACCACCAGTTGGCCCAGGGGTTCGCCGGGTGCGGCCAGCGCCTTGGTCAAACCAGTGGCCAGGGACAGCCCCCAAACCGGGGACATGTTTGCGGCCGTGGCGATCGTGAGGTCGAGCCGGTCGGTGCTGGCCTTCTTCGTGGTGCGCTCATGCGGCAGCACCCCGCCGGCTCCCTCGTCCACGACCTCCAGGCCACCCAGGACGCCCGAGATGGTGCGTTCCTGGCCCATCGAGTCGATCAGGTCCATCCGGTAGATGGTGAAACTGGGCTGCGGTTCACGAACCAGCACGCCCTTCTCCAGCCATTCGGTGAGCAGGAAGGCCGCCACCTTGTAGCGGTCGCCCCCACCAGTGGGCACATCGATGTGGGTGATGTTGTAGTCGCTGCGGCGGTAGAGCTCGCGCACATCATCGTCGGACAACACGTCATAGGGAGGTGCGATCACCTCATCAAAGCTCACGTCAGAGGCATAGCGGATGGCGTTGAACGGTTCGAATCGAGGCACAAGACCACGCTACCGGTCTTCAGAGGATCACGATGAGCAGGGCGATGATGCTCAGCGTGATCTCCATCAGTCCGATCTGCAACGGTTTCACCTTGCCGACCAGTTCGGGACGAGTGAGCCACCAGGTGCGCGCCAGGGTGAGGGCGAAGAAGACGATCCACCACACCGATGTCCAGCCGGTCACGAAGCCGAGCGCTGCCAGGCCGATCATCGCGGCATGCCAGGCCAGCGTCCGCAGCCGGGCCGGACGCTGGCCGCGTTCGCGAATCAGGGCCTTGACATGCCACACGGTGCCGAAGAAGTAGCAGAACAGGGCCACGAAGATGGCTGCATCCGGTAGCCCGGCCGGCCAACCGGCGAATACCTCGGCTGGGGTCGGGAAGCGCACAGCCAGCCCGACCCCGATCGCCAATGCCAGGGTGGCGAACCCGCTGGCCACGGCCCGGTCCTGGCGCCTGGCAGTGAGCCAGATCGCCAGGGCTGCCAACGGCAGCGCGACCGGCAACCAGCTCAGGATGCGCCAGCCGCCGAGCAGCATCACGGCGGCGGCCAGCACTGTGGTGGTGATCGCGTACACCTGCATGGGCAGGCGGTATCCCGCGCGACGGCGGGGTGCGGCCTTGAGCCACAGGCTCAGCGCGTTGAAGCCGAAGTAACCGGTGAATACCGCCACCGCCAGTGGGATCAGCCAGAGCTCCAGCACCCCGACGCGGGAACGCAGGACGATCCCGCTGACCAGTGGGACGATCAGCATCGCCCACGCCCCGTGCTGGTTCGGGATCCAGCCGTGTTTGCTCATGGCTGGCCAGCCTAGTACCTGTCCCGTTGTCAGTCAGTCAGCACCCAGTCGATCTGGTCGCCGTACTCGGCCAACCAGACCTGGACAGCACCGGCCGGGTCGCCCTCGTACTCGTCAGAGGTCACCAGTGCCTCGAGCGAGCCGTACTGGTCGTCGTCCAGTTTGATGCCGGTCAGGAATTCGGCTGCGTCACCGAAGTCTTCAGCGAAACCTGTCCTGCCCAGGAAATGCAGTGCCTCCGGCTCGCCCATGGCACCCAGCGGGTCCTCAAGATCCTTCAGCGGCCACGAGGCGTAGGCCCAGAACGGACGCCACAGCGTCACAACCACTGGCTCCTCTGCTGCGACCGCGGTATCCAGGGTCGCCAGCATGCCGGCAGTCGAGGACGTCACCAGCTCATAGTCGTCCAGACCGTAGGCGGGCATCATCGAATCCTCGGTGACCCCGGTCAGGCCGGCGCCAGGCTCGATGCCAACGATCTGGCCATCGAACATGTCTGCGTTGCCCCGCAGGTCTTCCAGCGAATTGATCTCTGTGAGGTATTCCGGAACTGCGATCGTCAGCACCGCGCCATCGTAGTAGCCGCCCATGTCTTCGATGCGGTCACCGAACTCGGCCATATAGGCCGCGTGGGTGATCTCGGACCAGGCCGACGAATACATGTCGACGTCCCCGCCGGCCAACGCGGCATAGAGTGGCCCGGCCTCGCTGAGCTCCTGCATCTCGACGCCGTAGCCGAGCCGGCCGAGCTGGTCCTCCAGCAGGTAGGCCATGCTCAGCCCGTCGGTCCACGCGGGCAGGTACCCCATCGTGATGGTCCCCTGGCTGGTGTCGCCATCGCTGCCGGCATCACCCGAACCCGCACAACCGACCAGTGCGAGCGAGGCGGCTGCTGCCAGCGCGATGAATCCTTTCAAACCGCGTTTTCTCATGATGGTTCCCTTCTTCGTTGTGTGCAGGTCCCTATGCGGCGGGCTGCAGCGCCCTGGTGGTGCGCTGGCCGAGGCGGCTCCACAAGGACGTGGAGAACTCGCCGGGCGTGCCGAGCGCTGCGGTGACCCGGTCGAGGTAGACCGCGATGAACACCACTCCCAGGCCCGCTTCAGCGCCCAGGGCCACATTGATGGTCGACAGGGCTGCCACGACCTCTTTACCCAGGCCGGGCGCCCCGGCCATACCGGCGATGACGGCCATCGACAGGGCCAGCATGATCACCTGGTTGACCCCGGTCATGATGGTCGGCATCGCCAGTGGCAACTGGACCCCACGCAGGATCTGTCCGGGCCGGGCGCCGAATGCGTAACCGGCCTCCACGGTTTCCTTGTCGACCCCGCGGATGCCCAGTTCGGTCAGCCGCACGCCTGGTGGCAGCGAGAAGATCACGGTGGCGATCACCCCGGGCACGAATCCGATACTGAAGAAGACGATCACCGGGATCAGGTAGACCAGTGAGGGCATCGTCTGCATGAAGTCGAGGACCGGCTTGAGTGCCGCGCTCACCTTCTTGTTGCGCGCGGCCCAGATCCCCAGCGGCACCGCGATGGCCACCGTCACCAGGGTTGCGACCAGAACCAACGCGAGGGTCTGCATCGACTGGTTCCACTGGTTGACGCCCACGATGATGCCGAACATCACGATCGTCCCGACTGCCAGCTGCCAGGAGCGGACGAACCAGGCGATCAGCGCGAACAGCAGGATCATCACCGGCGCTGGAAGGGTCATCAGGATGTTCGCGAGCCCCTCGACCAGGAAGCTGACCGAGGTTGAGATGCCGTCCAGCAACCAGTCCAGGTTGTCCCTGATCCAGTTGACGAGTAGCTGCACCCATTTGCCGATTGGCAGGCGGAAGCCGTCCATCACATGGCCCCCTTCGGCGTCTCGGCCAGTACCTGGTCGATCTCGGCGGGCGCCATCGGCCGCAACGGCAGTGAGTGGTCGCCGGTCCCATTGGAACCCGGTCCGAGCGCGGCCAGCAGGGTGACCCGGGGGATGACTCCAACCAGCCGGCCCTGGTCGTCGGTGACTGCCAGGGGAACTGGTGATTCGACTGCCGGGACGAACAGTTCCATCAGCACAGCGCCCTGGTTGACACTTTGTGGTACCGGCCGCATGACCGGCAACAGTGAGCGGGAGCCCTGCCGGACCAGTTTGACCGCGTCCCGGTCAGTGACGATGCCCAGCAGCCTGCGGTCACGCCCGACGATATAGGCGGCCGACATGTACTCCTTGCGCATGGCGTGCAGTGCACCGCGTGGGCCTGCAGTCTCGGAGACGACCGGGCGCGGTCGCTCCATCATATTCCCGGCGGTGAGCACGCGGGCACGATCGACGTCCTGGACGAACTGCTCCACGTAGTCGTTGGCCGGGTCGGTGAGGATGTCCTCGGGGGTGCCGATCTGGACGATCCGCCCGTCCCGCATCATCGCGATGCGGTCACCCAGCAGCATCGCCTCGTTGAGGTCGTGGGTGATGAAGACGATGGTCTTTTGCAGGCGGGCCTGCAGTTGGATCAGCTGCTCCTGCATCTCGCGGCGGATCAGCGGGTCGAGCGCGCTGAACGCCTCGTCCATCAGCAGGATGTCGGTATCGGCGGCCAGCGCACGGGCTATTCCAACGCGCTGCTGCATCCCGCCGGATAGTTCCGAGGGCACCTTGTCGCCCCACTCGGCCAGCCCGACCATTCGCAGCATCTCTTCGGCCCGAGCCAATCGCTCGGTCTTGTCGATACCCTTCAATTCCAGCGGGTAGGCGACGTTTTCGGCGACTGTCCGGTGTGGCAGCAGTGCGAAGTGCTGGAAGACCATCGACATCCGGTCGCGCCGCATCTGGCGCAACCGTGCGGGTGGGATACCGGTGATCGCATCACCGTGTACCTTCACCGTGCCCTCGGTGACAACGTGCAGCCCGTTGAGCATGCGGATGAGTGTCGATTTGCCGGATCCCGACAACCCCATGATGACGAATGTTTCGCCCCGCTTGACGGTGAAGTTGGCGTCGATGACTGCGGCGGTGCCGGAGTCCTGCACCTGGTCGCGGGTGTGTCCGTTCTTCAGGCGGCGAACCACCTGATTCGGATTGCGCCCAAATACCTTGTAAAGACCCTGCGCTTCGATGGCGACTTCGGGTGAGATGGTCACTTGCTTGGCCTCCGCAGCTCTTCGGCTGCATCAGTTACGCCCGGGTGACGATCTGCCGGCGAAAGTCGGATCATCGCCTAGACCGCCGACCGTACGGCCGCCGTGTCACGGTCGCGGACTGGTCGTGTGGGTGGTTAAACCCGCCGAGTAAATTACCGTCTCCTGAGTCGACTGCAACCCAAGATCAATTTCGTTACCGTTTCGAGACATTGTCCTTCACGCTGCGTGTCAAGGTGTAATGGCGGTTCTGGGCGACCAGCGTGGTCGGGCCGATGACGCGCGCCAGGTGGGCCCGCCAGGGCAGGTGCGAGTTGTAAACACACCAGAACTCGCCGCCTTCAGCCAGGGCCACCGATGCCTCCCGGAAGATGGTGAAAGCCGGTCCCGAATCCTTCGCGGTGCCCCGGTGGAAGGGCGGATTGCACACGATCACGTCCAGGCTGCCGGCCGGCCAGTCAGCAAGGTCCGCGGCCCAGTGGGCCCGCACCTGGGTGCCGGTGGCGGTGTGGCTGGTGGCGCTGGCAGCTGCCCGGGAGGTGTCCACCGCATCAACGCTCGCGTCGGGATGTGCCAGGGCCAGCAGTGTGGCCAGTAGTCCCGAACCGCTCCCGAAATCGAGGTAGTGGTCGGCATCTGCGACACGGTCGAGGTGGTCGATGAGCAATTGCGTGCCGGCATCGATGCGGCCAGCCGCGAAAGTCGCACCATGCCAGTGCATCTTGATCTCGTGGCCACCAACAGTGACGGACTTGTGCCTGGGCCAGTCATCCTCCATGGCTGGAGGCCGAACCGGCTGACGCGCCAGCAGCGCTCGTGACTTTTGTTGGCCGAGCGAGGCGGCGACGTCATCGAAGTATCTGGCCAGTGTGGTATTCATCGAGCGGTTCAAGTGCTTCTCGCGGGCTGCCGCGACCAGCTGAACATCGGCAGAGGCGTGCCGGGCGATGAGCCCTGCGTATTCATCCAGCGCGCCCAGCGCCTGTGGCAGCCGCAGCCAGACCACGTCCACACCAGCCAGTGTGTGGGGCTCCAGTCGGTCGACCAGCAACTCTGGCGGTATTTGCCGGGCGTCGCGGATGTCATCGCACCACACGCTGATGCGCTCGACCCGCTCCAGTGCCGGAGCCACCAGGGCGGGGGCATCAATGATGAGCAGGTGGCTCGCCGTGGCAGGTGAATTGGCCACGATGATGCGGTCGACCGGGTCCATGACCACGATTGTGCCGTAGTCATCGGAGGGGGATGGTGGGGTAGCCTGCCGGATATGCCGGCCAACCAGCTCAACATCCATGTCATCGCCGACAGTTCGGGTGAGACAGCCGCCCGACTCGCTCGCGCCGCCAAGGTCCAGTTCCCCGCCACCGAGTTCACCATCGTGCGCCACCCGCGCGTCACCGACGGTGATGCCCTGCTGGCGGTCTTCGACCGCATCAGTGAGGCCCGCGCGATAGCCCCCAACGAGGCCATGATCATCGTTTTCACGCTGGTCAAGGAAAAGATGCAGGCCATGGTCGAGCGCTATTGCGCCGACAAGCAGATCCGCTGCGCCAACCTGTTCCGTGACACGCTGAAGGCCATCGAAGGGGCCACCGGCAGCGAGGCCGACGAGGTGGTCATGCGCCCGGTCGGGGTCGAGGCCGACTACTTCGACCGCATCAGCGCAATGGAATTCGCTGTCCGCAACGACGACGGGATCATGCCAGAGGCACTGCAGGAAGCTGATATCTGCCTGATCGGGGCGTCCCGGTCCGGCAAGACCCCGCTGTCGCTCTATCTGGGTTATGTCGGCTACAAGACCGTCAATGTGCCGCTGGTGCCGGGCATCGCCCCGCCCCGCGAGTTGTACCAGGTTGACCGCTGGCGCATCGTCGGGTTGACCATCGACGCCGAGCGACTGTTGCAGATCAGGACGCGGCGCGCCAAGTCGTTCGGGGCCTACGGCACCAAGGACGGCGGCTATGCCGATCTGGCCAAGATTTATGACGAACTCGATGAGGTTTCCAAGATCCAGCGCTCGCTGGGGTGTCCGGTGATCGACACCACCGGGCTGGCCCTTGAGGAGGCCGCCTCGCGGGTGACCGAGTTGGTCGAGCAGCGCGCCCGGAAGGCCGGCACGCATCTGCGGCGTCCGGCAGGCACCCTCAAGATCACTCCCTGAGCTTGTGTCCGCGGGTGTATCGCGAAACACCCCGGTTACCAGTCTGGGTGTCCGAACGGGCACAATGGGGACCGTTCGGCCGGGTCTGCCCGGTCGAGAATCGCGAGCCGGACTTCCGGTCCAACCGAGATAGTTATCAAAGGAGATCTCAGCAGTGAGCGAAAAGTACATTTATGACTTTGCCGAGGGCAGCGCTGCAATGAAGCCGATCCTTGGCGGCAAGGGTTCCAACCTTGCCGAAATGATGCGGCTGGGCATCCCGGTGCCCGATGGATTCACTGTCACGACTGGTGCCTGCGTCGCCACCATGAACAACAACGGCGAGTGGCCGGCCGACTTGGCTGGTCAGGTGGCTGAGGGGCTGGCCCGTTTCGAAGAGCGCGTCGGTCGCAAGCTCGGCGACAAGGATGCCCCGCTGCTGGTTTCGGTCCGCTCCGGTGCAGTGTTCTCGATGCCCGGCATGATGGACACTGTTCTCAACCTGGGTATCAGCGACGAAACGGTCGAGGCCGTGGCTCGCGAGGCCGACAACGAGCGTTTCGCCTGGGACTGCTACCGCCGCTTCATCCAGATGTACGGCGAGGTCGTCGAGGGCGTCCAGGCCCACCTCTACGAGGACGCGTTGAGCGCCAAGAAGGCCGAGCGCGGTGTCGAGGGTGACACCGACCTGACTGCTGAGGACCTCAAGGAACTGGTCGCCGAGTTCAAGGAGATCTCCAACGAGGCCCTGGGTGGCCACTGGACGACTGATCCGGTCGAGCAGCTCAACCGCGCCATTGATGCGGTCTTCCGCAGCTGGGGCAACCCGCGCGCCGAGGTGTACCGCAGGGCAAACAACATTCCCCGCGACCTGGGTACCGCCGTCAACATCCAGCAGATGGTCTTCGGTAACCGGGGCGACACCTCGGCCACCGGTGTCTGTTTCACCCGTAACCCCTCCACCGGTGACAAGGGCCTCTACGGCGAGTTCCTGGTGAACGCGCAGGGTGAGGACGTCGTGGCCGGTATCCGTACCCCGAACCACCTGTCCGAGATGGAGGCCATCCTGCCCGAGGCCTACAACGAACTCATCGACACGATGGCCCGCCTCGAGGCGCACTACAAGGACATGCAGGATCTCGAGTTCACCATCGAGAACGGCAAGCTCTACATGCTGCAGACCCGCAACGGCAAGCGCACCGCTGCCGCTGCGCTGAAGATCGCCTCCGACCTGGTGGACGAGGGAGTCATCGACAAGGCCGAGGCGCTGCGGCGTGTCGAGCCCAGCCAGCTCGACCAGTTGCTGCACCCGGCCATCGACCCGTCGAATACTGCCAAGCCGCTGACCAAGGGCCTGCCCGCATCGCCGGGTGCTGCCGTCGGTGAGGTCGTCTTCGACGCCGATACCGCGGCCGCCCGTGGCGAAAAGGGTGAGTCGGTCATCCTCGTGCGCTACGAGACCACCCCGGACGACATTCACGGCCTGGTGGTTGCCCAGGGCGTGCTGACCGCGCATGGCGGCATGACCTCGCACGCTGCTGTGGTGGCCCGTGGATTCGGTACCCCGTGTGTGGCTGGCGCGACCTCGATCAAGATCGATATTCCGGGCAAGAAGCTGACCATCGGCGACCAGGTGTTCGACGAGGGCGACATCATCACCCTCAATGGCTCCACCGGTGAAGTCTTTGGTGAGGCACTCAAGCTGATCCCGCCGCAGATCAACGAGGACTTCGAGCGCGTGGTCGCCTGGGCCGACGAGGTCCGGACGATGGGCGTGCGCGCCAACGCCGACAACTTCGACGACGCCTCCAAGGCCCGCGAGCTGGGCGCTGAGGGCATCGGCCTGTGCCGCACTGAGCACATGTTCATGGCTGCTGACCGGCTGCCGGCCGTCCGCAAGATGATCCTCGCCGAGAACTCGGAGCAGCGTGCTGCTGCCCTGGAGGAGATCCTGCCGATGCAGCAGGCCGACTTCGAGGGCATCTTCACCGCGATGAAGGGCCTGCCGGTCACTGTCCGGCTGCTCGATCCGCCGCTGCACGAGTTCCTGCCGAACCTGGTCGACCAGTCGCTCAAGGTGCAGAAGCTTGAGCTGACCGGCGCCTCGGCAGCAGACCTCGCCCAGGAAGAGGCCACCCTCAGCCAGGTCAAGCGGCTCAGCGAGCTCAACCCGATGCTCGGTACCCGTGGCTGCCGGCTGGCGATGCTCTACCCCGAGATCCCGGACATGCAGGCCCGTGCGATCATCCGTGCGGCACTGGCCGTCCTGGAGCGCGAGGGCGAGACCGCCGAGGTCGAGATCATGATTCCGCTGGTGAGCCTGGAATCCGAGATCGAGCGCCAGCGCGACATCGTCGATACCGCGGTGAAGGAAGAGCTGGCCAGCGCCGGCAAGGAACTGAACTACACCATCGGCACCATGATCGAGCTGCCGCGCGCAGCCCTGATCGCTGATGACATCGCTGGGCACGCTGATTTCTTCAGCTTCGGCACCAACGACCTGACCCAGACCGCGCTCGGCATCAGCCGTGACGACGCCGAGAACGGCTTCCTCACCGACTATGTCGTCGAGGGTGTCCTCGAGGTCAACCCGTTCGAGTCGATCGACATCGAGGGTGTGGGTGCCCTGGTCGAGATCGGTGTCGAGCGGGGCCGCAAGGCCAAGCCGGGCCTGAAGTGCGGCGTGTGTGGCGAGCATGGTGGCGACCCGGCCTCCATCGAGTTCTTCCAGGGCGTCGGGCTCGACTACGTGTCGTGCTCGCCGTTCCGGGTGCCGATCGCCCGCTTCGCAGCGGCCAGGGCTGCCATGGACCAGAACAAGTAAACATCCCAGGCAGTTGTGGCCCGGCTCCCATCGTGGGGCCGGGCCACTTGCTTCATGCCTGGTCGGCCAGCCATTCCCGAGTGGCGATGTCGGCCACCAGGGCCGAATCAAGCATCATCAGGGCCCGCCGCATGGCGTTGCCGTCAATGCCCTGGGCACTGTCCAGCCGCGGCTTGGTGGGTGCTTCGGTGGGACGCTCGGCGACCCGCATCGCAACTTCCTCCATGCGGGCAGTGAACTCGGCGCTGAGCATTTCGCTCCGTTGACCGCGCCTGGATAGTTCGACCGCGAATGGTTCGTGCTCGTCGATGACGCCCGGGTCCTCACTCAGCAGCATGGCACCGGTCGAACGCAGCAGTTGCAGCCCACGGTCCAGGTCGCCGCCACCGAACTCGGTGACTGCATCACGAAGCAGCGGGTTGTCGTCGCCGACCTGGGCGGCCAACAGCACCAGGTGCGCACCCATGATGCGTTCCTTGTGCCGGGCATGGGCGTCGGCCGGGCTGAGCAGTTGGCGCCGGGAGTCAGGGCTCGACATGGCGGCGGCGTCCAGGATTTCGCGGCCCCGCTCGTCGCTCTCGGCGATCGTCTCGCGCAATTTGAGCGGTTTGATGAAGAAGGTGATCACCAGTGCGACCGCGCTGAGTGCCGGCAGGATCGCGAAGACCGAGTGCATCGCATCAGCCAGTGATTGACGCAGCACCAGCGCCACCTCGGGCGGCAGTTTCGCCAGTGAGTCGGCGTGCAGGACAGCGTTCGGGTCGATTCCACCGGGCACCAGTTCGGCCAGTTCGGGGGTCATCCGGGACGAGATGCCGCTCAGCAACTGGGTGGTCATGATGGTTCCGGCTACCGCTGTGCCCAGGGTGTTGGCGATATTGCGCAGGAATTGCTGGGTCGAGGTGGCGGTGCCGAGGTCGCGTCGCTGGACGGCGTTCTGTACTGCCAGCATCAGGTTCTGCGAGGCCATCCCGAAGCCCAGCCCGAGGACCGCGGTGTACAGGCTGACCTCGAACCTGTTCGAGCCGGCCCCCAACCGCAACATCAGCAGGGTGCCGAGCAACTGGATCGCCGCACCAGTGACGATGAATTCCTTGTACCGGCCGGTGCGGGTGGTCAGGTTGCCCACGACCACACCCATCAGGAACAGCACGACGTTCATGGGGATCAGGATGAGTCCCGAGGTGGTGGCGCTGACCCCGAGCACGCCCTGGGCGTAGACGGGGGTGTAGATGATGACGCAGATGAGCGCCATGCTCATGAACGCGGCAGCCAGTGTCGAGGTGGTGAAGATCGAGTTGGTGAACAGGTGCATCGGCACGATCGGCTCGGCGGCATTCAATTCGACCCGCACAAAGACCGCCAGCATGGCCACACCGACCACCAGCAGGGCGATGACTTCTGGCTGCGTCCAGCTGAACTGCCCACCCATGCTGATGCCCAGCAGCAGTGAGCTGACCCCGATCGACATGGTCGCGATGCCTGCCCGGTCGATGGTCGGCGGGACGCCAAGTTCGGGCACCCGCAGGTATTTGATGACGATGACCAGCGCGATCGCACACACCGGCATCGAGATGTAGAACAGCCAGCGCCAGCTCGACACATCGGTGATCCACCCGCCCAGCAGGGGACCGGCGACCTGCGAGGCACCCATCACCGCACCCATGTAGCCCATGTACTTGCCGCGCTGCCTGGCCGGAATGAGGTCGCCCAGGATTGTTTGCGACAACGGCATCAGGATGCCCATGCCCATGCCCTGGATGGCGCGTGAGAAGACCAGGAAGCCGAAGCTGAACGCCGCCCCGCTGAGCATCGAGCCGGCCATGAACAGCACCAGACCGATGATGTAGAACCGGCGACGCCCGAAGATGTCCGACAGCTTGCCGCTGATCGGGATGACCACGGCACTGACCAGCATCACGATCGTCGACAACCACGAATACCAGGCCAACCCGCCCAGGTCGGCGATGATACGGGGAATGGCGGGGCTGACGATCGTCTGGCTGATGGATGCGGTGAACATCCCGATAACGAGCCCAAAATATGCCCAGCGAACCTTGGCGAAGTCGAATTGGGCGCTATCGGGCTGGTCTGTGCTCACAACTTGCCGACATTACGCCATCTCGCAGGATTATGTGCGGCCTCAGGGGTGCAGGGCCTGCGCACCGCAGCCCCCCAGCCGGTCGAGTGCACTCGTGGTGCGCTGCCAACTGTCGGGGTGCGATTCGGGGGTGACCAGCCGAATCCTGTGCCCGGGGATCTCGACGTGGGTCGGTTGGTAGGCAAGCTGGGTGGTGACCTCGCCTGATGGCTCCTTGGTCAGGGTGACCAGCGCGATCATGCCGTCCTGGGTTTCAGGCAGCAGGCCCGCCGCTTGCGAGGGTGACTGGTTCGACAGTGAATTGCCCATGCCGTAGATCACGTGCCGGCCATTGATGACCTCGCACGGCTGGATGACGTGGGCGTGGGTGCCCAGGATCAGGTCGACCTCGTTGCTGGCCAGCAATTCGTGCGCCAGGCTCGTCTGGTCGCTGGTGGGCATCGCCTGGTATTCGGTACCCCAGTGCATGCTCACCACCACGAAGTCGGCTCCGGCATCCCTTGCCGCCCGGGCGTGGGTGAGGATGCCGGCTGCCCCGATCGACGGCCAGGACGCCTCGGCCAGCCAGGGTGCGCCGTCGGGGATCGTCGTCGTCGGTGATCCGTCATTGGGCAGGGTATAGGTGTAGGCGAGGTGGGCGACCCGGACGCCGTCCAGTTCATATAATTCGGCGCGCCCAGCGCGTTCCGGGTTCATCGTTGGTCCGGCATAGCCCAACCCGGCCTCCCGGACGATCTGTTCGGTCGCTGCCAGGCCGTCCAGCCCGCGGTCCATGGTGTGGTTGGAGGCGAATTCGCAACCGTCATAACCGGCCCCGGCCAGGGCGGTGGCCAGTTCACGTGGGCTATTGAAATTCATCGCACCCCAGGCGGACAGGTCGTTGCCCTCGGGGCTCAGCGGGGTCTCCAGGTGGCAGATGGCCAGTTGGGCCCCGGATAGCAGCGGCGCCACTTCTTCGAACATCGGTGAGTAGTCGTAGCCTGAGCCACCGGCGTATCCGGAGGCCGATTCGTTGACGAAGGCGTGGGGCAGGATGTCGCCGGCGGCGGCGATGCTCACCTGCACCGGTTCCGGGGTGGGTGCCGGCGAGGGTTCGCGGCGGTCTGGGGTCGGCAGCGCGGTGGCTGCGGTGGTCTGGGGTGCAGGAACCGGGGTGGTGTCCGTGCCGCAGGCAGCCAGCGTGGACATGCCGATCAGGAGCGCAGTCATCAGCGCCGGAACTTTCCCCACGGGTCAAGGCTAGGGGTCTTGGTCAAGTGGGCAGTTTCTCTGTAACCGTCGCTTGGCTGAAGCGCTTCACAATGGCTCCTCGGTTCGACCGACTGGGGTAACCAGAGCTATTACGCACCTCCGGTATCGGCATGGGTTGCCTTCGCGCTCACGGGCCCGCCGGTTGCCTGGACACCCGGGACTCAAAGAGTGTCGAAAATGGCTGGGTTATCTAGGTGGTTTACCCTTGTTTCGCGGGTGTGATCGAATACAATAGATCCATGACCCACACCCCCGGGGACCTACCCCCACCCCACGTCGACCCACCCGACGAACCAGACTGGACCCACCCCGCAACCAGTGCCGAAGCATTCGACGCGCTCGATCATGCCCACCAGCAACTCCAGGCCGCCGAAGTCGCAGAACTGGTGGCCATCACGCATGCAGCAGACCTCTACCAAGTAGACATCAACCGCGTACTGGACGGCATGGAACGCCTCATCCCCGGCGGGCACCACGGCACCCCACTGGTCGGGGAATTCCTGAGCCTTGAAATCGGTGGGCTGCTCGGGATCTCACCACGCTCGGCAGCCAACCGAATCGCCCAGGCCCTTGACCTGCGGCACCGGTTCCCACACCTGTGGCAGAGAGTCCTGGCCGGTGAGGCCAGGGTTTGGCAGGCCAACCTGGTCATCGACCGCACCACTCTCCTCGACATCAAGGCCGCGCAGTTCGTGGACGCCCGGGTCGCAGCCACCCTCCCCCAACACGGGATCGGCTGGGTGATGAAGCACCTGCAGTCCTGGATCGACGCTGCCGACCCCAAAGCCGCCTTCGACCGGACCAACGCCAAGATCAAGGATCGCCGCGTGCTGGTGTCCGGGATCGAAAACGGGTCAGTAACC
>JBMNPP010000010.1:0-27342 GCA_050943675.1 Brooklawnia sp.
GGACCGCCTGCGTGAACTGGCGGCCGCCAACTTCCCCGGCCGGGCGATGATCGGGCTCGGCTACCACGGCACGATCACACCGCCGGTCATCCGCCGAAACCTGCTGGAGACCCCGGCCTGGTACACCGCCTACACCCCGTACCAGCCCGAGATCAGTCAGGGCCGCCTCGAGATGCTGCTCAACTTCCAGACCATGGTCGCCGACCTGACCGGGCTGCCGCTGGCCGGGGCCAGCCTGCTGGATGAGGCGACCGCAGTGGCCGAGGCCGTCAGCATGGCCCGCCGCATCAACAAGACCGGCGAAGTCGTCGTGGTCGATGCCGGGCTGCTGCCGCAGTCGCTGGCCGTGCTCCGCACCCGGATGGGTGCCCTGGGCATCGAGGTGGTGCAGGCCGCCGCCGACCTGACCAGTGAGGCCAACCTTGACCGGGCATTCTGCGTCGTGGTGCAGACCCCGACAGTGGATGGCCTGATGCAGGACACCAATCAACTCAAACGGATCGCCGAGGCCGCCCATGCCGCCGGCGCCCAGGTGGTCGCCGCGGCTGACCTGCTCGCGCTCACCCTGGTCAGCCCGCCGGGGGAGTGGGGTGCCGACATCGCCGTCGGTAGCACCCAGCGCTTCGGGGTGCCACTTTTCTACGGCGGCCCGCACGCCGGCTACATCGCTGCCCGGGCAGGCACCGAACGCCAACTCCCCGGTCGCCTGGTCGGGGTATCCACTGATGCGGCAGGTCAGCCAGCCCTGCGGCTGGCCCTGCAGACCCGCGAACAGCACATCAGGCGCGAGAAGGCGAACTCGAATATCTGTACCGCCCAGGTGCTGCTGGCAAATACAGCGGCCGCCTACGCGGTATGGCACGGGCCAGCAGGGCTGAAGGCCATCGCCCGGCAAATCCATGACCGGGCCACCCGGTTGGCAGCAGCGCTCGCCAACGCCGGGTATGCGCCGGTGCACCAGAACTTCTTCGACACCCTGCTGGTCGAGGTGCCTGACGCCGCCAGCGTCGTCGCGGCAGCCCGGGGCGTGGGAATCCACCTGCGGCTGGCCGACCCGGGCCAGGTGGGCATCTCGATCGGCGAGGACGTGAGCGAAGCTGACCTGGCCGGTGTCGCGGCCGTCTTCGGGGCCGAGCTGGACGATAGCCAGTGGGGTGGGCTGGGCGCAGTTGAGCGCACCAGCGAATACCTGCAGCACCCGGTATTCAACGCGCACCATTCCGAGACGCGGATGATGCGGTATCTGGCCCGGCTGGCAGCACGGGATTTCGCGCTCGACCGAGGCATGATCCCGTTGGGCAGCTGCACCATGAAACTCAACTCGGCAGCCGGGATGGAACCCATCAGCTACCCCGGATTCGCCGACCTGCACCCCTTCGTCCCGGCCGCAGACGCCCAGGGCATGGGTGAGTTGATCACTGAACTGAGCGGCTGGCTGGCCGAGATCACCGGCTACGACAGGGTCTCGCTGCAGCCGAACTCCGGCGCGCAAGGGGAATTCGCTGGCCTGATCGCGATCAAGCGCTACCACGAAGGAAGCGGGGAGCACCAGCGCGATGTCTGCCTGATCCCGTCATCGGCGCACGGCACCAATGCCGCCTCGGCGGCGCTGGCCGGCCTGAAGGTCGTCGTCGTCAAGTCGACTGGGGACGGGTCGATCGACATGGACGACCTGCGCAGCAAGATCGGCGCCCACGCTGACCGCCTGGCGCTGATCATGATGACCTATCCGTCGACCCATGGTGTCTTCGAGGACACTGTCGTCACCGCTTGCGAACTGGTGCATGCAGCTGGCGGCCAGGTCTATGTGGATGGCGCCAACATGAACGCGCTGGTGGGGCTGGCCAGACCCGGTGACTTCGGTTCGGATGTCAGCCACCTCAACCTGCACAAGACCTTCGCGATCCCGCATGGTGGCGGGGGACCGGGCGTCGGGCCGATCGGGGTCAAATCGCACCTGGCGCCCTACCTGCCCGACCACCCGCTGGTCGAGGTCGACCAGGGCCTGGAACCTGGCGGCACGGTTTCGGCGGCCCCCTACGGTTCGCCCGGTGTTCTTCCCATCACCTACGCCTACATCGCGATGATGGGTGCCGATGGCCTGAAGCAGGCCAGCCAGGTGGCCGTGCTTGGCGCCAACTACATCGCGCACCGGCTCGACGAGCACTTCCCGGTGCTCTACTCGGGACGCGAGCACCTGGTCGCCCACGAGTGCATCATCGACCCCCGGCCGATCCTCAAACAGGCAGGCCTGGGTATCGACGACATCGCCAAGCGGCTCATCGATTACGGCTTCCACGCCCCCACGATGAGCTTCCCGGTGGCGGGCACCTTGATGATCGAGCCCACCGAAAGCGAGGACCTGGTCGAACTGGACCGGTTCTGTGACGCCATGATCGCGATCCGGGCCGAGATCGACCAGGTGATTGCCGGCAACTGGCCCGCCGACGACAATCCACTGGTGCACGCCCCACACACCCTGGCCAGGGTCGTCACCGATGAATGGCACCACCCGTACACCCGCTCAGAGGCGACAGTGACCAGCACCGACAAGTACTGGCCACCGGTGGCTCGCATCGACAACGCTCACGGTGACCGCAACCTGATGTGCGTGTGCCCACCGCTGAGCGACTACGAGGAGTAGCCACGGCTGGCTGATCCGGCTTGCGGCGCGTGCCCTGACCGGGCGTAGCGCGCCCGACTGGAATGATTGGGCCCATGGCCTGGACCGATCGAGTTGAGCAGCGGCTGCGCAACAGCAGGCGTGGCTCGCACCTGGCACGGACGGTCCGGCGATACTTCAACAGGTTGGGTAACCAGTTGGCCGCTTCCATGGCCTTCTTCAGCATCCTGGCCCTGGTGCCGCTACTGATGTTCGCCTTCGCAGCGGTCGGACTGGTGATGACGGTGATCAGGCCCGACCTGCTCGGTGTGGTGCAGATCTTCATCGTCGACAACATCAATGCCGGACCACTCCAGGACCAGGTGCTGGTATTGATGGGCCAATACCTGTACGACTGGCACCGGGTCGGCCTGTTCGCCCTGGTCGTCGCGCTGGTGATCGGCTCAACCTGGGTCGCCAACCTGAAGGGCGCCATCAGGGCGATGGGCCGACCCGATTTCGACATCGTGCACCGACGCCACAGCGTGCTGCTCGAACCGGTGGTGAACCTCGCGATGCTGCTGGTCTTCATGGCGCTCATCGCGATCACCTTCACCACCACAGTGGTGGGTACCAGACTGGCCGATACCGTGGTCGCCTGGGCGAAGCTGGGCAATGTCTACATCTCACAAGGCCTGTTGCAGGGTGCCTCGCTGACGCTGTCGCTACTGGGCGCGACCCTGATGTTCTGGATGATGTTCCGCTACCTGCCCGATCACCGCTCACCCAACCGGGCGATCCTGGGCGGTTCGATCGGTGCCGCAATCAGCTTCGTGTTGTTGCAGACCGGCGCCAGCTACCTGACCAGCCTGATGAGCCTGTCGCGCACCACTCAGGTCTTCGGGCCAGTCATCGTGGCGATGCTGTTCATCAACATCTTCGCCCAGCTCATCCTGCTCTGGACTGCCTGGATAGCCACCTGGAACCAGCCGGCGGTGGCTCGCCGCTACAGCCCGGCCGACCAGGTGCTGCGCGATCACACAGACCTTGTGAGCGTCGAGGGGCACTGGGAATTGGCTGACGCCGAGCGTGCCCGACGCCAGCGTCCACCCCGGCGGCTCGGCAAGCAGCTTGGCGACAACGGCCCCCCGACAGGGCGCCCGGTGCAGTTGGGCACCGGGGCAACCCCAGCGGGGCGTAGACGTCGCTGAACCGGGCACTGCCCGGCTCGTCGGCTACTCGGCAGCCTCTGGCTCGGGCATCCCGATCGAGGTGCACATATCGACGAACCACTGCTGGGTGATGTCGAACGGCTTGTGGCCGGCGATCCGATCGAAGGCGATGATCGATAGTTCGTCGTTGTTCTCTTCATCCAGACCGACCACGCCGGGGGTGCCGGCCAGGGCGGCATCCACGGCCATCACGCAGGTGCGGCCGATCAGCTCGAGGTCCTCGGCGTTGGACGGTGCCGAACGCGAGAAGTAGCCCGACTTCTGCACCATCGTCTTCTGCGCACCGATCAGCTTGCTGAACTGCTTGCCGAACCACGCACCCGGATTGATCTTGTCGATCTGCACGTGCCCGAAGGCGTCGCGCGGCACATCCTCGCCCGCCTTCTCGAGCTGCTCAACGATTTCGGGAACCCCTGCACCCTCACTGAGGAAGATGTTGACGTTGCCGACCTCGTCCATGATCTTGCCCAGGCGCTCTGCCTCGGCCTCGAGATCCATGTGCACCTCGGGCAGGTAGACCGCATGCACATCCCATGCCGCCCGGCTCAGGCCGATCTCGGGCAGCCACTCCTGCTCGTCCAGCCACGCCCGGTAGCGCTTGGTGGTTTCGGCGGCCAGGTAGCCGCAACTGCGGCCCATGATCTCGTGGATGATGAGCTCGCGCGGGGCGGCATTGTGTTCTGCGATGACGTTCTTGGCGTAGTTGGCGGCGTGGTCAGCGGCGGTCCATGCGCCCAGCGACTGACGGATCGGCACGATGTCGTTGTCGATCGTCTTGGGCAGCCCGACCACGGTCAGGTTGAAATCGTTCTCGGCAAGATAGGCAGCCAGGTCGGCGGCAGTGGTGTTGGTGTCGTCGCCACCAATGGTGTGCAGCACGTCGACGCCGTCACTCACCAACTGCTGGGCGGCCACCTCGAGGGGGTTCTGACCCTCTTCGATGAGACCGCGTTCGACCAGGTTCTTGACATTGGTGAGCTTCACCCGCGAGTTGCCGATGGGGGAACCACCGAAGGCGTACAGCCGCTCGGCATGGTCACGGACCTCTTGGGTGATCTTGATCGAATCGCCCTTCAGCAGACCTTCGTAGCCGAAGCGGTACGCGATGATTTCGGTGTCGGGCGAGAGCTCGGTATAGCGCCGGACCAAGCCCGCGATTGCTGACGACAGGCAAGGGGCGAAACCGCCGGCGGTGAGTAGACCAACCTTGTTGACCATGTGTTCAGGACCTTTCTTCTCTACTGCGAGCCTCAACCCCAGCCTAGTCCGCTGCTCCACAGGCGAGCGCGGTGGTCAACCCGTACCCCGAAGGACGGGACGAGTTCCCAAGTCAGCCCAGAACATGCCAGACTGGTCGGAAGGCTCTCACCCCCAACCAGGAGTCCCTCGTGAAGACAATGAACCAGCGCGGCCTCAGCATCTCGGTCATGGTCTGCCTGCTCATCCCGGTGTTGCTGTTGTGTATCGGGCTCGCGGTGGATGGCGCCCGCAAGGCAGCAGCCAACCGCCAGGCCGAGGCTGTGGCGGCACAGGCAGCCCGCGCCGGGGTCGACGCGGCGGCCCCCCACCTGGTGATCGGTGGCGACGGTCGGGACGCAGCGCAGCAGGCGGCGTGGGCTGTGGTCGAGGCGCATCCGGGGGTCGACGCCGAGATCAGCGTTGAGGCGGGCATGCTGCAGATCAGTACCGAAATCCCTACCTCTACGGTCTTCATCGGCCTGGCCGGCATCGACGAACTCGTGGGGCGCGGCGCAGCCGAGGTCGAACTCCAGCAAAGATGAACCCGTGCGTGTCAACTAGGATTGGCCAATGGCACGCTATTTCGACGTTCATCCAGAAAATCCTCAGCAGCGCGCACTCGACCAGACTGTTGAGGTGCTGCGCGATGGCGGCGTGATTGCCTACCCAACCGATTCAGGATTCGCTCTCGGTGCGCTGTTCGGCAACCACCAGGCTGCTGATCGCATTCGGGCCATCCGGGATCTCGATGAACGCCACCACCTGACCATCGTGGTCAGCGAATTCGGCCAGATCGGACGCTATGTGGTGATGTCGAACCGGGTCTTCCGGGCAGTCAAGGCCGCAACCCCGGGTGCCTACACCTTCATCCTGCCAGCCACCCGAGAGGTACCCAGGGTGATGCAGCATCCCCGCAAGCGCACTATCGGTATCCGGGTTCCGCAGCACACCACCACACTGGCGCTGCTGGACGCCCTGGGTGAACCGCTGGCCTCATCGACGCTGATCCTGCCGGGGCAGGAAGAGCCGATGACCGACGGCTGGCAGATCAACGAAGAACTGGGGCACGTCCTGGATGCGATCGTCGATTCCGGGGACGTCGGCCTCGACCCAACCACTGTGGTCGACCTGACCGAGGATGAACCCGTGATCACCCGGCTCGGTGGGGGAGACCCGGCACTGTTCGAGGTCTGAGGTGGGCAGCAGTGCAAGTGCATCGGGTCACTGGGCCAGGCGATAATCGGGGGACGCCCCCGCAGCAGCCCCGACGAAAACCGATTGCCCGGTGGGTGCGCTGGAAGATATGTCACCAACGACCACGGTGATGTTGTCGCGGCTGCGCGGCCAGGCCTCGTTGACCAACTGGTCGGCCAGGTCCTGGGGATCAGAGGTGCGGGCCACCAAGTCGGTGAAGACCTCGGCGGGCAGGTAACTCGACAGCCCATCAGTGGTCAGTACCCAGCGGTCACCATCGCGCACATCAACCGGCAGCACATGCAGTGCGTCGGGGTCGCTGAGCGCCCCGGACAGTGAATGCATCAACAGGTTGCGCATCGGGTGGGTCCTGACCTCGTCAGGTTGCACCAGGCCCTCGGCCAGCAGCATCTGGATCCACGACTGGTCGATGGTGATCTGGGTCAGGTCGCCATCGCGCCACCGGTAGGCCCGCGAATCACCGATGTGGGCGATCAGTGCGCCGTCATCGGCCAGTGCCAGGCAGGTCATGGTCGTGGCCAGACCACGAACATCAGGATCCTGGCGCCCAGCCCGGGCAAGTTGGGCATTGGATAGTGCGACCTGGTCGAACAGGTCCGCCGGTTGCAGGCTGCCGGCCGCGGCCAGGGCAGGGGCCAATGCCCTGACGACCAGGGCAGAGGCCACATCACCGGCTGGCGCACCACCCACGCCATCAGCGATCAGCAGCACACGATCACCGGCGAAGCCGGAATCCTGGTTGTCAGTGCGTCGGGGGCCGATGTCGGACCGTGCGCCCGCACGGAATCCGAGTGCCCCCAAACTGTCCACGTCCCGACGATAGCCGGTGGCACCAGTGGTGCGGCAACTACCCACCGCAAACGATTCAAGGATGGGTCGAGGGTTCAGTCATCAGGCCATCTGTACGGCCTGCTCGATGACCTCGGGGGTGCTGTCGGGGTCATCTGGCTGGGTCAATCGGATCAGCGTGTCGCGACCGCGCTTGACGATGAGTGGGTCGGGCTCGTGGACCACCGACGTGTCCTTGTCGTCGTAGTCGAACTGGTTCAGGAAGGCCCGCATGGCGTTGAGCCGCCCGCGCTTCTTGTCGTTGGAATTGACCCAGGTCCACGGTGCCCAATCGGTGTCGGTCGTCTCGAACATCTGGTTGGCGGCCGAGGTGTACTCGTCCCACTTGTCCAGGGATGCGACATCCATGGGGGACAGTTTCCAGCGGCGGACTGGATCGAGTTGGCGGATCGCGAAGCGGGTGCGTTGCTCGTCCTGGGTGACCGCCAGGTAGAACTTGGTGAGCGAGATGCCCGAGTTGACGATCATGCGCTCAAGCATGGGTGCCTCGTTGATGAAGCGCTTGTACTCCTTCGGTGAGCAGAAGCCCATCACCGGTTCAACACCGGCCCGGTTGTACCAGGAACGGTCGAACATGACGATCTCGCCGGCGGTGGGGAAGTGCTGGATATAGCGCTGCAGGAACCACTGCCCGCGCTCGCGCTTGTTCGGTTTGGGCAGGGCGACCACGCGGGCGAAGCGAGGGTTGAGGTGTTCGGTGAACCGTTTGATCGTGCCACCCTTGCCTGCGGCATCACGACCCTCGAAGACGATGATGTGTTTGGTGCCGGTGTCCAGCGTCCAGTCCTGGAACTTGATGAACTCGACCTGCAGGGCGTACTTCTCTTCCTCGTAGGCCGCACGCCCGAGGCGCCAGTCATAGGGATAGTCCTGCGCCCAACTGTCGACTGCGTTGCCGTCCGGGGTGATCAGGTCGGGGTCGGAACCGGTGATGTCCCGCCGCACCGAGTAGCCGCTCGCCTTGAGCCCGTCGATGTACTTGCGAAATTCCCTCTGGTTCATAGCCGTTCCTCTCGGGGTGCCTGCTGGTCACCTTAGTGTTCGGCACCGTTTGTGGAGCGGCTTCCAGCGGCGTCCCCGCGACAATTGAGCCGATGCCACTGTGTGGGCGGCGCGTTCAGACAGTCAGGTACTTGACCACCAGCGCCAGCACGATCAGTGCAGTGACTGCTGCCATTCCCGGCCAGGTGATCGATGACTTGTGCTGGGTTCGGCGTCTGATGTCGAGCGCCACCACCCCAGTGGCCATGGCACCGGCGATGAGGCCACCCAGGTGGGCCTGCCAGGCGATGTTCGGGAAGATCACGGCCATCACGACATTCAGCCCGAGCAGCACCCAGATCGACGTGAGAGGCCGACGCAACAGCCAGGCCAGCACCAGGTAGGCACCGAACAACCCGAAGACGGCGCCCGAGGCGCCCAGCAAGCCCGAGTTCCAGTAGCGGCCGGTCGGTGAGGCGAACAGGACGAACATCGCCCCGCCACCCAGTGCCGAGATCAGGTAGACAGCCAGGAATCTTGCCCTGCCCAGGATGGGCTCGAGGTAGCGTCCCATCAGCCAAAGCGTCAGCATGTTGAAACCGATGTGGGTGAACATCGTGCGCGAGTGGCCGAAGGCCGAGGTGATGAACCGCCACGGCTCGCTGGCCCCCAGCGCGGGGATCAACGTCACCAGGTCGTTGATCTCGAACGAGATGTTCTGCAGCATCCAGACCAGCACACAGATGGCGATCAGCAGGTTGGTTACCGGGGTCTGGGCCTGCGTCAGTGAATTGCGGTACCCGGATGATGGCGCCGGCTGGTTGAACCAGCGTTCAGGATCACGTTTGCGGGCCTCAGGAGTGGGCCGCCGGGGTGTAGCGGGCCGCGGAGGTGGGGTTGGCGCGCGGGGAGGTTCAGCGTTGCCGGACGGCTGGGGTGGCCGAGCCTGCTCAGCCGGCGCATTGGGGATGGATTCCTCAAAGTCAGGCGGCAAGAAATCCGGCCATTGCGGGTTCTCGCGCTGAGGATTGTCCATTGGTTCAGCCTAGCTCGGCAAGCATCGCCTCAAAATCCTTGGTCAACGTGAAGTCGTCATCCGGCTGGACCCGGGCGCGCGAAGCGCCGGTGGTCTGGTGGCCGATGTCGGCGACCAGTGCGTCGGCTGCCCGCCCGATCCGCTCGTTGAGGCCCCGCGGGTCAGACCAGTCGTCGGTGGCGGCATACACCGGCCACGGCAGGGGACGGGCCCGCAGGTAGAAGAACAACGGCACCAGGGTCTGGTCAATGGCCAGGCTGTGCCGGGGCGTGCCACCTGTTGCGCCCAGCAGCACCGGTACATCGGCCAGCGTGCCCTCGTCCAGCACATCGAAGAAGAGCTTGAACAGGCCCGAATAGGCGCCATTGAAGACCGGGGTGACCGCGATCACAGCGTCCGCCTGCGAGACCTGGGCGACCGCCTGGCTCACCTCGGGGCTGCGCAGGCCACTGGTGGTGGCATTGAGCAGGTCATGGGCCAGTTCGCGGACGTCGATGAGTTCGACCTCGGCCCGGGGCGCCCGCTCGCGGACCGCCTCGGTGAGGCGATCAGCGAGCTTGCGGGTGGACGAGGGATTGCTTGCGCCAGCACTGATGGCCAGGATTCGTGTCACTTGTATTCCACTCCCTTGCCGGTGACCGCATCACCGGGGGCATAGACGGTCGAGTCGGTTTCGCCGCCGGCTGCAGTCACCAGGGCCGAATGGGTCGGGGCATCGGGCACATCGGCCGGCCGGCCCTCGGCGAACCCGGCTCGCAGGTCGGGCAGGATCTCACCGAGCAGGTCGAGCTGCTCGAGAACAGTCTTCAGTGGCAGGCCGGCGTGGTCGACAAGGAACAACTGCCGCTGGTAGTCACCCACCGATTCACGGAACGACAGGGTGCGCTCCAGCACCTGCTGCGGGCTGCCCACCGTGAGCGGGGTCGAAGAAGTGAACTCCTCCATGCTGGGCCCGTGCCCGTATACCGGTGCATTGTCGAAGTAGGGCCGGAACTCCCGCCAGGCGTCCTGCGAGTTGGGCCGCATGAAGAACTGCCCACCCAGGCCGACGATCGCCTGGTGGTAGGCGCCGTGACCATAGTGCTCATAGCGGGTCCGGTACAGGTCGATCATGCGTTTGGTGTGGCTCATCGGCCAGAAGATGTTGTTGTGGAAGAAGCCGTCACCGTAGTAGGCGGCCTGCTCGGCGATCTCGGGGGAGCGGATCGAGCCGTGCCAGACGAACGGCGCCACCCCATCAAGCGGCCGCGGTGTCGAAGTGAACCCGGCCAGCGCGGTGCGGAAGCGTCCGGACCAGTCGACATCGGTCTCACGCCACAGCCGGTGCAGCAGCGCGTAGTTCTCGACTGCCAACTGGATGCCATTGCGGATGTCCTGGCCGAACCAGGGATAGACCGGTCCGGTATTGCCCCGGCCGAGCATCAGGTCAACCCGACCATCAGCCAGGTGCTGCAGCATCGCGAAATCCTCGGCGATCTTGACCGGATCGTTGGTGGTGATCAAGGTGGTTGCCGTCGAGAGGACGATGCGCTCGGTCTGGGCTGCGATGTAGGCAAGCGTGGTGGTCGGTGACGAGCTGAAGAACGGCGGGTTGTGGTGCTCGCCGATGGCGTACACGTCCAGGCCGACATCCTCGGCCTTCCTGGCGATGGCCACGGACGCCTTGATGCGTTCGTGCTCGGTCTGCGTCCGGCCCGTTGTCGGATCGGTGGTGATGTCGCTGACGGAGAAGACTCCGAACTGCATCTGGCTCACTGGTATCTCCCAAGTAATTTAGTGTTCAACTAAATAACAGACTCGGTAGAGCATCTATTCCCGGCTGATCCAGGCTGCCCCGGAGCCAGTCGGGACCAGGGCCGTGCTGCAGCAGTGTGGCTCAGCTCAGGCCCAGTTGATGGGTCTGGCGGTAACCGGTGTCGTGGTCGATCAAGGTCACCGAGACGATGCCGTGCCGGTCGATGGCATAGCTCTCTTCGATCCAGTCGCCGTCGCCGGTACGCCAGACATCAAGCTGGCTGAGGTTGACGTCTGGATCCTGCAATTCAGGTGCGAACGGGAAGAGCACGTCGTCAAAGGGCACCATGTTGCCGGCGGGGTGGCCGCCAACCAGTTCAGCGCATTCGACGAATCGGTACCAGCCGATGTTGTGGGCGGCCCGGTAGGAGCGGTTGACCCGTACCTCGGCATCGTTCTCTACCACCTGGTCGCGGTCGAAGATGCTGTCGAAGGCCAACCGCTGCCCGCCCTCGTCCTCACGGAAGACCCCGAAGATCCGGGACAGCCGATCAGTGATGGTGTAGCCGGATTCCGGGTCAGCGGCGATGGCCAGCCCGATGGCGGCAGAGGCGGCTGGATAGGGAGAGCGATACACCCGGCGGCCGAACTGCTCACGCAGCAACCGTGGCACCAGCGGCAGGACGCTGGCCCCACCCACCAGGTACAGCCCGGCGATCTGGCTCAGGTCGGGCTCGCCGTCCTCAAGCCCGTCCACCAGGGGGCTCATGGCATTGATGCTCTTCTCGACAAGCGGGGTGGCGGCCTCGTAGAAGTCATCGACAGGGATGGTCACCGTCTGGTCGCCGACCTCAAGGATGATTCGCCGGGATTGCGGGACCAATTGTTCCTTTACCGCCTGGGCCTCGCTGAGCAGCTGGAAGTACCCGTCGACCCCGAGTTCCTCATTGCTGATGCCCGCCCTGTCGCAGGCCAGGTCAGCCAGCACCAGGTCGAAGTCGTCGCCGCCCAACTGGTTGATGCCGTTGGAGCCGAGTACGGCATGCGAGCGGTCGTGGATCGAGATGAGGGAGGCGTCAAAGGTGCCGCCTCCCATGTCGTAGACGACCAGCCGGCTGCGACGCGCACTGGGGGTCGCTGCCAACCGGTGGGTGTATTCGAAACCGGCGGCCGACGGCTCGTTCATCATCGCCGTCACCGGGAAGCCTGCCTGACGGAAGGCTTCCAGCGTCAGGAAGCGCTGGGCGCTATTGGCGTGCGCGGGTACTGCGATGACCATCGAAGTGATTGGGTCCTCAGCCAGCAGGTGCGCGATTGTCGAGCGGTGGTACAGCGCGTCATGGACTTCACGCAGGTAGGTGACCAGCACATCCAGTACCGAGAACTGCTCGGTGCCGATCGTGACGACAGTAGCGGTGTTCACCGCCGGTGAGGCCAACAGTCGCTTCACCGATCGCAGCGTCGGTGCACCCGACGCGCGAGCGGTGCGGGCAGCGAACCCGGCCACCAGACCGTTTTCGGTCTGGGCTATCAGCGAAGGCATGAACTCGTGCGCATCACCAGTGGTGTCGGTGAACGCGACGATGGGGAAGTTACCGCGGTCAGCGTGAGCCACCACGGTGCGTGTAGTACCGAAATCAATGCCCAAATGCATGTGGGCAACACTATCCCGCAGCACCGCGAACAGCCGACAGGGACCGGCCTGTTGGCGCGGTCCCCGTCGAATGGGATTGCTGATAGGGCGAGCTTCTAGACGACACCAGACATCAGTGCCAGCAGCACACCACCGGCCATCGCCGAAGCGACCTGACCAGCAGCGTTGGCACCCATGGCGTGCATCAGCACGAAGTTCGAGTTGTCCTCACGAGAGACTTCCCTCTGCACGACACGGGCGGCCATCGGGAAGGCCGAGATGCCGGCAGCACCGATGAGCGGGTTGAACTTGCCACCGCTGAAGAGGTTCATCAACTTGCCGAACAGCACACCGGCTGCGGTGTCGAGGACGAACGCGCCCAGACCCAACAGCAGGATGAACAGCGTCTTGATCTGGATGAACTCAGAGCCGACCATGGTCGAGCCGATCGCCAGACCGAGGAACAGCGTCACGACGTTGTTCAGCTCGTTCTCGGCGGCACCGGTCAACCGCTGGACGACCTTCGATTCGCGCATCAGGTTGCCCAGCATCAGCGTGCCGATCAACGGCAGTGCGAAGGGCACCAGGATGCCGACGATGATCGTCACGATGATCGGGAAGATGATGCGAGTGCGCTGGCTGATCTCACGCGAGGTATACGGCATCTTGATCTGCCGTTCCTTCTTGGTGGTCAACAGCCGCATGATCGGCGGCATGATGATCGGCACCAGCGACATATAGCTATATGCGGCCACCGTGATCGGGCCCAGCAGGTGCGGGGCCAGTTGGGCAGATACATAAATCGATGTCGGACCGTCAATGGCACCGATGATGCCGATGGAGGCGGCCTCGGGCCTGGTGAAGCCGAGCAGCAGCGCGAGGATCAGCGTCAGGAAGATGCCGAATTGGCCGGCAGCACCCAACAGCACCATCTTCGGGTTTTCCAACAGTGGTCCGAAGTCGGTCATCGCGCCGATACCGATAAAGATCAGCAGCGGAAACAACTCGTTTCCGACACCAACGTCGTAGAAGAGCTGGAGCATGCCGGGTTCGTCCGGGGTGCCAACCAGCATCGACAGCGGCAGATTGGCCAGGATGCAACCCGAACCAATCGGCAGCAGTAGCAGCGGCTCGTACTCCTTGGAGATCGCCAGGTACACCAGCAGGATGCCGATGGCAATCATCACCGCACCCTGCCAGCTGAGGTTGTAGAAGCCGGCCAATAGTTCCTGGATCAAAGATGCATCCATCTTCAATCCTTTGCGAACCGCAGCAGCACCTGGCCGTACTTGACCTGATCGCCCTGCGCGACGTCGACCGACTCCACCACACCAGTGCGGCTGGCGTGCAGGTCGTTCTTCATCTTCATTGCCTCCAGCACCATCACCACGTCACCCTTGTTGACGCTGGCACCAGGGGCGACATTGATCTCGAGGATCACCCCTGGCATTGGTGCACTCATGGAGTAGGCCAGATCGGTACCACCGGCGACCGCCGGGGACGGGGTACGTGGGGTAGCTGCCTTCACTGTCTGCGAGACCTTCGGAGCCACCGGTACCTGGGCCGCCGGAGGCTGGGCGCTCTTGCCAAGAACCTCCATCTCGGGAGTGATGGCCGCTTGCGCGGTGTCACCGTGGGCGGTCAGCGTGACGTCGACGACCTGCCCGTCGATCGTCACCTGGAACTCGGTGGCCGAGATGTCATCGATGTCGATCTCGTATTCATTGTTGTTGACAGTCAGTTGATAGTGACGCACTGTCATCTCCTCTGGGTGTTGTGCATCTGGGTCTGGCGTCCCATCGCCACCCAGCGGCTCGCCCAAAGACGCGAGCCTGGAGCATGGACGCGGTGTGAGGGTGCCGCCTGTTTGCGGCGAACGTCGGCGTGGACCGCTACGGCCACCGAGATGGCCGCGATCTGCTCTGGGGTCAGACCGCTGGCATCAGCGATCGTCATCCAGGCGTTCGGGTCTGCTTCGACCGCAGGCGGTTCTGCCTGGGCAGGCAGTTCGGCAGCCTCGGGTGCGGCCTCGATTTGTGTGGGCTCCTTGTCGGTGCGACCCAGCAGCATCAAGACCAGCATCAGTGCGATGAGCATGAGGAATACCGACCCCATGCCCAACAGCATCATCTGTAAACCCCAACCAAGGTTCTCCATGGCATTACACCGGGAACAGGCCGTGCTTCTTCGGCACGGATTGGACGACCTTGGTTTGCAGCACCTCGAGGGCCCGCACCAAGCGGGGCCTGGTCTCGCGGGGCTCGATGACCTCATCGATCTGGCCCATATCGGCAGCCCGATACGGGTTGAAGAACTTCTCGCGGTACTCGGCGACGAACTCGGCCTTGGCCGCGTCCGGATCCTCGGCAGCCTTGATTGCGCGACCGTGCAGCAGCCCGGCAGCACCCTCGGGACCCATCACCGCGATCTGGGCGGTCGGCCAGGCGAACGCCACGTCGGAGCCCATCTGCTTGGAACTCAGTGCCACATATGAGCCACCGATCGCCTTGCGGGTGACCACTGAAATCTTCGGCACCGTGGCCTGGCAGTAGGCGTAAATGATCTTGGCGCCATGCCTGATCACGCCGTTGTATTCCTGCTCGACACCAGGCAGGTAGCCCGGGCAGTCGACGAAGGTCAGCACCGGCAACGAGTAGACATCGCAGATGCGGATGAACCGGCTGATCTTGTCAGAGGAGTCGATGTCGAGCACTCCGGACATCACCATCGGCTGGTTGGCGACGATGCCGACCGGACGGCCATCCAGCCGCGCGAAGGCAACGATCGCATTCGGTGCGAATGAGGCATGCACCTCGAGGATCGAGTCCTCGTCGAAGATCTGCTCGAGCACGTTGCGCATGTCGTAGGCACGGCGCTCATCGTCGGGCACGATCGTGTTGAGTGCGTCACTCATCCGGTCCGGTGAATCGTCGGTACGCAGGATCGGTGAATCCTCGGAGGTGTTGGCCGGCAGGTAGCTCAGCAGCAGCTTGACCAACTCGAGGGCATCAACCTCGGACTTGGCCTCGAATTGGGCCACACCGCTGCGGCCGGCGTGCACAGAGGCCCCACCCAGCTCTTCAGCAGTGACCTGTTCGCCGGTCACCGAGGCCACGATGTCGGGGCCGGTGAGGAACATGTTCGAGGTCTGGTCGACCATGATGGTGAAGTCGGTCAGTGCGGGGGAGTAGACCGCGCCACCGGCGCAGGGGCCCATGATCACACTGATCTGAGGGATCACCCCGGAGGCCGCCACGTTGCGCTGGAAGACCTCGCCATAGGCGGCCAGGCTGCGCACACCCTCCTGCACCCGGGCGCCGCCTGAATCGTTCAGGCCCACGATCGGGATACCGCTTTCGAGCGCGAGGTCCTGGATCTTGTTGATCTTCTGGGCCTGCACCTGGCTGAACGACCCGCCGAGCACAGTGAAATCCTGCGCATATACGGCAACCCGGCGGCCCAGCACCTTTCCGAAACCGGTGACCACGCCATCACCCGGGAATTTCTTGTCAGCCATGCCGAAATCGGTCACGTCGTGGGTGGCCAGTGCGCCGAGCTCCTGGAAGGAGCCCTCGTCGAGCAGAATCGACAACCGCTCTCGAGCTGTCATCTTGCCTTTTGCGTGCTGTACCTCAATGCGTTGGGCGCCTCCACCTTCAAGGGCCTTTTCGCGCATATGGCGCAGCGTCGTCAAATGGTCTGATGACGACTGCTCTGGCGTCACGGTGTCAGTCATTGTCACCTCGCTGTAGCAATTTGGAAGCACCCCGAAAGGGCGCTGGGCTCAAATTAGCATGGAGCCAACGGGATGATCAGACGGCACGGCAACTGCGGAATTGTTGCCATGGCCTAGCCTGGGGATCTGTCCTCTTGCCGCGCAGGACGGCCCGGGTGCTGCTCGATCGCCAGGCGGTAGAACTCCACCAGTGCCTCGGTGGAGGCCCGCCAGCTGTGCCGTTCGGCCTCGGCGCGGGCAGCCCGTCCCATCTGGGCCCGCAGGCCCGGATCGTTGACCAGCAGGCCCAGCTTTTCGACGATCTGGTCTGCGTCGTGCGGTTCGAACAGGAATCCCTCGACACCGTCGGTGAACAGGTGTGGGATACCCCCGGCATTCGCACCGATCACCGGCACCCCCGAGGCCATCGCCTCCAGGCCTGCAAAGCCCAGGGTTTCGGTGGTGGAGGGGAACAGGAAGGCATCAGCGCTGGCATAGGCCTCAGCCAGTTCATGCCCGGTCAGGTATCCGGTGAAGACGGTGTTGGTGCCAGCGAACTTGCTGCGCAGTGCCTGGCTGGCCGGCCCCGATCCGACCAGGGCGAACCGGACATGGGGCATCCGGTGCACCGGTTCGAGCAGGTCTTCCAGGTTTTTTTCTGGCGATAGCCGCCCCACATATATGGCCAGCGGATCGTCGGGGTGGTCATCGCTCAGGCGGCGCCGCATCCGCTTGGTTCGCGCCTGGGGACGGTAGGTGGCGGTGTCGACTGCCTTGGGCCACAGGTCGACCCGCTGCACACCGGAGGCCCTGGCCTGGTCAACCATCTGCGGTGAGGTGCACAGGTTCACTTCTGCCCGGTTGTGCAGTCCGGTCGTCCACCAGTCAGCGACCCCGGTCAACCAACCCAGGTGCAGCTTCTTGACGTAGCTGGCCAACTGGGTGTGGTACGAGGCCAGCAGGGGGATGTTGCGGCGCTGGGCGGAAAGCACCCCATAGGCCGCCAGCCAGGCCGGGTTGACCGCATGCACCACGTCCGGCTTGAAGCGGATCATCTGCTCGGCGATCTTCGGTGTGGGCAAACCGACCTTGATCTCGGGGTACCAGGGCCGGAAGCTGACTGAACGCACCCGCACGACCTGGAAACCGGCGTAGCTGGGGGGCGGTGAACCGGGAGCGAAGATGATTGCCTCGTGGCCGAGCTCAGCCAGCTCGTCGAGGGTGCGCAGCAGCCGGGTCACCACCCCGTCGATCTTCGGCAGGAAGACCTCGGTGAAGAACGCTATGCGCATCAGGCCTGCTGCTGGCTCGGGTTGGCCAGCGAGGGTGGGATGCCCGGCTCCTGGTGCTTTGTCCACAGCGAGGTGGCCGGGATACGCGAGTGGTCGGCACGGTCGGCGTAGCGTCCGGCGGTCTCGTTGATCTCGCGCAGCAGACCCTCGGACAGGGTGGTCGGATTCAGCCCGAGGGCCAGGAACTTCTCGTTCTTGGCCAGCAGGTCATTCTCGAACGCCTCCTTGCGGGGGTCGGGCACCATCTCTACCGTGGCACCGGTCAACCTGGCGACGAGCTCTGCCAGGTCGCGCACCCGGTGGGTTTCGGTCATCTGGTTGAAGATCTCGACGCGGTCACCACGGGACGGCGGATTCTTCAGCGCAATCTCGACGCAACGCACCATGTCCTGGATGTGGATGAAGGCGCGGGTCTGCCCGCCAGTGCCGTGCACGGTCAACGGGTAGCCGACAGCGGCCTGGATCAGGAAGCGGTTGAGCACCGTGCCGTAGTCGCCGTCGTAGTCGAAGCGGTTGATGAGCCGCTCGTCAAGGTTGGTCTCGACGGTATTGGTGCCCCAGATGATGCCCTGGTGCAGGTCGGTGATGCGCAGTTCGTCGTTCTTGGCGTAGTAGGCGAACAGGGTCTGGTCGAGCACCTTGGTCATGTGGTAAATCGACCCCGGATTGGTGGGGTAGAGGATCTCGGTCTCGACAACGCCACCGTCATCGGTGGGCACCTGGATGTCGAGGTACCCCTCGGGGATCGCCATGCCAGCGGTGCCGTAGCCGTAGACACCCATCGTGCCCAGGTGCACCAGGTGGATGTCCTGGTCGGATTCCACGATCGCGCACAGCACGTTGTGGGTGGCGTTGGTGTTGTTGTCGATGGTGTAGCGCTTGTGCTTGCCCGACTTCATCGAGTAGGGCGCGGCCCGCTGCTCGGCGTAGTGGATGATCGCATCAGGACGCTCAGCGTTGATGAGATCAAGCAAACCGTGGTAGTCGTGGGCGACGTCCAGTTCGGCCATGCCGATCTCGCGGCCGGTGACCTCGCGCCAGGCCTGACGACGCTCAACCATGGAGCGGATCGGGGTCAGCGATTGCACTCCCAGTTCCTCATCGATGCGCCGACGTGAAAAGTTGTCGACGATGATCACCTCGTGGCCTTGGGCCGACAAATGGAGGGAAGCGGGCCAACCGCAGAAGCCGTCGCCACCGAGAACCAGGACCTTCATTGTTTTCTCTCTGCTCGTCGATCCGACCCAAGGGCTGTGTGCCTTGTGTCACCTTTTGCGCACCGAACATGCCGCAGTTGCTGCACGTCAGGCGGCTGATCTCACCCTAGCCCTCCAGCAAAGAGCGGCGGCGGTAAGTCCGGCCACTGCGGCGACCAGGAGTGCGATCCGCAGCCCAAACAATTCCGCAGCCCCACCAATGAATGGTGAACTGAAGGTGAACGTGATGCGCATGGCAAAACTGACCACAGTGATGCCGGTGCCCGAGGCGACGCCAGGGATCCGTCCGGCCGCGGCATATGCGGTCGGTACCAGGGATGCGCACCCGTAACCCATCAGTGCCAGGCCCAGGTAGACCAGGGCCGGGTGGGGCGCGCTGACCATCAGCAGGCCACCAGAACCAACCAGCAGCCCGCCAACGGTGGCCAGTTGCCAGGCTCCGAAGCGTTCAGTCAGGCCATCGGCGGTGAAGCGTCCAATTATCTGCATGGCGAGCATGACCACCATCGCCAGACCAGCGGTGGCGAAGGGCAGATCGAATTCGCTGACCAGGTAGACCGCACCCCAGTTGTGGGTGACGTCCTCGGGCAGCACACCTGCCAGTCCGATGAGTGCGAGTGGGATGGCTGGCAGCAAGCGGCGCCAGTTGGGGTGGGCCCGGCGGTCCTGATCGGCCTTGGCCTGCTGCAGGCGCTTAGCGACGTCAGTGGGGATGTGGCCCATTCGGTAACAGAACAGGGCGAGCACTGCGATCAGGATGCTCATGCCAAGTGCCTGCCACCGGATCGGCACACCGAGCCCGGCGCAGGCGGCACCGATTCCGCCGGCGATGATGGCGCCAACGCTCCAGGTGCCGTGCAGTGAATTGATGATGGTGCGGCCGGTCCAGTTCTCGACCTGCACCCCCTGGGTGTTCTGGGCGGCATCGATCGATGCGTCGAGGAAGCCGACCAGGAAGTAGGCGGCTGCGAACAGCACTGGGGTGCCAGCAAAACCCGCGACCGCCAGGAAGATCGCGGCCGTCCAGGTGGTGACCAGCCCCACCCGCAAGGGTCCGAACCGGCTGATCAGCCGGGCTGGCAGTGGACCGGCGCTGATAGCGCCGAACCCCATCGCTGCCACTACGAGCCCGTAGTAGCCCTCGCTGAGCCCAAAGTTCTGTTTGATCTCGGGCAGCCGGGGCACCAGGTGCATCATCAGCCCGTTGGTCATGAAGTTGAGCGCGACACCCCAGCGGGCAAGGTGTGGCGACGGACTGAATCTTGGCATCCCGCGCAGTCTAGTGCGCGGTCACGCCGTTACTCCTCGTCCAGGCCCTTCAGGAACTCCTCGACCTCGGCACCGATCTCGTCGGCCGACGGAACATCTGCCTGGCTGGTCAGCGCGCGGGCGTCCATCCACTTCTCGAACTGCTCCTCGAGGGTGGCCACCACGCGCTGGGCCTCTTCGGACTGCGCGACCTGGATGTCGACCATGCGTCGGGTGCTCTGGGCGTCCTGCAGGAGCCGGTCGTCGGCCTCCACCTCGAGCCCAGTGGTCTTGCCGGCCTGGCTGAGCAGGGCGATGGCGGCCTCCGGGTAGGCGTTGTCGGCCAGGTAGTGCGGCACATGGGCCACCAGGCCCACCACGTCCTTGCCGTGCTCACCCAGCCGCAGTGTCAGCAGGCCGGTGAACGAGGCACCCATCTGGAAGACACCGGGGATGCCGTCGCGGTCACCCAGGAGTGCCGGATCGGTGGCAAAACCGGACACGTGCACCGGCCGGGTGTGCGGGGCAGGGGCGGGCATCGACTGCAGGATCACTGTGCGGCCCACATTGAAGTTGTTCATGACCTCTTCGATGGCTGCAGCCATCCGCTCCCACTGCAGCGACGGCTCGGGGCCGTTCAACAGCAGGAAGCTGGTGCCGGTGCCGTCGGTGATCTTGTGCAGGGCGATCTCTGGGGCTTCGTATTGCCGGAAATGGTTGTGGTCGAACATGATCGTCGGCCGGCGTCCGGTGTAGTCAAACAACTGGTCGACATCGAAGTCGCCGATCTTGTAGTTGGCGAACCGCTCGAGCAGGTGGCTGTCTATCAGGGCCTGGGTCTCGCCAGCGTCGCCGTAGCTGCCCAGGGTCACCACCAGGGTCGGACGTTCGGCGGAATGCTGGTCGCAGCTGTCGGCATCAAGGTGTGGTGACAGCCGGAACAATGCACTGGGGTCGAGCATCGTCATCACCTCCACTAAAGCGGTTACTCAACGTTCTTGTATATCAACGCCCGCAACCGCTGCTGCTATTCCCCGGGGCGCCCAGGGCCTACTGGGCAGGACGCCCGACGGGTCCTGGGGGCGCCCGCAGTGAATGTGGCCCGTCTCATCGGCATGAGAGAATTCTCATTCTGGGGTAAGGGGTGCCTAATAACAGGAGGCGAGAGTAGTGGACATCAGCAAGCAAGAGAGAGGAACTGAAATGAACAAGTCCACTATCGCCTGGGCCATCACCGGAGCCCTGGGTCTGGCCGCACTGGGTGGCTCTGCCATTGCCGTCGCCTCTGACGACGCCAGCCAGGCACCGCGCCCCGGCATCGTGATCACCGAGGACGCCCCGACCGCCACGAAGTCGGCCAAGGCAAGCGCCGCGTCGGCCCCGTCCGCCCCCTCGGTCAGCAGTGCCGCCACCAACCACTCGGCCCAGTCCGTGGCCTCGGCACCCAGCGCCTACTCGGCACCGAGTGCTCCCTCGGCCCCTGCCACCTACAACGCGCCAGCCCCCGAGCCGGTCTACAACCCGCCGGCCTCCGCTGATTCCGCCTGGTCGGCTCCGTCGGCCTATTCCGCAGCCTCGGCCTACTCGGCTCCGTCGGCCCCGTCGGTGGACTCGATCGACTGAGTGCCGTGAATAGCGCGGATGTCACTGATCTGTTGACGGGCCCGGGTGCCGGGTTGATGCTGCAGTCGGCACTGACCGGCCAGCAGGAGACCCCGGTGCCCGGGTTCCGTTACCAGATCGACGCCGTCCATGCCCGGCCCGGAGCAGAGACATCAGTCGGGTACCAGGTGTGGTACCAGGCCGGCGATCAGGAAGTGAATGATGTGCTGGTCGCCACGACTGCCGAGATCGAGGGCCAGGTGCAGATCAGCCTGGAGGGCCAGACCATCAATATCTGGCGGCACCCCGCAGACCCGGCACTGCCCGGCCTGGCGGCAGCCAGTGACCCGGAGCAGTTGGCCAGCTGGACCGGCCAGCAACCTGACCGCGTGCGGCAGCGCGTCTACCGCCCATTGCGCCGGGCAGTCATCGAGTTCAGCTCGAGTAACGGCGGTGGCCGCGACACAATCTGGTTCGCCAAGATCGTGCGTCCCAAGGTGCTGTCAGGGCTCGCCCACAGACTCCAGCTCGCCGACGAGGCCGGCATCGGCCCGCGCCTGGCCCACGTCGACCCGTCCGGGGTGCTGATCAATGAACGAGCCCCGGGCATGCCGCTTGCCGATCTGCTTTCGGCTGCACAAACCGGCGCTGGGGGACCGGCGCCGGACGCCCTGGACATGATCGACGCGCTCGACCGATTGCCACCAGGGCTGATGGAACTGCCTGCCTATCCATCGTGGACCGACCGGACCAATTTCCACGCCGACCTGGCCAAACGGGTGCTGCCCGATCAGGCAGACGAAATCACCCGGATTGCCCAGCGGATCATCGAGTTGAACCAGCAACTGCCCAAGGGTCCTTTGGTGCCCACCCACGGCGATGTCTACGAGGCCAACGTCTTCTGGGAAGGCCACAACCCGACGTTCATCGATCTTGACCATGCCGGCCCCGGTCATCGGGTCGACGACCTGGCCTGCGTGCTGGCCCACCTGGCTGTCCTGCCGCAGCTTTCCCCGACGCACTATCCGCACGGCACCGAGGTGTTGACCACCTGGCACGCTGAATTCGCCAAGCGATGTCATCCCGGAGCCCTGGCGGTGCGCGTGGCCGGAGTCCTGCTCAGCCTGATCGGTGCTGCCCAGCGTGAGCCGGCTCTGCACCGTCTCGAACTGGTGCGCAGCTGGCTGTACCGCGCTGAGATGGGCAGTCAGGACTGACTGAGGGTCTTGGGTGCTGGTGCCAACATGGGGGCCATGACCGATACCCAGTCGAAGACACCCACCGGTGCACGGCCGAAGACCACCGTTGTGCTGAGCCGCACCGACAAGGGCCGCTATGAGCTGCGCAATTCGCGCGGCACGGTGATTGAGATCGCGACCGAGGGTGAGGCGTTCCGACCCGGTGAACTCTTCCTCGCCTCGATCGCTGCCTGCTCGGCAGTCGACGTCGACGAGATGACCAGCCGCCGTGCCGAGCCCGAGATCTTCGAGGTGCGCAGCTCCGGGCACAAGTCGACCGAGGGCGGCAACCATTACGAAGACCTCACCGTCACCTTCCGGCTGCGATTCGCCGACGACGCCGACGGGGACGCCGCCCGTGAGCGCGTGCCAGCTGCGGTGCGCGCTTCCGCCGAGCACGACTGCACGGTTGCCCGCACCATCAAGCTCGGCACCCCGGTCGATTTCGTTATCGACTAGTACGTCGCGTGTGAACCGTTGCTCTGATGACGCGGCGCTCGTCGTCATAACCCCTGGTGAGACCTGAACCTCTCGCGCCAAGGACCGTACTAGCCGGTGAGGTTGGCAACCAGGGCTGACAATCCAAGCCCGGCCGGTACCAGCCACACATGGTTGGCCCGGTCACTGAGCGGTGTGGGTTCGACGTTGATCTCGACCACCGGGATTCCGGCCCGGCGTGCCATGTCGGGCAGCAGGGCAGCTGGCTGGACGATGCCGGAACTGCCCACCGCCAATACCAGGTCGGACTCAACGACTGAATCGACACCATCATTGAACTGGTCCTGCGGGAGCGGCTCACCGAACCACACCACCCCCGGCCGGACGTGGCCATCGCAACCGGGACAGCCGGGTGGCTCGGTCCGGCCGCCGGGCTGGACGACCTCGGGCAGCGCGGGCGCCGGAACCGCCTGACCGCAGGTGTCGCAGCGGAATTCGAACAGGCTGCCGTGCAGGTGCCCCAGCACCCGCGAACCCGCACGCTCGTGCAGGTCGTCCACATTCTGGGTGACGATGCGCAAATCTGCCAGTGCGGCCCACTCGGCCAGTGCATGGTGTCCGGGATTGGGTGCGCAATCGGTGACGAGGCGGCGTCGCCACTGGTACCAGGCCCACACCAGGGCTCGGTCGCGCTGCCAGGCCTCGGGAGTTGCCAGCTCGGCTGGGTCGTATTCGGCCCACAGACCCGTCTGTGCGTCACGGAAGGTGGGCACGCCGCTCTCGGCCGACATGCCGGCCCCGGTCAGCACCGTCAACTTCCGGGCACCCCGCGCCAACTCGACCACTTCATCGGGGACCTCTGGAGTCTGGTTCATGGCCTTAGCATGCCGTATCACCGCTCGGGGCAACCTCTGGCCCGCCCAGGGCAGCCGGCAGGCCGGGCGGGTCTCAGGACTGGGCGCGAACGTATTTGGCGAAGCCAACAGCCACCAACTGTGCTGCCCGGCTGATCTCGGTATCAGCAGCGGTCAGTTCGGCGACCATGGCCCTGTAGCCCTGTTCGGTGTCGGCCGGGCGGCGCCTGAGCATCTGTGGGCTCTTCTCGGGGTGGAACTGCACACCCCAGGCGCTGTCCAGGCGGAAAACCTGGTTGCGGTAGGTGGGGGAGTAGGCCAACTCGACCGCACCGGCAGGCAGGTCGGCCACCACATCGTTGTGGTACATCGCCACCGGCACCTGACCCAGGGCAGCGATCGGGGCGAAGATCGGGTCGTCGGCGGCCTGCGGTGTCCAGTCCAGCCGCACCAGCCCGTGCTCACCACCAGCCGCGTCCTCAACCCGCACACGCCCACCCAGGGCGGCCGCGAGCAATTGGTGGCCCAGGCAGATGCCGAGGATGGGTATATCGATGCTGTGCGCGTCAGCCAGCAAATCGAGCAGTGGATCGATCCACGGGTTCTGGTTGGTGGACTGCACCGACATCGGTCCACCCAGCAGGAGCAGGCCGTCACCGGTGGCCGCCAATTGCGGGACGTCCTTCTGCCACAACTCGATGACACTGAACCGCACACCCGCATCGGCCAACCAATCGTCGAACCGGCCCAATGGAACATCTGGTGCGGGCTGCAGGACGGTGATTCGAGGTTGCTTGGCCATGCAGGCCACCGTACCGGCTCGCACCGAGCGGGCACGAGGGTCTGGCCGGTGATCCCGACCCGATCCGGGTGCAATTGGTGCACACCGATTGAGGCGGACAGCGGGCTTGCGATTAGATTGGCCGCATGCCCCGTCTTGCTCTGACATCTGTCGCTGTCGCCCTGGCCAGTGGGCTGGTGTTGGCACTGGGTGGTTGCGGCGCGCAAGCGGAGCCGCAGACCAGTGCACCGGAGAGCACCCCAACCGTCACCGCCACCAGCAGTGAGCCGGCGATCGGACCTGATGAAACCCAGGTCAAGGAGCAGTTCCTGCCGGTGATTGATGAGGAACAGCAGGCCACCGAGGCCGCCCTGGGCGAGGTCGAGTGGGTGGGCGATCCGCACTTCACCTATCGCCAGTCGGCCACCAACGCCACAGTCGCCTCACTGAGCGTCACCGGAATCGCGCAGGCACCCTCCGATGCCCGGGACGCCTGGCTCGACCAGACCAACCAGGTACTGACCGGGCACGGTTTTGACCGCATCGACCAGTATCGCACCGATGCCGGGGACGCGGTGCTACTGGTTTCCAGCCACCCTGCCGCGGACGCCTGCTTCACCGCGCGGTGGGGCCAGGGCAGTGTGACTGTCTTCATCGAGGTTGGCGCACCGGATTCGTTGTGCCGGCTGGGATAGCTGGCAACAGCCTTTGCATACAGGGTGCGGGGCGGCAGGAAGCAGCCCGGCCGCTGCCATAACCTTGAGGCATGGAAGCCTGGGACAATATCGCCCACCAGATCGTCTTGCTGGCAATCAATCCCCGCACCGGAAAGGTCCGCAAGCGGACAGATCTCGCGCTGGCCGCGGCCGGGGGAGCACTGGCCGAACTCGCCCTGCAGGAGCGGGTCAGCCTGGTGAAGAAGAAGGTAGAGGTCAACGATCCGCGCCCGACCGAGGACCCGCTGCTGGACACCATGCTGGCGGTGCTGGAGCGGCAGGGACGCCGTCGTCCCACCCGTATTCTGAATGCCGCCCGCGGGGCCTACCGTGACCAGGCACTGGCTGAACTGGTGACTCACGGCTGGGTGCAGATGAGCCCGGCCACCATCGGCAACCGTTACGAAATACTTGACCACGCCCGCTATGAGCGCATCAGGAGTGAGGCCACCCAGGCCCTGCTCCATCCCGATGAGGTGCCGGCCCGGCAGGCCTGTCTGGGTGGCCTGGCAGCCCAACTGTCCCTGATGAAGGAGCTGGCCCCTGAACTTGGGCTGCTTGAGCGGGGCAGGGTCCGCCGCATACTGGAAAAGCGGGACTGGGTGGTCAAGGCCATGCACGATGTCATGGCAGCCCGGCAGGCAGCCACCGCAGCAGCCGCGTCCTGAGCCCAGGGCTGCCAATGCACACCGAGCCAATCGCCCACATCCGCAGCGACTTCCCGGCAAAGTTCGGGATCCCACGGCAGGCCGGTCTGGTGCCCGAACTTCAGGCGAGCATCGTGTTCGTCCCCGAATACCGGAACCCTGACGCGGTGCGCGGACTGGAGGGGTTCAGCCACCTGTGGCTGATCTGGGAATTCTCGGCTGCCACCCGTGCCTCTGCCGAAGCGTCCTGGTCACCGACTGTGCGCCCACCCAGGCTGGGTGGCGAGGTCAGGATGGGGGTGTTCGCGACCAGGTCACCGTTCAGGCCCAACCCGATCGGGCTGTCATCGGTGCGACTGCACCGCATCATCACCGATCCGGTGCTTGGGCCGGTGCTGCTGGTCGGGGGCGCTGACCTGATGGACGGCAGCCCGATCCACGACATCAAGCCCTACGTCGCAGCTGATGTGCATCCCGATGCCGACTTCGGTTTCACCGCCGCACATTCCGACTACAGGCTGCGGGTGCGGATCAGCGACGAGTTGCTCGCCCAGGTGCCACCCGGGCATCAGCAGGCGCTACTGGGAGTGCTGGCCGAGGACCCGCGCCCTGCCTACCAGGACGACCCCGACCGGCTCTACGGGCTGTGGTTCGCCGGCCTGAATATCAAGTTCACAGTCGATGACGGTGAACTGGTGGTCCGGCTGATCGAATCAATTGCCACCCAACAATAGGGCCGCCCCTCCGCAAGGGACGGCCCCATTGATCCTTTGGCTACTTGTCCAGCACCTCAGGGTTGGCCAAGTACCTGGGAGGCTCGCCACGGGCGAATGCCGCTATATCTGTTGCACCGATCTCGGCGGCCAGCCGGGCAGCCTGCTTGGACGCCCCCGCCAGGTGCGGGGTCACCGTCAGCCGTGGGGTCGAGAAGACCCGGTGGTCGGGTGGCATCGGTTCGGCCGGCAGCACATCGCAGGCCGCGGCATACAGGTGGTCCGAATCGAGAGCATCGCAGAGTGCGTCGTAGTCGAGCAGGCCCGGACGGGCACAGTTGACCAGCACCGACCCGGCGG
>JBMNPP010000011.1:0-27006 GCA_050943675.1 Brooklawnia sp.
GTCACCACCGGCCTCGGCTATCACCAGGTCGGCGTAGGACTGGATACCCCGACCCAGCTTGCGCAACAGGTCGACCATCGCCGGACGTACCAGGTCGCCGTAGCCGTCGTCCGGGGTGTGCTGTTTGGGTGCCTCCGCCTCGATCACCCGGAACAGGTGTGCGGTGGCGAGCTGGACGCGGGCCAGCGCTGACAAGCCCTCGCGCAGCAACGGCACCACATCTGCCTGGAAGAGCTGCCGGGTGTTCCACTTCTTCACCTCGGCGGCCTCGTCGAGGGTGCTGGCAGCGGTTGCGGCCAGCGGGCTGATCTGCCAGGTGGCGGTGCGCCAGCGTCCGGCGGCCTGCTGGGTCATCGGGTGCCCGCTCAGGTGGTCAGCCGCCTGGTCATAGACCTCGCGTAGCCGCAGGGCCACCTGTGCCAGGTCGCGGGTGAGATCATCGTTACGCACCCGGCGCGGCCACAGCAGCGGAAGGGCGACGCCGACCGCGGCACCGATGATGGTGGTGGCGAACCGGGTGAACGCGGCCACGTCCACCCCGGAGGAACCCAGGATCAGCATCGCGCTGATCGCGGCCTCCATGGATGCGCCCTCCAGCCGGAGCACGCGGGCCATCATCAGCGCAACGAAAACCACCATGGCCAGCGACCACCAGTGCAGGCCAACGAAAGTCGCCACGACCAGGGCCGTGCCGATGCCGGTGACGACGGCAGCCACCCGCGCCATGCCGACGCGGAAGGAGCCGCGCAGTGAGGCCTGGACGACCAGCAGGGCGGTCAACGCCCCGGTGAGGTCCACCGGTGGTGGCAACAATTTGACGGTCAGCAGGTAGCCGAGCACCGTCGCCAGTGAGAGCCGGGCGACGTCAGTGACTGCGTCCCCAACCGACAGCCGCAACTCACCCGGGCTGCTCGGCAAACCGGGCCAGATCTTGCGCAGCCTGTTACGCAGGTACTCGATCATCGGTCCATTCATCGCGTTCGACGGTAGCTCGCGATTCCGTGCTATCCCGACCCGACCGGCAATTAAGTTGCCATGCTGGCAGCAACCAGTTGCCAGCATGGGTGGGGGCAGCAACGGGCGCCCATCGGGCGTGCCGATGGGCGCCCGCGATATCAACTTGTTCGGGCTGGCGCACCAACCCTCAAACCCGGTTGGGGTACCGCATCATTGTGGGCGGTTAGTCGATGAAACCCTCGTCCTGCAGGAACTGGCGGGCTGCCTCTGCCTCAGTGGCGCCTTCAAGGTCAACCATGCCGTTGAGTTCCATCATTTTCTCGTTGTTCAGGGCCTCGGCCAGTTCGGCGAACAGGGCCTCGAAGTCGGCGTTGCGCTCGACGACCTCGGTGCGTGCCGTCATCGCAGCATTGAACGGGACGAAGAACTGCAGGTCGTCCTCGAGCGGCTGCAGGTCGTTGGCCGAAACGCGGGCGTCAGTGGTGAAGATCTCACCGAACACGCACTGGCTGCCAATCTGGGTGTAAATCAGCGCGAGCTCGAGCTCGACTACCGAGAAGCTCACGTCGTAGGTGGCTTCCAGACCGGGCAGACCGTCGTCACGCTGCAGGAACTCGCTCGCAGCGCAGATGGTGTTCTCGGACGGGTTGGCATCCAGGAATGGCCGGATGTCACTCATTGTCATCAGGCCCTCGGCCTCGGCCAGCTCACTCTTGACGGCCAGGCCGTATGAGTTGTTCAACGGCGAGGGGCCGATCCAGGTGATGCCGTTCTCGGCGTCAGCCTCCTGGATTGCAGCGAACAGGTCATCGGGCAGGTCCTCGGTCGTCTGGCCGAGGTAGTTCACCCAGCCGGTACCGGTGTACTCCCAGTACAGGTCGATCTCACCGGATTCCAGGGCTGCCCGGACAGTCGCCGAGCCGCTGATACCGGTCTTGTCGCTCACCTCGCCACCAGCTGCCTGGATGGCTGCCAGTGCGATGTGACCCAGGATGCGCTGCTCGGTGAACTCCTTCGAACCCACGATGTAGGTCTCACCGGACAGGTCGTAGTCCTGGGCGATAGAGCCACCGGCGGCGGGGTCACCAGTGCCGCTGCCCTGGTTGACATCAGTGTCTTGTGCACAGCCGGTCAAGGCCATGGCAAAGGCGATCAGGAGCGCCACCAGGGTCGCTCGTGTCTTCTTCATCGCTATCTCCTTCTATTGGGGGATAAATCAGAGTCCCTTGGGCCGGAGCAGGTCTTCAGCCACTCCCGCCACGTAATCGATTGACAGTGCCAGGGCTGCGGTCAGTGCAGCCCCGGTCAGGGTGACCAGCAGCCGGTTGGTGGCCAGTCCGGCGATGATGATCTGGCCCAGGCCCCCGGCATTGATGTAGGCAGCCAGCGTCGCGGTGCCGACATTGATCACCAGGGCCGTGCGGATTCCGGCCAGCATTACCGGCACGGCCAGCGGAAGCTCCAGCCGCCACAGCACCTGCATGGGTGACATACCCATGCCTCGCCCGGCCTCGAGCACACTGGCGTCCACGCCCTGAATACCGACCATGGTGTTGCGCAACACCGGCAGCACTGCGTACGACATCAAGGCCACGATGCTGGCGCTGAAGCCGATCCAGTTGAAGGCCACCGCCATCAGGGCGATCAGACCGATGGTCGGGACGGCCTGCCCGATGTTGGCGATCGTCAGTAGCGCGCCCCGGAAGCTGCGCGTCCACCTGCGGGTCAGCACGATGCCGAGCGGGATCGCGATCAGCAGCACCAGCGTGGTCGAGACGATCGTGAGCGCGATATGGCGGCCGGTCGCGTTGAGCAGCGTCGGCAGGTTCAGTGAGCGTTCCTCGATCGCGTCCAGTGAGCTGGTGTTGATCGTGATGGCACAGATGACGACGATCGAGACGATGAACAACGGCATCCCGATCCACCGCCAGATGCCGGTGTCGCCATCTGTGAGCGCAGTGCTGGACGAGGTGGTCTGCGCCTGGGTCGCCAGAACGCTCTGGTCGGCACTCATCGGGAGTCCCCGTCCCCAGCGGCCCTCTCTGGGATGAAGCGGCGTTGCTCGGCTACATGGGTGTCGCGCAGGTGCCGAATGGATTCGTTGATGGTGTCGATGTCGATGATGCCCTGGTAGCGACCCTGCTCGTCGACCATGATCGCTACCGAATGGTTGGCCGTGACCATCTCGTTGAGTGCATCGTGCAGGGTTGCGTGAGGTTCGACGACCGCGGCCGCCGGTGTGCCGACAGCGCCCAGTGGGCGACCAGCCGAACGGTTGATGTCGGAAACGTTGACCCAGCGCATGGGTCGGCCGAAACGGTCGAGCACCAGCGCTGAGGACTTGTCGGAGGCCTCGATGATATTCATGGCCTCGGTCAGGCTCGACCCCATCATGACGGTCGGCCACTGGTTGACCTGCAGTTCGCTGACGCGAGACAGGTTGAGCCGCTTGAGGGACGCCCCAGAACCAATGAAGTCGACAACGAAGTCGTTGGCCGGGTTGGTGAGGATTTCTTCGGGTGTGGCGTACTGGGCGACCTGGGCGCCGTCCTCAAGGATGGCGATCCGGTCACCCATCTTGATTGCCTCGTCGATGTCGTGGGTGACGAAGACGATGGTTTTGTGCACCTCGGCCTGGATGCGCAGGAACTCGTTCTGCAGGCGGTCGCGAGTGATGGGGTCGATGGCGCCGAACGGTTCGTCCATCAGCATCACGTCGGGGTCTGCGGCCAGCGCCCGGGCCACCCCGACCCGCTGCCGCTGCCCGCCCGACAATTCCTTGGGGTACCGGTGCCGGAACTGGCCGGGAGCCATCCCCACCATCTCGAGCAGTTCATCGATGCGTTCGTTGGTGCGCTTCTTGCTCCACCCCAGCAACGAAGGAACAGTGGCGATGTTGTCGGCGATGGTCATGTGCGGGAACAGACCGATCTGCTGGATGACGTAGCCCATCCGGCGACGCAACTCGTCCGGGTCGGCGGAAGTGACGTCTTCACCGTCGAGGATGATGCGTCCGCTGGTGGGCTCGATGATCCGGTTGATCATCTTCATGGTGGTGGTCTTGCCGCAGCCTGATGAACCCACCAGGATGACCATCTCACCCTGGGGGATATCCAGGTTCAGCCGGTCGACCGCAGGACGACCGGAGCCACCGAACTTCTTGGTGAGCTCTTGCAGAGAGATCTTGGTATTCACTCAGTGAAGTCCTTTTGAGGTAGTCAAACGGTTGACTAGGGCAAGCAGTGCGTCGTAGAGGATCCCAACCAGCACCACGCCGATGATCCCGGCCACTACCAGGTAGATACCGACCTGGGTACCGACCCTGCCGAAGCCATCGAAGATGAAGTTGCCGTAGCCCGGACCGAGCACGATCGACCCGATGGTGGCGATGCCGACGAGCATGATTGTGGTCACCCGGATACCGGTGATGATGACCGGCCAGGCGATCGGGAACTGGATCTTGACGAGCCGCTGCCGGGCGTTCATGCCCATCCCCTGCGCTGATTCGACCACTGCCGCGTCCACCCCGACCAGGCCGGTGATGGTGTTGCGGATGATCGGCATCAGGCCATACATCGTCAGCGCGATGATCACCGGGGTGGCGCCCAGACCAACCAGAGGGATCATCAACACGAACAGCGCGAATGACGGAATGGTCAGGAAGACTCCCGTGACTGACAGCGAGATCGTCCTGAGTCGCGGAAACTTGAAGGCCAGAATGCCGATTGCCACACCAATGACAGTCGAGGCAAGCACCGCCACCGCCACCAGCGCAATATGCTCCAGGCCAAACCGGATGAAATCGTCACCCCGGCGTTCAAAGAATTCCGCGAAAGTCACCGGCACCACACCCCTTCGTGCTTCTGTTTGGTCAGTGTCCTATGCACGATCGGCGTGCCAAGCCCTCCGCATTTCCTCCAGCCTGTGGCGCTCGCCAGCCACGGTTATTCCGCGCATGAACCAACCGATTCCTGTTGAGTTCAAGCAATAGTCTACCGCTAGGTAAACACATTGCACCCGGGCGTTTGGCTCCTGCCAAGGTTTCCCGAGATTCCGGGTTGGTTCAATCCCGCCGCCAGGCTGCGCAAAATCTACGGTTGACAAGGAATGATAGAGCGCATCGTCAGTGCGGCTATCGCTGGTTCCAGCCGAGCTTCTGGCTCAACCGGCCGGCCCCTTCCAGAGCAATTTCTGCCCAATACTTCTCTGATTCCTGGTCCCAGCGCGCCACCGGCACTGACACCGACAGCGCTGCCACGACCGCCCCATTGACGTCTCGGATCGCAGCGGCGGCACACGCCACCCCGGGGCCCGATTCCTCATATTCGGTGGCGTAGCCGTTGGCCCGTACCTGCTGGAGTGCGTTCTTCAACTCGGCCAGGTCGGTGATCGAACGTTCCGCCAACGCCGGCAGCTCACCGGTCGGGTAGAGCCGGTCCAGGTCGTGCTCATCCAGTTCCGACAGCAACGCCTTGCCCAGCCCGGTGCAGCTTGCCGGGACACGCTTGCCGACGCTGGAAACCAGCGACAGCATCTCGTCGCCCTCGACCTTGGCCAGGTAAAACACCTGCGTCCCCTCGCGGATGGCGACCGAGCAGGTGTGACCAGTGGTCTGACCGACGTCGCGGGCCACCTCGGTCGCGGCTGACAGCAGGTCGAAGCGGGCAGCATAGGCATTGCCCAGTTGCACGGTGCGCTCCCCCAACTGCAGGTTTCCTGATTCGTCCCTGGTCAGGTATCCGCGGTGGGTCAGGGTGGTCACCAGTTCATGGACGGTGGTGCGAGGGAATCCGGTGACTTCCTGAATCTGTGCTGCACTCCACCGCGCACGGCGGTCGACGAAGAGTTCGAGAATGTCGAGTCCGCGCATCAGCGCCGGTGTCAAGCGAGCCATGCCCACAGTTTCCCAGATGATTGATCCACTACTCAAAGCGCCTCTGCGCGAGCCGGGTTTTGTCCATCAATCCGATCGGTTCTGCCACCTGCCAGGGCCCATTTCGGCGCTCTTCGGCCGGGCAGGAATCCTTCAGCTATGTAGGCGTGCCGCGCTGACGTCCACGAACAGCTCGCGACACCTACATAGCTGAGCGTTCGGCAACTGCCGCTTCACCACCAACCCAGCTGGTTTGCCACCTACCGGGCCCATTCGGCACTGATCGGCCGGGCAGGAATCCTCCTGCTACGCATGCGTCGCGCGCTGACGTCCACGAACAGCTCGCGACACCTACATAGCTGAGCGTTCGGCAACTGCCCAGGAAGCACCGCCCAGGTCTGCGCTAACCGGACCGCTCCAGCGCTGCACGGTCCCAGTTCGCGGTGATCGCCCTTGCCTCATAGGTACGCCGCAGGAAATCGAGCAGGACGGCGTCGGGGTCCTCCGCAGTGCGCACCGCGGCGTAGGGCAGGACGAACTCACCAAGCTCGGCATCGTAATATGCCTCTGCCGGGCCCGCCGGCATCTCGCGGTAACCATCCGGTTCGGGGTACATATACGAATAGAAGATGCCCTCGTCGGCGCCGCCCGGCCAGTAGCCGGCGCTGCTCACCTCCTGGCTATAGGCCTCGTGCATGACGTGCGGCCCGCAGTTGGGCGCGCCGCCCGGGTGTGGCGGCGCCGACCGGCCCGAGAACCGAGTGGTGGCCAGGTCAAGGGCACCCCAGAACAGGTGGACCGGGCTCACCTTGCCGACGAATTCCTCCCGGAACTCGTTGAAGACCCGCTGGACTTCGACCAGGGTGCGCCAGAACTTCGTGACCGCCGGGGCGTCGTAGGAACGGTGCGTGGTGTCCTGGTCGAATGGGATGGCATCGGGCAACTCCACTGGTACCGGCCAGATCCCGGTCGCCAGGTCGAGACGGCCAAGCAGGTCGCTGAGTTCGTTGTAGAAGTCCGCAACCGTCCTGGGTTCGAGCGTCATCTGCGCCGATTGACCGCGAGTGGTGGTCACATCAAGCCGGTGCTCGAGCAGGTCGAGGTCGATGCTGAAGCCCCGGCCGGGTTCTGCAGGTACCAGTGAAGTGGTCAGGCCCCGCGATGTCACATACAGCGGGACATTCCACCAATGGTTCAGCAGGGGTGTGCGGGCCAGCCGGATCTTCCCGATCACCTGAAGCCACAGGATCAGGGTGTCGCGGGTGGGCAACCAACTGGAGACCGGCAGTTCGGGCCATGGATTGGCTGTCATGTCAATTCCTTTGCTATAGGAAGGGGCCGAGCCTGAGCCGGGGATCATGAAAGCAATTCCGTCGGAATAGCACCACCACCAGTCCTCGCCGGGCTCGAAGGAGCGGACCAGCATATGGTCGGGGTTCCCACGCCAATGGGCGGTGGCATGTTTGTTCGGCGAGTAATCGCAGCAACCGACGTGGCCGCACGTCATGCAGATTCGCAGGTGCACCCACCGGCTCCCCGTCCTGAGGCAGTCCTCGCAACCGTTCGCGGACGCAGTGACCTCCTGGGCCAGTTCGACGTGGGTGCATGGTCTATTCATGGCGCTCCTCGCTCGACGGGTCGACCAAGCCTAGTCAGGTCCGCACCGGGCCCCAAGGCCCCGCAGTCCCCGAACGCAGCTGCCCCGAGGCGCACACAGTATGAGTGTCAGTGGGCACTGCTACGGTGCTGCCAGCAAAAAACGTCCGCTACTACGTTCGACGCCGAACGCGGGCTGCCGCATCGTTGCGGGGCACGGCGGACAAGGTACACAGATGGAGGTCACGAGCTGTGAGGTCATCGTTCAAGAAGGTCCTGCGGTGGTTGATACCGCTTATGGTCGTGTTTCTCTTTGGAGGTGTCTTTCTGGGGGTCAAGGCCTCGCAAATGTTCAGCTCACCGGTCGGCGCAACATCGCAGTACCACAACACCCAGGTGATCAACGCAGTCACCAGGACCGAGGAGGTCTCGCTGTTGAGCCTGGGCATTCAAGGAATCGCTGAAAAGACTGGGAAGACCACTGTCTTCGGCGTCGAGGTGCCTGGCAGCGAGCGCGCCACATTCATCCAATACACCTTCTCCGCGAAACTGGGCTTCGACGGCAAGGACGTGAAGATCGAGGAACGCGGGACGAACCAGTACACGATCTCGATCCCAGAGTTCGTCTTCATCGGCCACGATGATGTGGACCTCAAACTGGTCACCGAGAAGAATGGCGTGCTGAGCTGGACGAATCCAAAGATCGACACCCTGGAGATGGCCAACCATATCCTCAACGACAAGGCCCAGGATGGCTACATCGACTCGAATGAGGCGGTGCTGAAGGATCAGGCCAAGGCCTACTACAACGGCATCGTCAAGGGAATAGACCCAACCATCGACCTGGATTTCGAGTTCGCCTAGTAGCTCCCGGCGGCCCCGGGGCGGGTCGCACCGACCCTTCAGCTACGTAGGCGCGCTGCGTTGTCACCCACAGTCACCGCGAGACGCCTACATAGCTGAAGGTTTCGCACCGGTCGGTCAGACCTGCCCGGCGCTGACTTCTTCGATCTCGGCGAGCATGGCTTCCCGGACTCGCGGCGGCGCCCAGGAGATTTCGACCGAGTTGCGCACCAGGGTGACCAGTTCAGCCGGGGTGAGGTTCTGTTCGCGCACCATCAGGGCCAGGTTGTCCCCCACATAACCGTTGAAGTAGGCGGGGTCGTCGCTGTTGATGGTCACCTGGACGCCGGCGTCCATGAGCTGCTTGATCAAGTCGGTCTTCGATGAGTCGGACACCCAGGTGTTCGAGATCGGGCAGCAGGTCAGGCCGACCTTGCGGCGCTTGAGCTCTTCGACCAGTTCGGGGTCCTCGACAACGTTGGTCCCGTGGTCGATCCGGTCGACCTCCATCTCAGTCAACGCAAACCGGATGTTCTCGATGGAGTTTTCCTGGTCGACGTCGCAGTGCGCGGTGAGCAGGTAGCCCTCCTGGCGGGCGCGTTCATAGACGGCGGCGAACTTCGACGGCGGGTTGTCCCGCTCGTCCGAGTCGAGACCGACCCCCAGGATCCAGGCCTTGTAGGGCAGCGACTCCAGCAGGGTGGCCATCGCGTACTCGGGCTGGTAGTCGCGCAGGAAGCACATGATCAGCCCGGAGCCGACACCAAGCAGCTTCTCGGCGTCCAACTGAGCGCGCCGCAGGCCCCGGATGACGGTGTCGAAGGGTACCCCGCGCCCGGTGTGGCCCTGCGGGTCGAAGAAGATCTCAGCCCAGCGCACGTTGTCCCTGGCAACTCGACGGAAGTAGGCCATGGCCAGGTCGTAGAAATCCTGTTCGGTCAACAGCAACTGCATGCTCTCGTAGTAGCCGACCAGGAAGGACGTCAGGTCAGTGAAGTTGTACGACTCGCGGACAGCCTCCGGAGAGTCGTAGGGCAGCTCGATGCCGTTTCGCCTGGCAAGCTCGAATTTCAGTTCGGGCTCAAGCGTGCCCTCGATATGCAGGTGCAACTCTGCCTTCGGCAGCTTTTCCAGCAACTGTTCGGTGTTCAACTGATACCTCCAGAATCGGGTGGTTCAAGGGTCGCGCCGCGATCGGAACGGGCGCAGGGCAGCGGGCGCTCGCTGGCTGTGAAGACTCGTGCATCACCACACCCATCAATGTTTCCTGCGTCAGCTTCGGCGGGGATGCCTGCCACGATAGCTGCCCATCCTTGCGTGTTCTGGCCGGACGTAGGGTTGATGGGTTCCCGGCGAGAGGGGCCCGCGATGCCGCAGGGATACATCATCGGCGTCCTCATCAACTCGATCATGGTGCTGGCCGCACTGGCACCGCCAAGACGTCCGCGCCCGCTCGCGGTAGCCGCCTACATGGTGGGCCTGCCGGGCAATGAGATCCCGGTGCTGCTCGGCCTGCTCGTCCTGGCAGCCTTTGTGGACACCCTTGCCGGACATGGCCTGCCGACGACCTGGTCCGGCTGGATTTGGTTCGTGGCGGGGATAGCGGTCCTCGCGGGCTACAACTGGCTGCAGGTGCGCTCGGTGCGCGCACACCGCGTAGTCGAACAGGCCGTGGGAGTCCAGTTGCCCAGACCACAACTGTGGCGCACGATCTTCCCCTGGCCGATCCAGCCTCGTTCGGTCCTGCGGATTGCGAACCTAGCCTACGGTCCCGGCGAGCGGCAACGGCTCGACGTGTTGCGTAGCAGGGACGCCCGCGCGCCCGGCCCGGCGCTGATCTACTGGCATGGTGGCGGCTACTCAACAGGCAGCAAGAACTTCGAGGCCCGGGCGCTGCGCTACCGGTTCGCGCAGTTGGGCTGGGTGGTCGTGAGCGCCAACTACGGGCTACGTCCAGCGGCCGGCTACCCCGGGCACCTCGTGGACGCCAAGCGGGTGATCGCCTGGGTGCGGGGCAACGCGGCCGACCACGGCATCGATCCTGACCGCATCGTGGTGGCGGGCAGTTCAGCCGGGGCCCACCTGGCCACCCTGGCGGCGCTGACTCCCAACCAGCCGAGCCTGCAGCCAGGGTTCACCGAAGCCAACACCACGGTGGCCGGTGCGGTGGGGTTGTACGGCTACTACGGGCGGTACTACGGGCGCACCGCCGACGAAGAATTGCCCTCAACACCGCTGGCGCTGCCCGTGGATTCGGCCCCACCGGTGCTGATTGCTCATGGGACCAACGACACCTATGTCGCGGTGGAGAAGGCCCGAGCACTGGTTGCGCACCTGCGCAGCGGTTCACCCGCCGCTGTCAACTACATCGAACTGCCCGGCGCCCAGCACGGTTTCGACGTGTTGCACTCCTACCGTTTCGATTCGGTGTTGTCGGGAATCGTCGCATTCTGCGATCACGAGATTGGGCGCAAATGATGTCACCTGAACACCACTTCAGCGCCCGCGTGGACGCAGCGATCCGTGGCCTGACACCCGGCTACTTCGCTCTGGTGATGGCCACCGGCATCGTCTCGGTGGGGATGGCTGCCAACGATTGGCCACTGGTTTCGGTGATCCTGCTCGGGATCGCTGTCGTGGCCTACCTGGTGCTGATCGTGCTGAATGTGGCGCGTATCATCCGGCACCGCGCGGCGATGGCGGCAGACTTCGCTGACCCGGCACGTGCCTTCGGGTTCTTCACCTTCGTCGCCGCCAGTTCAGTGCTGGGGAGCCGGCTGAGCCAGGAGGGCTTCCACCTCGCGGCACTCGTCCTGTTGCTGGTGGCGACCTCGGCGTGGATCCTGCTCGGCTACGTCATCCCGTGGACGGCGGTGCTTGGCGAGCACAGGGTAACCCCGCTGTCGACAGCCAACGGCACCTGGTTCATCTGGGCGGTGGCAAGCCAGTCGATCGCAGTCCTGGCCGCCACCCTGGAGGTCGAGCTTGAGGCCTGGCGGGCCCCGATGGGCCTGCTCGCGGTGTTCTCGTGGTCGGTTGGGGTCTTCCTGTACGTCGCGGTCGGGGTTTTCGTCGGTATCCGCATGCTGTCCTTCCCGTTCCGGCCGACCGATCTGACGCCCCCTTACTGGGTGGCGATGGGCGCCACGGCGATCACCGTTGTCGCGGGGGCACGGATCGTCGACATGGCCACCGCCCCGATGGTCGACGCAACGCGCGGACTGATCGCCGGTGCAGCGGTCTTCTTCTGGGCCTTCGGGACGTGGCTGATCCCGCCGTTGATCCTGGCGGGCCTGTGGCGGCATGCAATCCACCGCGTGCCGTTGAACTACGAGGCGACGCTGTGGAGCATCGTCTTCCCACTGGGAATGTACGGGGTGGGCTCGCAATTCCTGGGTGTGGTCGACGACCTGCCGATCGTTGAGGCCATCGGCTATGCGGAGAGCTGGGTGGCGCTGGCGGCCTGGCTGGTCACCTTCGTTGCCATGGCGACCCACATCTGGCGCACCGTGGTCCGCACGCCCCGGCCGGGGAAGCCGATCCCCGGTTAACAACGCGGCCCCAACGAAAGCCCGGCAGCAGGGTCAGCGCCGGGCCTGCACCGAGATGATCTGGAGGCCGGGCTCCCCCGCGATCACCAGGACGTCCTGACCCTCGTGCCCGGCGAGGGCTGCCAGCACGGCTGTCTCATCCCAGACTCCGCCGACCCCGTCCCCTCGTGGCCAGGATTCGACGGTGGCCCCGGTCTGCTCACGCACTGCCGAAGCCAAACCGGGATCATCGGCACCCACGAGGATGACATGGCGTGGCCCGGCAACCTTGCTGGATATGGCAAGCCTGGCGTCCTGTCGCCAGATGGCACCGTGGTAGGCCGAGACTGCCGCACTGGCGACCAGGACGCCCAGCCCGTAGCGCATGGAGCGCAGCGTGGCCGCGCCCAGTTGGGCGTCCACCAGATCCCTGAAGACCATGAACATCACGGTGAGCAGCGCGATCACTGCGGCAATCCCAGCCACACCGAACAGCACCACCAGGTAGATCCGCCGGGCCAGGCTTGGCACTTCTCCGGCCGGGTCGGCAGCGGCTGCCTTCTGGGCCGAGCGCCAGTGCCACCACCACAGCGGCGCACCCACCGCAAGCAGCGTCACGGCGCCAAGCAGTGTGTTGACAGTGGTGATGCCAACATCAGTACCTCGTGTGGTGACCTCGATGAGGGCAACAAGGACGGTTCCCACCCCTGCTGCGGCTGCCGCTAGTGCGATGCCTGCCACCAGGTATTCGTAGACCCGCCGCACATCGCTGCGTGCGGTCGCCAATTCGCCGAGCGCTTCGCGGTGGTACCACCACACCAGTACGCCGATGAGGACGGCGGCGATCTCGGTGGCAGCACTGTCGAAGTGCTGGGCCATCGTCTGGTCGAGTCTGTCCCCCACCAGCCAGACGAGCGCGCTCCACAGCAACCGGCTGGCTGCAACCAGTGCCGTGACGAGCCCGCCACCGACCCCGATCAGCAGCACATAGGCCAGCCAGAGGGTCCGCCTGGGCAGGCGGACCGCAGCGGTCGGCCAATAGGCCACCCAGACCAGGGCACCCGGAATGAGCCACGCAACGCCAGCTCCCACCTCGGTGAGCGGGCGCAACTGCAGGTCAGGCCGCAGCATCAGGTCGAGCGAGTTTCCAAGGGTCATCACCAACCCGATGGTGCCCATGGCCAGACCGACCAGCGAGCCCAGCAGCAGGTGGTAGCTTTGCCGCTCGGCGTCCAGCACGCGCCGGCTCAACCACCAGTGCCCCAGCCACAACGCGGTCCAGGCGAGCACCTGCGCGGCAGCGTCCCGGTCCAGTGAGGTGTCGGCGATTGCCTCGAAAATGAGATTCTGTAGTGCCAGGGCCGCCCCGACCAGCCCAGTGAGGGCAGCCAGGGTGAGGTAGGCGGTAAACAACGGGGAGGCTGCCTCGGTTGGGTCTTCTCGATGACCACGCCGGATCCACCAGGCCAGCGCAATGGCCAGTGGCGCCCCGATCAGGACGAAGGTGAGCGCCTGGGCCAACTCATAGGCGTCGTTCTGCCATTCGGGGGTGGGTGCGCCCAGCGCCCGCCCGATCAGCTCGGCCAACCCGAGCGTCACCACGACCACCAACGCGTACAGCACCACGTACTGGAAGAACCGGCGAACCCCGCGCGCGTCAACGGCGGCACGGTCGCCTCGTCCTGCCGTCACCACCAGCGCAATCAGCGCCAGGGTCACAGCCAGCCCGACAATAGTCACCACGATGCCTGCGACCATCTCGCCCTCACTCGCATGAATAAACCGGCCAGGGATTGCCGGTGATCAACCAGCCGGAGCCCTGGGACACCAACTCGTAGCTTTCCCGGTGCGACCAGGACTCGAGGAACCCGCCCTCGGAGTACTCGGAAATTTCGAGCACCACCTGCGCCTGCTGACCGGTGGTCCGTGAACTCACCACCGACATCGAAACCCGACTGGGTCGGTAGGTCTCCAGCGGGGCCTCACAGCCCAGCTCAGGGTCAAGGCGGGCCACAGCCGCCGCATCGTCACCATCGATCACCGCCAGCACGAACAACTGGACGGTCCCCTCAGGGGTTGCCTCATCCAGCTTTGGGGGCTCCCGCCTGGTGGCGAGCACCCCCGCGACGATCGCCAGTACGATCACCAGTCCGGTGACCGCCGCGAGCACCACATTTGGCCGCGTTTTCATATATCAAGAATGCTCCTGCCAACCAACCGCGGCCGGTTGCCGCACCGCCCGCCGTGCGCGGAGTATCAGCTTGCAGTGCACGAACATGGACGCTGCGCCGGGCCGCAGGAGATGACCCACGAACGGCACCTCGTCTCAGACATTTCGATGTGCGATTGAGCGCTACCACGGGATTCAGTCGGAATGGATGAGCCCCGTCCCAGTAAACCGGAACGGGGCCTCACTACTTGGTACACCGCCAGGGACTCGAACCCTGAACCCACAGATTAAGAGTCTGTTGCTCTACCATTGAGCTAGCGGTGCGCGCGAAGAAGTACTTTAGCGCAGTTCTACCGACAACACGAAATCGAGCGTAATCGGCTGCCGTTCGGTTGTCACAGGTAGAGGCCGGTCTCGCCCTGGCTGATCCGTTCTGCGGCGATGGCGTGCAGGTCGCGTTCGCGGAGCAGGACGTAGGACTTGTGCCGCAGTTCGACCTCGGCCCGCTCTGCCGGGTCGAACAGCACCCGGTCGTCCAGCTTGACGGTGCGCACGCTTGATCCGATCGCCACTACCTTGGCCCAGGCCAGCCGTCGTCCCATCTGAACGGTCGCCGGAATCAGGATTCCGCCGCTGCTGCGGCGCTCGGTCTCCAGGTCGGGATCAACCAGCACCCGGTCATGCAGCATGCGGATCGGCAGGGCCACCTGCGGGTCATCAGCGCTCTGGCTGACCTCGGCTGTCTCGTGCGAGGCGTCCAGCTCGCCTTCCTCGATCACCTTGTCGTTCACTTGCCCTCGCGTCCGATCGAACGGATCAGTGCGGCGGCACCACCGACCGCGGCCACGATAACTACTGCGCTGACCACGACCATGGCGACGGTGCCGATGTTGTTCCAGCGGGGTCCGCCCTCGTCGACGAAGTAGTTGCGGGTGTCATCGACGGTGTCGTAGATGACCTGCTTGGTATCGCTGACCGCCTGCTTGGCATCATCCACGACCTGGTTCTTGATGGCGGTCGGGTGAACCTCGGAGAGCAGACCCTCGATACCGACAGTCATCGCATGCCGAGATGCAGCGATTTCGGCTCGGATTTGCTCGGGAGTGCGGTCCTTCGAGGCCACGGTATCCTCCATGCGGTCGGTTTTCGGTGCTGCCGACCAGCCTATGCCCTCCGGGCTATCGTTTGGGCCATGACTCAACTCGCTGCTGGAGATGCCGCGCCCGCTTTTACCCTTCCCGACGCTGATGGGCACCTGGTTTCGCTATCGGATTTCGCTGGGCGCAAGGTTGTGGTCTACTTCTACCCCGCTGCCATGACGCCCGGCTGCACCACCGAGGCCGTCGACTTCACCCAATCGCGGGATGACTTCCTGGAGGCCGGCATCGACGTGGTCGGCATCTCACCGGATGCCACCGATGCGATCGCCAAGTTCCGGGCCCGCAAGGACCTCAAGGTCCAGTTGCTGTCGGACCCCTCCCGCGAAACCATCCAGGCCTACAGCGCCTGGGGTGACCGGATGCTGTACGGCAAGCCGGTCACCGGCGTGCTGCGTTCCACCTTCCTGATCGAGGTCGACGACGACGGCAACGGGAAGATTGAACTGGCGCAATACAACGTCCGGGCCACCGGGCATGTTGACCGTCTCAAGCGCGATCTGGGACTACTGCGGCTTTGATCTAGACTGGCTAGCGCTCCCCATCGGGGGATGCGCCGGAGTGGTGGAACTGGCAGACACGCAGGATTTAGGTTCCTGTACCGAGAGGTGTGAGGGTTCGATTCCCTTCTCCGGCACCCCTGACGGGGCTTGCATGCAGCGAGCCCCGCGGCGGGCCTCCCATTGGTTCCCCGCACGCATCGTGCTAAGTTCGCTTCGTTCCATCGCCTCCCGTGAGGAAGATCAGTGACAGATATCGGCGGTACTGCGTCCCCGCGCTGACCCGTCGATTGAGCCTGTCCCGGCTCCGGTGCCAGCGCATCCATCCGCTGCTGATCGGAGCCCCACGTGTTCAACCCCATCGTTCTCAATCAGGCCAGTTTGAGCTGGCCGGACGGCACCACCTGCCTGCACCCCATCTCGGTGACGTTCTCGGCCGGCCTGACCGGCATCGTCGGGCCGAACGGGTCCGGCAAGACCTCCCTGTTGAAGCTGGTCACCGGTGAATTGGCCCCCACCACAGGCCACATCACTGTGACCGGGCCGGTCGGTGTGCTGCCGCAGGACCTCACCCTGGACGTCACCGCAACCGTTGCTGAACTGCTTGGCGTTGCCGATGTGCTGGCCGCCCTGGCAGCGATCGAGTCCGGCGAGGCCGACCCCAGGCACTTCGAGGTGATTGGTGATCGCTGGGACGCCGAGGCGCAGGCGCAGCGCGCCCTTGCCGATGCCGGGCTCGACATCGGGCTCGACCGCGGGGTCGGGACGCTGTCGGGGGGCGAGGCGATGCTCATCGCGATCGCCGGGCTGCGGCTGGCCCGCAACCCGGTGACCGTGCTCGATGAGCCCACCAACAACCTGGATGCCGATACCCGGGCTCGCCTGTATTCGATGCTGCAGGGCTGGCCGGGCACACTGCTGGTGGCCAGCCACGATGTGGCGCTGCTGCGACTGGCCGACCAGATCGCGGAATTGCGCGATGGCCGGCTGGGCATCCATGGCGGGAACTGGGATACCTACCTCGCCCAGGTAGAGACCGAGCAGCAGGCCGCCCAACGTGAACTGGCCACCGCCGAACAGCGCCTGCGCGCTGAGCACCGCCAACGCGCCGAACTGCAGCAGAGGCTGGCCCGCCGCGAAAAGCTCGCTGCCAGGAAGGCGACCCAAGGGATCGGCAAGATGGCCCAGGACTACCTGGGCAACCGGGCTGAACGATCAGCCGCGAAGCTGCGCACCGATGGTGCCGAGGACCTCGACGCCGCCCGGCAGGCGGTCGAGGCCGCCGAGGCGAAACTCCGCGACGATCAGCAGATCGCCATCGACCTGCCCGATCCGCAGGTCGGCAGCGGACGCCGCCTCGCCGAATTCACCGACACCACCGGCCGCGACCACGTCCTGCAGGGGCCCGAGCGGGTGGCCCTGGTGGGCCCAAATGGGGTGGGCAAGACCGTGCTGATCGAGACCCTGCTCGGCCTGCGCGACCAGCACCCCTCACCAGTGCAGGCCCGACTGTTGACCGAGCGCGTCGGCTACCTGCCGCAACGCCTCGACCGCACCGACGACGACCAATCGGTGCTGGTCAATGTGGGCCGTCTGGCAACTTTGCGCACCTCGGGCGAGATCCGCAATCGGCTGGCCCGGTTCGGTCTTCGGGGCGATGCGGTGCACCGGCCGATGGGCACCCTGTCTGGCGGTGAGCGCTTCCGGGCGACGCTGGCCGGCCTGCTGCTCACTGAACCACCTGCCCAACTGCTGATCCTGGACGAGCCAACCAACAACCTTGATCTGGCAACCGTTGATGTGCTGGTGGCTGCCCTGGCCGGCTACCGGGGTGGCCTGCTGGTGGTGAGCCATGACGAGGACTTCCTGACCCGGTTGGGTGTGCCACGCCAACTCGTCCTCGAGCCAGAGGGGATCGTGCGCGAAGTGATTGGCTGAAATCCGTGGGAATGCGCAACACTTGGGCGCATGCGTCCCTTCTTGTTGATCGCGACCCGAGACGACCTCGCCGCTGCCGGCGAACTGGAAGCCGTGCTCCGCGCCGGTGAAATGGCCCCCAGTCAGGTCGTCCAGTTGCGCATCGACCAGACCCCGCTCCCGGCGGATTTCAGGCTGGACGACTACTCCGGCATCATCCTGGGCGGCGGGCCGTTCAACTCATCCGACCCGGTCGAGGTGAAGTCCGCGACCCAGCGCCGTGTCGAGGCCGACCTGAACCGGCTACTGGATGTGGTGACCGCACGCGACTTCCCCTTCCTCGGCATGTGCTACGGCGTGGGGACGCTCGGTGTGCACCAGGGCGGGGTGGTCGACAACACCCACGCTGAGCAGGTCGGCGCGATCACGATCACCCTGACCGAACAGGCCGCCGACGACCAACTGGCCCGGGTCCTGCCTCCTCAATTCCAGGCCTTCGTCGGCCACAAGGAGGCCCTCAGCAAGCTGCCGCCCAACGCGGTCCTGCTCGGCACCGGCGAGGTTGCCCCCTACCAGTTCTTCCGGATCGGGCAGAACGTCTACGCCACCCAGTTCCACCCCGAACTGGACGCCCCCGCACTGATGGCCCGAATCGCCCTGTACCACGGCCACGGCTACTTCGAGGCAGACCAGATCGACCAGATCGAGCAGGCCGCCTACGCCTCGGACGTGAGCCACGTGCCGCGGCTACTGCAGCGGTTCGTGGAGCTTTTCCAGCGTTGAGGCACCCGACCCGGATTCCCCGATCTCATCTTCATCAGGTACCTGCCAGGCCATCGGCAGCAATCCGGCCGGCCGCAGCCCCGGGTCATCAGCCGCCAGGGAACGCACCGGACCGACACCACTCAGGCGGGTCTCGAAGCGCACGGTGACCACCCCGAGTCCCGAACCCCAAACCCAGCCACGGCCGTGATCCTCGTGCTCGACCTCCATGCCCGGCACCCATGCCCTCGCACTGCCGTGGCGCCGCCGCATCGCGGGCATCCCATGCACGACCTGCTCGATCACCGGGCTGGGTTGGTCATCAGCCCAGAAGAGTTCCTCCTGGGCTGAAGTGGTGAAGTTCGACACCCCCACCCCCAGCAACCGCACTCCACCGGGGGTCTCCAGGTCAGCCAGCAATCCGAGCGCGATCGAGCTGATCCGTTCCTGGGCGTCGGTGGCCCCGTCCAGGGTGCGTGAACGGGTCCAGGTGGTGAAATCAGCGAGCCGCACCTTGATCGAGACGGTCCGTGCGAACAGGCCGACCTTCCGCAACCGGCCAGCCACCACGATGGCGTCCCGCCGCAGCACCCCAGCCATCTCGTCGCGGTCCACCAGATCGTTCTGGAAGGTGTCCTCGACCGAGATCGACTTGGCCTCGCGCCCGGCCTGTACCGGCCGGTCGTCCCGGGCGAAGGCCAGATCATGCAGCGCCTCGCCCGCGGCCTGGCCGAGTTCGCGTACCAACTCGTTGCGGCTGGCCTGCTGCAGGTCGCTCACCGTGGCGATACCGAGCCGGGCCAGCCGCTCCATCGTCGCGGGCCCCACCCCCGGCACGGCTCGCGCAGGCAGCGGTGAAATCAACTCGAGTTCGCTGCCGCTGGGCACCACCAGCTGCCCATCCGGTTTGGCCTGCTCGGAGGCAAGCTTGGCCACGAACTTGCTCGACCCCACCCCCACCGAGGCGGTCAGCCCCTCGGTACGGCTCACCAGTTCCTGGCGCAGCGCACCGACCAACCCCTCCAGTTCTGCCAAGTCGGTGGTGGGCACTCCCCCGGCAGCAAGATCCACGAAGGCCTCGTCCAGGCTGAGCGGTTCCACCAGGGGGCTCAACTCGGCGAGCAGGGCCATCACGATGCGACTCGACTGGCGGTACGCGTCGAAGCGGCCCGCCAGGTACGCCGCATTCGGGGCGCGCCTGCGGGCCTCGGCAGTCGACATTGCCGAGCGGACGCCGAAGACCCGCGCTTCATAGCTGGCGGTCGCCACCACCCCACGGCCACCGATCCCCCCAACGACCACCGGCCTGCCGCGCAGCGAGGGCTTGTCGCGTTGCTCAACCGCGGCGAAGAAGGCGTCCAGATCGAGGTGCAGGATGGACGGCGTGGGCCGCATCGTCAGGCGAGTGGCGCGTCGAAGAACTTCAGGATGTGGGTGGCCACCGCGCACACCTCATCACGCTGGTTGCGTACCTCGATGTTTGCGTAGGTCTTGGCCTGGTCGTGGTCGACCTCGTTGATCGTGTAGGTCACCGTCAGGGTGTCGCCGATCAGCACCCCGCGGGTGAACCGGACGCGGTCATAGCCGTAGCTGACGCAGGCCTGGCCGGCACGTGCCTGGATCATGCTCGAGTTGGTCGAGGCCAGCGAGAGCACCAGCATGCCGTGGGCGATCCTGCCCCCGTAGGGCGTGCTGCGGCCATATTCCTCGTTGACGTGGTTGGGTGACATGTCACCGGTGATGCCCGCGAACAGGTAGACATCGGATTCGCCCAGGGTCTTGCTGAACGTGGCCACGTCACCGACTGCGAGGTTGATCTTCACTTGACGGCATTCCTTCGTTGGTAGCGGACGAAATCGAACTCGCCGCGCTCATCGCGGGAGACTTCCGTCCATTGGTCGGGATTGATCTTAGGAAAGGTTACCGACCCGGGAGCCGTCGCGTGCACTTCTGTGATGTCCAGCACGTCCAGGTGCGGCCAGGCCTCACGGTAGATCTGGCCGCCACCGATCACGAAGACGTGTGGGTCAAGGCCGAACGCCAAATCCATCGCCTCAGCCAAAGAACTCACTGCATATCCGCGTGGCTGGCCCTGCTCATCGGTGGCGAATTCCAGTAGTTCGGGATGCCGGGAGATGACGATGCTGACCCGCCCGGGCAGCAACCCCATCGCCTGGTGGGTCTTGCGGCCCATGATCATCGGGTGGCCCATGGTGACCTGTTTGAAGCGCCGCCAGTCCTCGGCGAACTTGAATGGCTGATCCTGGCCGTCCCCGATCACCCGGTTGCTGGCCACCACGGCGATGGCTGTCAGTGTCACTTGTCTTCCTTGTCACACGGCGATTGGCGCCTTGATGGCGGGGTGCGGGTCATAGTCGACCACCTTGATGTCATCAAGGGTGAAGCCATCGATGTCAGAGACCTCTGGGTTCAGCCAGAGGCTGGGCAGCCCGCGAGGCTCGCGTGAAAGCTGCTCGCCGACCTGGTCGAGGTGGTTGTCGTAAATGTGGGCATCGCCCAGCGTGTGGACGAAATCCCCCGCTTGCAGGCCGGTTACCTGGGCGATCATGTGAGTCAGCGCGGCGTAGGAGGCGATATTGAACGGCACGCCCAGGAACAGGTCGGCCGATCGCTGGTACATCTGGCAGCTCAGCCTTCCGTCGGCCACATAGAACTGGAAGAAGGCGTGGCATGGCGGCAGCGCCATCTGCGGGATCTCACCGACATTCCAGGCCGACACGATGTGCCGGCGCGAATCCGGGTTGGCCCTGATCGCCTCGATGACGTTTGCGATCTGGTCGACGTGGCCACCGTCGGGGGTTGGCCAGCTACGCCACTGGTAGCCGTAGATCGGCCCCAGTTCACCGGTCTCGGGGTCAGCCCATTCGTCCCAGATGCGGATCCGGTTCTCCTGCAGCCAGGCCACATTGGTTGAGCCCTTCAGGAACCACAGCAGTTCACCGAAGATACCGCGGGTGAAGACCTTCTTCGTGGTCAGCAGCGGGAAGCCGGCCTGCAGGTCGAAACGCATCTGGTAACCGAAGACGCTGCGCGTCCCGGTGCCGGTGCGGTCATCCTTGCGCACACCTTCGTCGAGCACATGCCGTAGCAGGTCGAGGTACTGCTTCATCAGGCGTCCTCCTGTCCGGTCAGGGCCTGCCGCAGGATCGGCAGCATCGCCCGCACCGCCTTGCCGCGATGGCTGATGGCGTCCTTTTCTGACGGACCCAGCTCGGCATTGGTTCGCAGCCGCTCACCGACTCGCACCTGTTCGGTGGCCTTGAAGATGGGATCGTACCCGAACCCGCCCGTCCCCCGCCGCGAGTGGGCCAACAAGCCGGGCATCTGACCGGTGGTGGTGAATTCGCGCCCATCGGGCAACGCCAGCGCCAGCACCGCCACGAAGCTGGCGGTGCGTGCCTCGTGGGGCACATCGTCGATCTGACGCAACACCAGTTCAAGGTTGGCCGCGTCGTCATGCTCGGGCCCGGCCCAGCGCGATGAACGCACCCCGGGCATCTGGTTCAGCGCATCGATGCTCAGCCCGGAATCATCGGCCAGCGTCGGCAGCCCGGTGTGCCGGACGCCCGCGCGCGCCTTGATCAGGGCATTGCCCTCGAAGGTCCACTCGGTCTCAGCGGGCTCGGGATAGGGCTCCACATCACCCAGCCCGACCACCTCGATCGGCAGCCTGGCCTCGGCGATGATGCGGCGCAGTTCGGCCAGCTTCTTCGCGTTGTTGCTGGCCAGCAGCACCCGCTTCATCGCAGGGCCAGCGCCTGCAGCTCGGTCAGTTCGGCGCAGCCGGCCTGACCCAGGTCGAGCAGGGCATCCATCTGGGCACGATTGAACGGCGCCCCCTCGGCGGTGCCCTGCACCTCAATGAATTCACCGGCACCCGAGCAGACGATGTTCATGTCAACCCCGGCAGCCGAATCCTCCTCGTAGCAAAGGTCGAGCATCGGGAGGCCGTCGACGATGCCGACGCTGATCGCCGCGACCGAGCCGGTCAACGGTTCGCCAACCAGCAGCTTGCGTTCGCGCAACCAACTCACTGCATCAGCCAGGGCCACGTAGGCCCCGGTGATCGATGCGGTCCGGGTGCCACCGTCGGCCTGCAACACGTCGCAGTCGATGACGATGGTGTTCTCACCCAGGGCGCGGTAGTCGATGATGCCGCGCAGCGACCTGCCGATCAGCCGGCTGATCTCGTGGGTGCGCCCACCGACCCGTCCCCGGCGGGATTCACGGTCGCTGCGGGTGTTGGTGGCCCTGGGCAGCATCTCGTATTCGCTGGTGACCCAGCCCAGCCCGGACCCTTTGCGCCAGCGTGGCACTCCTTCGGTCACCGAAGCTGCGACCAGCACCCGCGTGCGGCCGAACTCGACCAGCACCGATCCCTCAGCGTGATCGAGCCACCCGCGAGTGAACTTCACCTCTCGCAACTGCTCAGCGCTGCGACCGTCAATCCGTAATCTCTCTGGCACGCCTTGCAGCCTACTGCCGGCTGCTGACTATCCGACCACGATGACGTGCAGGGTGCGCGGACCGTGCACTCCCTCGACGCGGGTCAGCTCGATATCGCTGGTTGCCGAGCCGCCACTGATCCAGGTCAGTGGCTGGCCTGCCTGCACCGCCGGCTTCAGCCGCACAACTGCTTCCGGGACACCGGAGACCAACTGGTCGGTCCTGATCACACAGATGTGCACATCGGGCACCAGGGTCAGCGCCCGGCGGCCCTGGTCAGCAGAGTGGTCGAGCACGATGGTGCCGGTCTCGGCAGCACCGACAGTTGCTGCAGTGACCACAGCACCGATCTGGTTCAGCTCGGCTGCGCTGAGCGGGGCACCTGGCGCATCCACGTGCAACTGCACCCCGGCACCAGCGATGGCCTCCTGCCATTGGCTGGCCAGCCCGTGCGGGACAACTGCGGATTCCACACCATTGCTTCGCAGTGCCTCGGCGATCTTCTCACCGACCTGGGCCGGCGAGCACTGGACGACGGTGGCCTTGTAGTCGACGACCTTTTCGACGAAGTCGCCCAGCACGTCGTCAATGGCGACTGGTTGGCCGTAGACCCAGTCGACTGGTGCGTCCTCGGCGGGCGACCGGTCAGGCACATCGGTCAGCGCGGTGCGCACGCGCGCCAGGATCTCTTCACGAGCGCTCATCTGGATTCTCCTCGGTTCTGCTTCCACCATTGCCGGAATGACTGGTTGGGCACCATCGGCACATCACGGGCCCTGGTCCACCGGGAAACCGGGCCCGGCAGCGGGCCGATCTTCTCGATGCCCATGGCTCCGGCCACCTTGCCGGCCAGTGCCGTGCTGCGGCCCGCCAGTGCGAGGTTCTTGTGGTCCTTCATCACCCACGAGGCGATGCTCATCAGCTGCGGCTCGGCGGTGTTGGGCAGGTGCGGCTTGTCCTGCTTCTTCGCCTCGACCACCTTGTGCCGCTCGTGCACCAGCAGGTCGGCGATCGGGATCCGCACCGGACAGACGTCGTTGCACGCGGCGCACAGGCTGGACGCGAATGGCAGCGAGCGGTCGATCTCGGAATCAGTGCCCCTCAATTGCGTGTTCAGGATCGCGCCGATCGGGCCCGGATAGACCGAACCGTAGGTGTGCCCACCCACCCGCTCATAAACCGGGCAGATGTTCAGGCAGGCCGAGCAGCGGATGCAGCGCAACGCCGCCCGCCCGACCGGGTCGGCCAGCACATTGGTGCGGCCATTGTCCACCAGCACGACGTGCACATTCTGTGGCCCGTCGCCGGGAGTGACTCCGGACCAGACGCTGGTGTACGGGTTCATCCGCTCACCGGTCGAGCTACGCGGCAGCAACTGCAGGAAGACTTCCAGGTCGTCGAAGGTGGGCAGGATCTTCTCGATGCCCACCACTGAGATCAGGGTCTCGGGCAGGGTCAGGCACATCCGGCCGTTGCCCTCGGATTCGACGACCACCAGCGAGCCGGTCTCGGCGATGGCGAAGTTGGCGCCCGATGTCGAGGTCTGGGCGCGCAGGAACTTGTCGCGCAGGTGTTGGCGGGCCGCACCGGCCAGGTTGACCGGCTGGTCGTCCAGGCCCTCTGGTGGCGGGGTGCCGTAGCGTCCCATCTCTTCCAGGAAGATCTCGCGGACCTCGGCCCGGTTACGGTGCAGCGCCGGCACCACGATGTGGCTGGGCCGGTCGTGGCCCAACTGGACGATCAACTCGGCCAGGTCGGTCTCCCAGGCAGCGATGCCGGCAGCCTCCAGAGCCTCGTTCATGTCGATTTCCTGGGTGAGGATCGACTTCACCTTGACCAGTTCTGCCTGGCCGCTGGCCTTAACCAGTTCGATGACGATGCGGTTGGCCTCATCGGCGTCGCGGGCCCAGTGCACCTGCCCACCGGCGGCGGTGAAGTTCTGCTCGAACTGCACCAGGTAGTCGTCCAGGTGCCTGCCGACCCTGGTCTTGATCTGTTCGCCAGCGGTGCGCAGATCCTGCCAGTTGTCGAGTTCGGCGACCACCCGGGCACGCTTGTTGCGGATGGTGGTGGTGGCGTGCCGCAGGTTGGCCCGCTGCTGATTGTTGGCCAGCGCCTTCTTCGCGGCCACCTGGAATTTGGGCGAATCACGGTATTCGCCGGGCGGTGGTGCCGGAGTAAGCCGGGTTTGGTCGGTACTCATCGCAGCTCTCCTTCGGTCCGGGCCAGGATCTCGACCAGGTGGATGGGTTTGATGCCGGCGTTGGTGCGGTTCAGGACCCCACCGATGTTCAGCAGGCACAGGTTGTCACCGGCCACCAGGTATTCGGCTCCGGTGGAGGCCACGTTGCGGGCCTTGTCGCCGGCCATGGTGACCGAGACATCCGGGTTCTTCAGCGAGAAAGTGCCACCGAATCCGCAGCAGGTGTCCTTGTCGGGCAGGTCGAGCAGACTGATCCCGCGCACGGCCTTGAGCAACTGATAGGGCCGGTCGCCGACCCTGGCGACCCTGGCGGAGTGGCAGGTCGGGTGGTAGGTGACCCGGTGCGGGAAGTAGGCACCCACATCGGTCACCCCGAGCACGTCGACGAGGAACTCGCTGATGTCGTAGGTGCGTCCGGCCACTGCTGCCACCCGCTCAGCGATCGAATCACCGCCGTCGCGGCGGGCCAGCATCTCGTGCTGGTGACGCACCGAGCCGACGCATGAGCCGGATGGGCCAACGATGTATTCGTAGCGCTCGAAGGCCTTCAGGAAGGTCTTGACCGAGCCGGTCGCCTGGTCGTAGTAGCCGGTGTTGGTGAAGATCTGCCCGCAGCAGGTCTGCTCCTCGGGGAATTCGACCCTGCAGCCGAGCCGCTCAAGCAACTTGACCGTGGCGATCGGGGTGTTGGGAAACATCACATCGTTCGCGCAGGTGGCGAACAAGGCGACGGTTTTCGGTTTCATGCGCCCCTCCTTGGGCTTGTTCACGAGGTTGTTCACGGCACCATCCAGCCGAGCACCGAGGTTGATTGCGCTCCGACGAGCAGGCAGAGCGCGATGAGCAGGCCGATGCTCCACGGCAGCGACTTGCGCAGCATGTCCGATTCGCGTCCGGCAACTGCACTGGCAGCGATGGCCAGGGTCTGGGGTGCGATCATCTTGCCCACTGCCCCGCCGACGGTGTTGCCGGCCACCAGCAACTTGGGTGCCACCCCGATGCCCTCGGCAGCGGCCTGCTGCAGGGTCGAGAACAGTGCGGTGGTCGAGGTTCCCGAACCGGTCACGGCTGTGCCGATGTAACCGAGGACGGGTGCGAGGAAGGCGAACACTGTGCCGGCCTGCTTGATCCAGTTGCCGATGGTCAGGGTCTGCCCGGACAGGTTCATCACATAGGCCAGCGCGAGCACCGAACCGATGGTGACGAAGGTCCACCGCAGTTTGTAAACCTGCGAGGTGAAGACCTGGAAGATCTCACTGAACTTCATGCCGAAGATCAGCCCGATCACGATGGCGGTAATCAGCAGCAGGGTGCCCGGCGAACTGAGCCAGCCGAAGTTGTAGGCCAGCGAGGTGGAGGCCTCACCGGTCGCGGTGAGCACCATCGGCTGGGTGCCGTCCCACAGGCCGGGCCAGTTGATCTTCAGGTCGGTGCTGGCCAGGGCGGTCTTGATGGGCCCCACCAGTTGAGCCAGGCAGAAGACCACGATCACCAGCAGGTAGGGGAACAGCGCCCAGGCCACCCTGGAGCCCGAGATGCTGATGCTGCCTGCAGGGGCCGGCTCGCGCCCGGTGAGCCGGACGGCGGCCTCGGTGGTGCCCTTCGGCTGCCAGACGCGAAGCATCAGCACACCGATCGCAAGCGAACCGAGCCCAGCGATCATGTCGGTCAGTTCGGTCGAGATGAAGGTGGCGCTCAGCACGGTGAGCAGTGCGTAGCTGATGCCGAGCGTCAGCGCCAGCGGCCAGACCTGCCTGACGCCCTTGGCGCCGTCCATGATCACCAGCAACAGCAACGGGATGATCCAGACCAGCACCGCTGTCTGGTGGCTGATCATCACACCGATCTCCAGGTACGGGATGTCGGTGAGGTTTCCGCCGGTGATCACCGGGGTGGCGACAGCGCCGTAGGGCACCGCGAAGGTGTTGCCGACCAGCACGGTGAGGGCGGCCTTGAGCGGCTTGAAGCCGATGGCCACCAGCATCACCGCGATGATGGCGACCGGGGCGCCGAACCCGGCCAGGGCCTCGA
>JBMNPP010000012.1:0-26419 GCA_050943675.1 Brooklawnia sp.
CCAGGCCCTGTGGCATCGCCTCGATCTCGGCACGCAGGCCCGCCAACCCCAGGGCGGCCCACAGCTGCTCCTCGGACGCATCCGAGTCGGCGACGCGCAGGTTCTCGGCGATCGTGCCGAGGAACAGGAAGGTACGTTGCTCGACCACGGCCAGCCGTGAGCGCACCAGGTCAGGATCAACGGTGGCTGTGTCGATGCCATCGACCAGTACTCCACCTGCCACCGGATACAGATGTGCCTGGATCAGGGCGGCGACGGTCGACTTGCCGATTCCGCTCGGGCCGACCAGCGCCACCCGCTCACCCGGCTCGACACTGAACGAGAGGTCACGGACGACCGGTTCACTGCCCGGCCAGCCGCCGGTCACCTCCTCGAGAACCAGCGAGCCCGAAGACGGCGCGCCGGTCACGGCGTCGACTGTGGCCCGGCGGCTCGGTCGGGCTGGCTCTGCCGCGCTCAGATGAGAACTTATCTGCCGCTGGGTGGCACGGCCGGCGATTCCGATGTAGAAGAACTGACCGATGACGTCCACCGGCCCAATCACCAGCGTGGTCATCAACACGATCGCGACGCCATCGCCAAGGCTGAGCTCAGCGGCCACGATCCGGGTGACCGCGATCGCTGCTGCGGCGACGGTGATGCTGAGCGAGAAGGCCGCGTCCACGACGAGGATCAACAACTGGTTGCCGGCGAGCATTCTCATCAACCCACGGCGGTACTCCTCGCCTCGCTGGGCAAGATCGGTGGCCGTGCGTTCGGCGGCACGTGCCAGGACGAGGGTGCCGAGCGCCTGGATTGCCTCCAGAAAGGCCGCGGTCAATCGGGCCTGACTGCGTCGATAGGCGCCACCGATCGGCCGGACGACGCGTTGGAAGCCACCGATTAGCAGCGGCACCAGCAGTATCAGCAGCGCCAGCCAGCCGGCCACGACCGGGTCGACGGTCAACGCCATCATGCCCAGCACCAGCAGCGGGGTGGTCAACGCGCCGACTATTGGGCCAAGGAAGGCAGCCCGGTAGTGTGCCGTCCGCTCGACGGCAGTGGTTGCCAGCGACAACAGTTCCCCGGAGCGGTCGGCGGTCGCGGTGACGCCGAGATCGAAGACCCGACTCACCACGGCGCGTCGCAACCGCCGCTCCGCCTCTGAGGCGGCCCACTTCGACAACCACGCTCCGACACCAATGAACAGCGCTGCCAGTACACCGAGCAGGACCATTGCCCAGATGGTTGCGGTCGAAGACCCGCCACCGGCGTGGACTGTATCCACGGCCACCCCGACGAGAGCAAAGAGTCCAGCGGTGGCGGCCGCACTGGCCCAGGCGAGCCCGGCGGAAGTCCACAACACCCACGCCGGGGTGGACCTCCGCACGTCCTGATGCAGCGGGACGGGCTGGTCGGGCGTGTCCCGACCCCTGTTCATGGCTGTCCTGCGTCCCTGGTGGGCATCGGGCTCCTTCTGATCGCGTACTGGCCACCGGCTCCAGGCAGCCAGGGCTGCGGCCAATGTACTTCCCGCCGCGGCACCATGACTGTACTGAGAACGAGTGTCGCTCGCACCAATCGCGGACTGGACAACCGCGGTTCCTGGCGGACAATACATCCAGCCGCCCCCGTCTGCATTGAGCCCTGCACCCATGACACTTCGCTGGTCCTGGCTGTGGGTCTGCGGTGTCTCGCCAAATCCTGATGTCGGCCGTGGTGGCTTGCGGCTTCCACAGGCATTCCCGAAACGGAATGGCGGGCGGTGCTGAAGCCCACGTAACGGGTCCGGTCCGATCCGCCCGCCTGGCCGGTCGCAGTTCGTACCCGATTCACCCCCCAAAAAGCACCAAACCCGCGTCCACCGAAGTGAAACGCGGGTTCTTTGGTGGGCCTAACTGGACTTGAACCAGTGACCTCTTCCTTATCAGGGAAGCGCTCTAACCGACTGAGCTATAGGCCCGCGAACTGTGCTGGACAGCCCAGCACCGACCAAACACATTACCGTAGGCCGTCCGGTTCGCCCAAATCCGTCCGTTCCTGCGGGCGCTTGCCCAAGTGGCGGATGGACCCCAACTTGCTTCTTGAGGTCTACATGCCACGATGGGGGAGCCCATTCGGGCAGCAAATTCTACCTTTGGAGGAGACCTGAGATGGCCAAAGTCATGATCATTGGCGGTCATGGCAAGATCGCCCTGCGAGCCGCCCCCCTGCTCATTGAGTCAGGGCATGAAGTCACCTCAGTCTTCCGCAACCCCGCCCACGGCGAGGACGTAACAGCCACCGGGGCACTGCCGGTGGTGGCTGACGTCGAGCAACTCGACACGGCTGGCTTGGCCGAGCTTTTTCAGGGCCAACAGGTCATCGTCTGGTCTGCCGGTGCAGGTGGCGGCAACCCGGCACGCACCAGGGCAGTCGACCAGGATGCTGCGATCCGCTCGATGGATGCCGCACTGAGCGCCGGGGTGGCCCAGTACGTGATGGTTTCGTACTTCGGTTCGCGCCCCGACCATGGCGTGCCGGCCGAGAACTCGTTCGTCCACTATGCAAACGCCAAGGCCGCCGCCGATGACTACCTGCGCGCCACCGGCCTCAACTGGACGATCCTGGGACCCAGCCGGTTGACCATCGACCAGCCGACCGGCCGCATCGACGCCCGAACGGGCCCCGGCCCGCAGGGCACGGCTGATGCCCCGGCACCGACCTCACGCGCCAATGTGGCTCTGGTGATCCAGGCCGTCGTGGACGCCCAGGGCCCGCGCCGGGCCACTATCGCCTTCACCGATGGTCAGACCCCGATCAACCAGGTGATCCAGGCCAAGTGAGCAGCAGCCAACGTCTCTGGACGCCCACCTTCGTCGTACTCTGCCTGGCAAATATCTTCAGCTCGCTGGTGTTCTACCTGATGGCCTCGGCCACGGCGACCCTGGCGAGCCGGGCATTCGACGCCACCACCGCACAGGGCGGTCTCAGCACCGGAATGTTCTTCATCGGCGCAGTCCTCGCCCGCATCACGTCCGGGCCGACAGCCGAACGCTTCGGGCTGCGCCGCACCCTGCTGGTCGGTGAGATCACCTATGCCCTGACCAGCGCCGCCTACCTGATCATCGGCTCGCTCGGGGAACTCATCGCCCTGCGCCTGCTGAACGGTCTGGCCTTCGGATTCGTGTCGACCACCCTGACCAGTGTGGCCCTCAGCAAGGTGCCGATCAGGCGTCGCGGCGAGGGGACCGGCTGGTTCACCTCGGGGATGGCCCTGGGTACCGGGCTTGGCCCCTTGATCTCACTCAACCTGCTGCGAGTCGACGGCGGCGAACGCATGGTGCTGCTGCTGACCACTTTCGCCGGGCTGATCGGCCTGTTGCTGGTGCTCAGCGTCTACACAAAGCTGCCCGGTGCGATCGTGCACAAACCCGAACTGCACCAACAGGCACCCAGCCTGGTTTCCCGTTTCGTCGAACCCAGGGTGCTGCCGATCGCGCTGGTCGCACTGCTGTCGGCGACCGCCTTCAGCCTGGTGCTGACCTACCTCAACGAGTTCACCACCGGCACCTCACTGGAACGGGCAGCCGGGTTCTACTTCCTGATCTATGCGGCCGCCATGCTATTCCTGCGTCCACCCGCCGGACGCCTGCAGGACCGCCTGGGCAACAACGTTGTGATGATCCCGTCACTGATCGCGCTGGTGAGCGGCATCACCCTCACCGCAATCGCCGAGACGGGCGGCATCCTGCTCATTGGTGCCGCACTGCTCGGTTTCGGCTACGGCACCCTGATCAGCAGCGGTCAGGCGATGACCCTGAACATGGTCGATCCCACCCGGGCCACCGTCGCGATCGCCAGCTTCTTCCTGCTGGTCGACCTCGGCACCGGTCTGGGCCCCTCGATCCTGGGCGGGTTCGTTGAGCTCGTCGGGTTCCGGGGCATGTTCGGTATCGGGTCGGGGCTGGCCGGGCTCGGATTGGTGCTCTACCTTGTGCTGGCGGCCGTGCTGCGCAAGCGCCGGGCATGACCCGGAACGCTCCCTGAGCGACCCCCGGAAGCCATTGCGTGGGCGGTTTTACCGGGCAAGGCTGAAGCCATGTCGAACAACAACCACCCCGCGCTCACTGAAACCCGTATGGCCGCAACGCTGGCCCACCTGGCCGGGCCGATCTCATCGTTCGTCTCGGCCGGGTGGCTGGCCATCGTCGGGCCACTGGTGGCCTGGCTCATCTACAAGGACCGCTCACCCAGCGTCCGTGCCCACGCCGCCGAAGCGTTCAACTTCCAGGTGACCATGTGGTTGGCCGCCATCGCCGGTGGACTGGCCTGCCTGACAGTGATCCTGCTGCCGCTCGGCGTCGTGCTTATCCTCGGTGCAGTCGTCATGTCAGTGGTGATGGGCGTCATCGCCGCCCTGAAGGCCGCCAACGATCAGGACTACCACTACCCCTGGGCGCTGAACCTGCTTCAGTAACCCACACAACCAACAGCACGCCCCGGGACCCAACCAACGGGTCCCGGGGCGTGCGGCGTCTTTACCGGGTCGATCAGTCCTCAGCGAGAGTGACCTCGAGACCGCCGAGCACCGAGCTCGACAGGTTGTACAGGAACGCACCCAGCGTGGCCAGCGCAGTCAACAGGATCACATTCGCGCCAGCGACGATGGCAGTGAAGCCAAGCACCCGCCACCTGTCGATGTAGGCACTCACCTGCACCTGCCCCGAACCATCAGGGTTGCCCAGCAGCGCGTTCAACGTCTCTTGCAGCTTCTCCAGGGCACCAGATGCCTCGATCACCGACCACAGCAGACCCACGGCCACGAACACGATGATCGCGGCAGCGATCGAGAACATCAGCGCCGTCTTCATCACCGACCACGGGTCGAGCTTGGCGATCCGCAACCGGGCCTTGCGGGCCGGGCGGACCGTGCGTCCAGTCGTGCGCACGGTGCCGGTACGGTCACGCTGGCCAGCCTGGCCGGGGCGTGGTGGCGCGGCCACCGGTGCCTTGCTTGCACCAGTGCGTACCTGCGCGGACGCCTCGGGTTGCTTGTCGGGGGCCGGCGCCTCGGGACGCTCGTGGACGGCAGTCTCAGGCTCGTCACTCATCGGTTGCCTCCAGCTCGTTCAGGTCTCGTCCCAGACTAACCGCATCGTCATCGCCGGCACTCATCGGTTCGGTATCGGAATCATCGGTGGCGTCCTGATCCTCTTCCGGCTCGGGACGCTCAGGGTTCACCGTCACCGCGACAACCTCATCATCGCCCTTCAGCCCAACGAAGATCACGCCCATCGTGTCGCGTCCGGTCGGGGTGACATCGGTCACGGCGCTGCGGATCACCTGGCCGGAGGCCTTGAACGAGATGATCTCGTCTTCCTCGGTAACCACCAGCGCGGCCACCAGTGCCCCGCGGTTGCTGCTGAGCTTCATCGCACGCACCCCGAGCCCGCCACGGTTCTGGCGGCGGAACTCGCCCACTGCAGTGCGCTTGGCGTAGCCCTCATCAGTCATCGTGAACAGGTACTGCTCGTCCTCGTTGATGCCGTCGGGGATGACAGCCATGCTCAGCAGTTCGTCACCCTTGCGGAATCGCATCCCGGTAACACCCGAGGTGACCCGGCCCATCGGACGCACCTGCTCATCGTCGGCAGCGAAACGCACACCCTGGCCCTTGCGGCTGACCAGCAGCACGTCGTCGCCGGCATTGCACAGCTCGGCCCCGATCAACTCGTCATCGGCATCGCGGAAGTTGATGGCGATCAACCCGGCCTGGCGGGGTGAATCGTAGGCCGTCAACAGGGTCTTCTTGATCAGTCCCTTGCGGGTAGCCAAAATCAGGTATTCCGCATCTTCGTAACTACTCAGGACGATTCCCTGTGCGATGCGCTCATCAGGCAGGAAGCTGAGCAGCCCGGCAACATGGCCGCCGCGGGCGTCCCGGCCACTCTCGGGCACATGCCAGGCCTTTGTCCGGTAGGCCCGGCCCATGTTGGTGAAGAAGACCACCCAGTCATGGCTCATCGCGGTGAACACCGCCTCGACCTCATCCTCGGCCCGCAGCGCGGCACCGCGAACACCCCTGCCGCCCCGCTTCTGGATGCGGTACTGGTCGATCCGGGTGCGCTTGATGTAACCACCCCTGGTCAGGGTGATCACACATTCCTCGTTGGGGATGAGATCCTCGTCGTTCATCTCCCCGTCGGAACGCACGATCTCGGTGCGGCGATCATCACCGAACTTGTCGACGATCTCACCCAGCTCGGTCGAGACGATCTCGCGCTGCCGCTCGGGCCGGGCCAGGATCTCTTTGTAATCGGCGATCTGGCGTTCCAGTTCAGCCAACCGGTCGATGATCTTCTGCCGCTCAAGGGCCGCCAACCGGCGCAACTGCATGTCCAGGATCGCCTGGGCCTGCACCTCGTCGATGTCGAGCAGTTCTTGCAGGCCCCTGTTGGCCGCCTCGGAATTGGCCGAGGCCCGGATAAGCGCGATGACCTCATCGAGCATGTCCAGCGCCTTGACCAGGCCTCGATAGATGTGCGCGGTCTTCTCGGCCTCATCAAGCCGGTACTGGGTGCGCCGGCGGATGACCTCAAGCTGGTGGTTCACCCAGTGGCTGATGAACTGGTCGAGCCGCAGAGTGCGGGGCACCTCGTCGACCAGCGCCAGCATGTTGCAGCTGAAGTTGTCCTGCAGCTGGGTGTGCTTGTAGAGGTTGTTCATCACCACTCGCGGCTGGGCGTCCCGCTTGAGGACGATCACCAGCCGCTGCCCGGTACGGGCCGACGAATCATCGCGGATGTCGGCGATACCGGTTAGCCGCCCGTTGTTCACCAGGTCGGCGATCTTCAGTGCGAGGTTGTCCGGGTTGCACATATAGGGCAACTCGGTGACCACCAGCGAGGTGCGGCCGCGGGCGTCCTCCTCGATGTTGATGACCGCGCGCATCGTGACCGAGCCACGCCCAGTGCGGTAGGCGTCCTCAATGCCCTTGCGGCCCACGATCAGCGCGCCGGTCGGGAAGTCGGGACCCTTGACCCGCTGCATGGCTGCCTCCAGCAGCTCTTCTGCGGTTGCCTCGGGGTTCTGCAGCGCCCACTGGACCGCCTCGGCCACCTCGCGCAGGTTGTGGGTGGGGATATTGGTCGCCATGCCGACCGCGATACCGGAGGACCCATTGACCAGCAGGTTGGGGAACCTGGCCGGCATGACGGTCGGTTCCTTCTCTCGGCCGTCGTAGTTGTCCTGGAAGTCGACGGTGTTCTCGGTGATGTCGCGGACCATCTCCATGGCCAGCGGAGCCATCTTGCACTCGGTGTAGCGCATCGCCGCGGCCGGGTCGTTACCGGGCGAACCGAAGTTGCCCTGCCCCGACACCAGCGGGCCACGCATCACCCACGGCTGGGCCAGCCGCACCAGGGTGTCATAGATGGCCGAGTCACCGTGCGGGTGGTAGAGACCCATCACCTCACCGACCACGCGAGAACTCTTGTTCCAGCCGCGGTCAGGACGGTATCCACCGTCGTACATGGCGTAGATGACGCGGCGGTGCACCGGCTTGAGGCCATCGCGGACGTCCGGCAGGGCCCGGCCAACGATCACGCTCATCGCATATTCGAGGTAGGAGTTCTGCACCTCGGTCTGCAGGTCGATCTGCTCGATGATGCCCTTGCGGGGCTCGGCGATCGTCTCGACCGACTGCTCGGCTGCAGCTTCCTCACTCACCGGGTTGCCGCCCGGACGGCTGGACTGCCCGCCACCCAGGATCTCGTCTTCGGGCCCGCCGGGGCCCTGGGGAATGTCAGTCATCTACTTGGTTCCTTCTTGCCCGTGCGGATCAGATGTCAAGGAAACGGACGTCCTTGGCGTTGCGCTGGATGAATTGCCGGCGTTCCTCGACGTCCTCACCCATCAGGATCGAGAACATCTGGTCGGCCCGGGCAGCATCATCCAGGGTCACCTGGAGCAGGATCCGGCCATCGGGATCCATGGTGGTTTCCCACAGGTCCTGGGCGTCCATCTCACCCAGACCCTTGTAGCGCTGGATCGGGTTGATCTGCGGCAGCTTCTTGCCAGCCGCCCGACCGGCATCGCGCAGGGCGTCACGTTCGGCATCTGTATAGGCCAGTTCGTGCGGGGCATTGGTCCACCGCAACCGATACAACGGGGGCTGGGCCAGGTAGACGTAGCCCTGGTCGATCAGCGGCTTCATGAACCTGAACAGCAGCGTCAACAGCAGCGTGCGGATGTGCGAGCCGTCGACATCAGCGTCAGCCATCAGGATGATCTTGTGGTAGCGCAGCTTGTTGATGTCGAAGTCATCGTGCACACCGGTGCCCAGCGCACTGATGATCGCCTCGACCTCACGGTTGGCCCAGATGCGATCGATGCGGGCCTTCTCGACATTCAGGATCTTGCCCCGTAGCGGCAAAATCGCCTGGATGCGGGGGTTACGGCCACCCTTGGCCGAGCCACCGGCCGAGTCACCCTCGACGATGAAGACCTCGCACTCCTCGGGATTGGTGGAGGAACAGTCGGCCAGCTTGCCGGGCAGCCCACCACCACCGAGCAGGCCCTTGCGGCTCCGGGCTGCCTCGCGGGCCTTGCGGGCGGCGATCCGGGCCGATGCGGCCGCGATCGACTTGCGGATGATCTCTTTACCCTCGGCCGGGTTGCGTTCCAGCCAGTCACTGAGCCGGTCGTTGACGACCTTCTGGACGAAGCTGCGGGCCTCGGTATTGCCGAGCTTGGTCTTCGTCTGGCCCTCGAACTGCGGCTCACCCAGCTTGATCGACAGGATCGCGGTCAGGCCCTCACGAATATCCTCGTTGCTGACCCGGTCCTCGCGCTTCTTGATCAGCCCCCAGGACTCACCCCACTTGTTGATCGTGGTGGTGAGTGCGGCGCGCAGGCCCTCCTCGTGGGTGCCGCCCTCGTGGGTGTTGATGGTGTTGGCGAAGGTGTGCATCGAGTTGCCGTAACCGGTATTCCACTGCATCGCCAGTTCGACGCCCATCGCCATTTCGTTGGAGTGGGCCTCGACATCGATGATGCTGCTCAGCGGCTCGCGGCTGCCCTGCAGGTAGCGCACGAAATCGACCAGACCGTTCTCGTAATGGAACTCATCACCGACGTGGGTGCCCTCTTCATCGACCCGATCCTTGCGCAGGTCGGTGATCTCGATGCGCAGGCCCTTGGTCAGGAAGGCCATCTCGCGTAGCCGGGTGGACAGCGTCTCGTAATTGAAGTTGGTGGACTCGAAGATGTCGGGGCTGGGGAAGAACGTGATCGTGGTGCCGGTCTCGTCAGTCGGTTCGAGTTGGGCGACCGGGGCGTCGGGCGCACCCAGGGTGAAGCTCTGCCGCCAGCGGTAGCCGTCGCGCTTCACCTCGGCGACCATCCTGGCGCTCAGTGCATTGACCACCGAGCTACCCACGCCGTGCAGGCCACCGGAAACCTTGTAACCGCCGTTGCCGAACTTGCCGCCGGCGTGCAGCACCGTCAACACCAGGGTCAGGCTGGACACGCCTTCCACCGGGTGGAGTGCGACCGGGATGCCACGACCGTTGTCGCTGACCCGGCAACCGCCGCCATCCAGCAGTTCGATCTTGATGGTGTCGCAATAACCGGCCAGGGCCTCATCAACCGAATTGTCGACGATCTCGTACACCAGGTGGTGCAGGCCGCGTTCACCGGTGGAGCCGATGTACATGCCCGGACGCTTGCGTACTGCCTCCAGACCCTCAAGCACCTGGATCTGGTCGGCACCGTACTCGCCCTCGGCGTGCATGGAGGCACCCTCGTCGCTGAGTTCGATGTCGAGATCGCCGGTGGCATCCAGCTCGTCGTTCGAGTCGCCCAACTGGTCGGTCGAATTTGCCAGATCAGTCACCGGCTGCAGCTCCTTCATCACGCTCGGAACCGCCGCGCGGGCGGTGGGCATCGTGCCTCACGGGCCCGTAAATCCAGGACTCGTCCCAACTTCGAAATCCTACCATCCAGGCGCCCTATTACCCAGTGGGCGAGGTCGCGGTGAGCCCCGGTTGCCGATCTGCGGGCCCAGACCGCGCTCTGGACGCGTTTGGGCCCTAGTTAGGCGGTCCCATACCGGGACGGGGTTTTCGACCCGGCGGTGCGGCCCCTCATAGACTGGCCGGCATGAGGGTGCCGACCGCAGCGAAGCTGCTTGGGCTGATCGCAGGACTGGCTGCGTTGCTGGCCGGCTACGTGGCCGCAGTCGGTGGTTTCGAACCCCGCCAGGCCTTCGTTGAGCGGCAACCCGGTGAGGTTCTGCAGCTCGGCCCGGTCGACATCCGCCCCCTCAATGCCCGGCACTACGAATTCGAGCAGTACGTCGAGGTGCACACCACCTGCCAACTGGCACTTGATTCATCGTCCCTGGGGCTGCGTGGCAGGCTCACCGATGCCGTCATCGCATACCACCGGCCTGACGGGCAAGAAAATGTGATCTCGCAGAACACTGTGCTGTCGCTTGGCCAGACCGCCACCGCCTACGAGAAGGACCGGGCAGACCTGGCACCCGGTGTCCCGCCGGTACCGTGCATCTTCCGCTTCGAGATGCCCGATGAACCCAGGCCACGCACGATCCGGGTGATTCTGCCGCAGTTTGAATTCGCTGATCCGAGCATCGTCTCCAACGACGCGGATGTTTCAAAGACCTGGCAGCCGGCGACGAGCGGCTACTGGGTCGAACTGCCAGTCGAGTGGGCCAGCCGCGACACCTAGGCGCCGGGCGCCTCACTGATGACCGGAGCCGAACCCCTCGGCGGGCTGGTCAACGCCAGGCCCGCGACCTGGTCGAGCATCGCCTCGGGCACCTGGAAGACCTGGTAGACCAGCTGCGAACCGGTGACCTGGTCGGCATCCACGGCACAGGACGCCGGCCGCGTCTCGTCGACGAAGGTCCTGGCCTGCCAGAAATGACCGTGGGTGTTGGCCAGGTCAAAGGTGCAGACGGTGGAATAGTCGTCGGTCTCGTCGAAGGAGTAGTTGTCGATGGCCACGGTGTAGCGCAGGAAGACCGTGCCGGGTGCAGCCACATTGTCCTCGCCGAAGGTGTACCCGGCCATCTCGGTCAGCTCTTCACGAGCCAGCACCGTGTAGCTGACACCGCGCCGGTCGGTGAATGTCTGGCCCGGTGCCAACTGCGCCTGGCCACCCAGCAGGTCACGGGCAAACCACGCGCAGTAGCCGAGCGCCACCGCCAGCACGATGATCACCAGGCCCCACCACAAGCGCTGGTTGCGCCCACTCATGGCAACTCCTCCACGTCAGCGGGGACGTGCAGCACACCGTCCCGGGTGCCGAGTTGGGCCTGACGGGCCTGGTCGATGCCCAGGTCGAAGACCAGTTCGGGTTCGTAGAACAGGTAGAACGAATAGGGACGGCAACGCAACTGGCTGCCCACCAGACCGTCAGCGGGACGTTCGAAGACGAACATGCCACGCACCGTGAACCCCAACTGACCGGTGGCCTTCAACCGGTCGTTCGCAGGCAGGACCCGTGCCCAGCCGCCATCGTCCAGCGGGGCCCAAAGGTCACACTCCACAGTTCGGACGGGACGCACATGGGTGGTCTCGGCCTCGAACATGACGCCCAGGAAGAGTGCATCTGTGCGCAGACCTGGATACTCGGTGCCACCCAGGCTCAACTGCCGGCCCGCGCTGAGCCCGGTGACCCGCATCGGCTGGCCACTGATCAGCTCGCCAGCAGCACCGGCGCTCACCTGCCGGGAGTCGACCTGCGCGTCCCAGTCGGCCAGCCAGACCACCCCGCCAGCGGCCAGCAGGCTGGCCAGCGTCACCAGGGCCGTCAAGGCCCGCCCGATCGCCAGTGGTGGCCCGGCCGGCCGGTTCACCACCAGGGTTGCGGTCATCGCAACCGCAAGCAGGCTCATCCGCAGCGGTTCGGCGAGCACCCCGCCAGCCAGTTCCATCACGGGCTCGAGTTGGCGCCAGAAGTTGAAGGAGTGGCCACCGATCAGCTTCATCGGAATGTAGAAGGCCAGCGTCTGCAACCCGCTGACCAAGGCATAGATCAGGGCATAGGCACCCACGAATGGCAGCCCGACCCGCAACACATGGCGCATCGACTGGACGAACGGGACGACGCGGCCCTCCAGGTCGCTGACGAAGGCGTCGATGAACTGCAGCATCACCCGGCGACTCCCGCTGGAGGCATGCACGGCGCGCTGCTGCAGCCGGTGCAGCCACCGGTTGCGGCGCAGTTGGGCACCCAGCGCATCGCGTTCGTCGGCCCGCTGCCACAGTTCTGCAACCGACAGGGTGTACGTGCCGAAAACCAGCCCGGCCACCGCCAGCCACAGCAGCGGTTGCAGCAGCGCATCGACCAGTAACGGCCAGGCAACCGTGGCGGTGAACTCCCACGCGCTGAACAGCGCCCGGGGAATGACCAGGTGGAACTCACCGAGCCAGGCCAGCACAGCCGCACCCGCATCCAGCAACCACCCGTAGAAGACGCGGCTGCGCAACCAGGCACCCAGGTCGCCCAGCATCCGGGCACCGCCGAAAACCAGCACCACCGAGAAGAAGCCCTCGACCAGGGCGCCAAGCAGCCCGAACAGCCAACGCCCGGTGCGGTCAGCGGCGGCCTCCAGCCCGCGACGCAGCAGATAGCAGCCCAGCAGGACAGCACCGATCACCAGCCGCTGCTGGGCGGTGCGCGGGTCGAGCAGCGTGGTCGCCGACTGCGGGTTCAGCACTGCGGTGGACTCCAGTGCGCCAGATATGTACAGCGAGTACGTGGCCTGCTCGATTCCGCCGAAGGCGGCGTAGACACCCACGAACGGCAGCAGTGAGATGCTGACCACCTTGAGCAGGGGCTCGTCGCGCCCGACGCAGGCAGCAGCCGCCGGCAGTTTTTCCCACAGGCCGGCCGGTTCACCGGCCAGGCGGATCCCGATGATGATGCAGGCCAGGTGGCAGACCAGGCCAACACTGAAGATGATCACCGCCGGCCAGGGATGGGTTTCCTGGATGGGGGCGGTCAATTCGATCGAGGCCTGGTAGATCAGCCAGCCAGTGACCCACACAATGAGCAACCTGGGCAGGGCTGTGCGCCAAACCCGCCAGGTTTGGCTGCCCAGGGCAGCGAAGTGCCGCCACCATGCCGACAATCCGACCATCAGGGGTGGTCAGCCGTAGGTATCCCGCGGCCCACGGCCATCCCGAACCGATCTGATGCCATGTTTCCAGGTGGGCGCTGCCGGCCCACGCACCTCGATGCGCTGCACCGTCCCCGCACCGAGTTCTTCGTTCAACCGGGCCACCACCTGTGGTGCCAGTTGGCGTAGTGCGGTAGCCCAGGTCGTGGATTCTGCCCGCACCTGCACCACCCCATCGGCGAAGGCAGTGGGGTGGCAGTGCTGGGCGTTGACCGGCCCGACGATCTGTGGCCACCGGGCGAGCACCCGGCGCACCCCGAGCTCGGTGCTCCAGCCGCGCCTGGCCACCACCTCATTGATGGCGGCACTGAGCAGCTTCGGATCGCGGTCGTCAGCTGCCGGGCCGGAACGCTGCTCAGTCACCTCGGCACCACTCGGACGCCGCCTGGCGACCCCACGTGGTGCGGGCAGGATGCCGGCCACCGCACGGGAGACCCGGACCGCGACCTCGACACCCAGCGGGTCGTGTTCTTCGTCGACCACAAGTTCGGGGAATACGCCCACACCGTCAGCAGTGGTGGCTTCGTCGTCCAAACCATCACTCATCGGCCACCTCCGGTGGGGTGATCTGCCCAGCGTGCACCTCGAAACGTGTCCCTGATAGTAGCTGGGGAACATCAGCCGCGACGGCAGCAGTGACCAGCACCTGCTCTGCATCCCGGGCAGCCAGGGCCAGCCGCTCGCGGCGCGTGGCGTCCAGTTCGGCGAATACGTCGTCCAGGATCAGCACCGCCTCGATGCCGTCGGCCCGCAGCAGGTCGAAGGCACCCAATCGCATTGCCAGCGCCAACGACCACGATTCACCGTGGCTGGCATAACCCTTGGCCGGCAGGTCACCGATCGACAGCAGCAGGTCGTCGCGGTGCGGACCCACCAGCGTCAAACCCCGGGCGAACTCTTCCCTGCGCCGCTGGGTGAGTGCAGCTGAATACGCCGCCGGCAACTCGGCGGCATCAGTGGGCAGCTCGAACCCGCAGCGGTAGACCGCATTGGCCTGGTTGTTCACCGGGGCGATCGCCGCATAGGCCGCCCGGGTGGGCTCCAGCACTTCGGCCAGGGTGTCCAGCCGGGCCGCCAGCAACTCACTGCCCAGCCCGACGAGCTGGGTATCCCAGACCTGCAGGGTGAACTCCGCCTCATCATCGATCCTGGTACCCAGCAGCGACTTGAGCAGTGCGTTGCGCTGTCTGAGCACCTTGTCGTAATCCTGTTTGACCCCCAGCATGCGGGGCCAGCGGCTGATCACCAGGTCGTCCAGGAACCCCCGGCGGGCTGCCGGGTCGCCCTTGACCACCGACAGGTCTTCCGGCGAGAAGACGACGGTGCGCAGGGCCCCCAGCAGATCTGCCGAGCGCGGGAGTACCGCGCGGTTGATGCGAGCCCGGTTGGATCGGCCGGGGTTGATCTCGAGTTCAAGCAGCAGCATCCGGGGATCGTCGCGGCCGGCCACCACTTCGGCGCGAACCACCGCCTGTTCACACCCGGCCTTGACCAGCGGGGAATCGGAGCTGACCCGGTGCGAACCCAGCCGGGACAGGTACTCCACAGCCTCGACCAGGTTGGTCTTGCCCTGCCCGTTGGCGCCCTGGAAGATCGTCACGCCTGGTTCGAGGCGCACCTGCGCCTCGGCATAGTTGCGGAACTGGTGCAGTTCCAGGCGTGAGACGAACATGCCTGCCAGCTTAGGCTGCGGCACCGACCGCGCCGCCGCGAAGGACTCAGGCGGGCAGCCGCATCAGCATGATGACGTGCTTGTAGTCATCGACCGGGTCACCGTCGATCTCGGCCAGGCCCTGCACCAGGCAGGGCTTGCCAGCCGCAGTGAACGCGAAGTGCACAAACGGCGTGTCGATCGCCGACAGCGCTTCGGTCAGGTAGTGCGGGTTGAAGCCGGCTGCGGTCAGCGCCAGCTCGCCGCCGGCCACGTTGTCGACCTGCGCGGCGACCGCCTCGGAGGCCTGCGCCTGGTCACCGGTGGCCGCTTCAAGAGCGATCTGGTCGTCACTGATGAGCATGCGCAGGGGGCTATTGCGTTCTGCGACCAGGGCCACCCGCTTGACCGAGTCGATGATCTCGTCGGTCCTGCAGCGCACTGCAACAGTCGCCTTGATATCCATCAGGTGTCGCACCTTGGGGAACTCACCGCCGAGCAGCCGGGTGGTGAGCTGGCGGGTAGTGCCTGAACTCTGCCCTTCGAGACCGATCAGGCCCTCACCGGCATCGGTGCTGGCCAGCGCCACGGTTACTGTCTCGCCGGCCGCCATCGAACGGGCTGCCTCGCTCAGCACCCGGGCCGGCACCAGTGCGGCACCCTCTGCGCTGCTGCTGGCTGGCCGCCAGGGCAGCTCCTTGAGCGCCATCCGGTAGCGGTCAGTGGCCAGCAGCGACAGGGTGTCGCCGTCGATTTCGACCCGGACACCGGTGAATACAGGCAACAACTCGTCGCGGCCGGCAGCCACAACCACCTGCTGGATTGCCCTGGAGAATGCGTCCGAGGCGATCTCGCCGGTGGCAGTGGGCATCTCGGGCAGGGTCGGGTACTCGTTGACCGGGAGCATCTGCAGGGTGAAACGAGCCGGGCCGCAGACCAGTTCGGCGCGCACGGCGTCAGCAGTCAACTCGACCGCCTTGTTTGGCAGGCTGCGCGCGATGTCGGCCAGCAGTTTGCCTGAAACCAGCGCCTGCCCCTCTTCGGTGACCTCAGCCTCGACCTGCACCTGGGCACTTGTCTCGTAATCGAAACTACTCATAGTGACACCATCCGCGTCCGCCTTGATCAGCAGGCCGGCCAGGATCGGGACGCTGGGGCGGCTCGGCAGGCTGCGAGCAGCCCAGGCCACAGCTTCGGCCATGACATCGCGTTCCATGCGAATCTTCACTATGCAAATCCTCACGTCGACAGGGCAGTCAGGCGGCGTCCACGGGCGGGCGCAGGTGCGACGGTGAACCGTTCAGTGCGTCCGGAGGGGACAGTCTCCCCGCATCATATCCACGTTGATCGCTGAAGCGGTGCTGTGGGCCATGCCCGGGTGAGTTACCCACATGCCCTACTTTTAGGAAGGAAGTAGATATGTATCTGTCACAGTAGTAGTCACTGCTGTGGATTCTGTGGATAACCGGTGTTCCGCCTTGTCAGTCAAACGATGAGGGTGTGGAACAGGTGTGGATGGGTGGTGCGGCGGGGCCCATGCAGCTGTGGACGGTCTGAATTATCCCAGACGGTACTCACATTCCCTCCCAAGACGACGTCGGCGATTTCCACAGCCAAACCGGGTTTTCCACAGGAGCTGTGGAAACGTCACGAGTGGGTGTTCTTGATCCGGTTGGTCAGCTCGGTGACCTGGTTGAACACGCTGCGGCGTTCGCGCATGAGCTGGCGGATCTTGCGGTCGGCATACATCACGGTGGTGTGGTCCTTGCCGCCGAATTCCTGCCCGATCTTGGGCAACGAGAGGTCGGTCAACTCGCGGCACAGGTACATCGCGATCTGCCGGGCAGTCACCAGGGTCTGGGTGCGCGAGGGACCGATGAGGTCCTCGCGGTCGATCCCGAAGTAGTTCGCGGTCTCGTTGATGATTATCGGGGCGGTCACCTCGGCCTCGGCACCCATCGGGATGAGGTCCTTGAGCACCACTTCGGCCAGGTTGAGGTCGATTTCCTGCCGGTTCAGCGACGCGAAGGCCGTCACCCTGATCAGTGCGCCCTCCAATTCGCGGATGTTCGTCTTGATCCGCGAGGCGATGAACTCAAGTACCGCTGGTGGTGCCGAGAGTTTGTCGGCGGCAGCCTTGCGCTTGAGGATGGCCTGGCGCGTTTCCTGGTCGGGGGGCTGGATGTCGGTGATCAGGCCCCACTCAAAGCGGCTGCGCAGGCGTGGTTCGAGTGCCTCGAGTGCCTTCGGTGGCCGGTCGGAGGTCATCACGATCTGCTTCTGGGCGTTGTGCAGGGTGTTGAAGGTGTGGAAGAACTCTTCCTGGGTCTGGATCTTCGATTCGAGGAACTGGATATCGTCGATCAGCAGCACGTCCACGTCGCGGTAACTGCGGCGGAAGGCGGCAGTGCGGTTCTCCGAGATCGCGTTGATGAAGTCGTTGGTCAATTCTTCAGTGCTGACGTACTTGACCTCGGCATTGGTGAAGTAGTCGCGGGCATAGTGACCGATCGCATGCAGCAGGTGGGTCTTGCCCAGGCCTGATTCGCCGTAGATCATCAACGGGTTATAGGCCTTGCCGGGGTTCTCCGACACTGCGGCCGCCGCGGCGTGGGCGAAGCGGTTGGACGCACCGATGACGAAATTGTCGAAGGTGTACTTCGGGTTCAGCCGGTCACCGGAGGCGCGGGCGACGGTCGGCGGTTCGGCTGCCGGAGTGGCCGGGGGTTCTTCGTGGACGATGCTGACCGGCGCATCAGGGCGCCGGATGAGTTCGGTCGATTCGACCTCGACCACTGGGGGCGGGTCAGGTGCCCCCAGTTCAAGTTCCATATCGGGGTGGACAGTGACCACCAACTGCATCGGTCGGTGGAAGGCGTCGGACAGCGCATCCTCGATCTGGGAACGCTGGTGGTTCTCGATCCGGCCGCGAGCGAACTCGCTGGGGACCTTGATCATCACCACTGATTCGCTGAGGATAACCGGGTGGGCTGAATTCAACCAGGCACGCGAGGTCGGGTCCGAAGCGCTCAACATATTCCGCCAAGCGGTCGTCAGCGCCTGGTCAACCTGCCCGTTTGAAGCCACCCGATCCCACTTCCTTGCCAATGCCCAAACTGTCGATACCGGATCAACGCAGCCGCCGCAGCGAGATATCCACCCCGCGGGCTGCTTATCCACAGGTTTCTCCACATTTGCGGTCGGTTACTGGCCCGGGGTGGTCGCATGGCCTGTGGATAACCCGTTCACGGAGAGTCTGGCCTGAAACGAAGACGCTAGCCAGTTGGAGCCAGACGCGCAAGCGGATTGACTGCTGATTCCGCCCCCCTTCGGCGTGTCGGCTGGACGCGCCCCCACAGTCTACTTCAGTGCCCTTTTTGCTGTTCAGTCGGGCAGTGACGTAATATTGGTGAGCCGTTGCCTCCAGCGCTGACGTTTGTGGCCAAGGCCGCACGCAGCTGGGATGATGGCCCCTGATCTGCTTCGACCGAAGCATGCACGAAGAACGAACGACGGAGACTTCCCTTGAGCAAGCGCACCTTCCAACCGAGCAATCGCCGGCGCTCTCGCACCCATGGCTTCCGCGCGCGGATGCGCACCCGCGCGGGCCGCGCCATCCTTTCTGCACGGCGCCGCAAGGGCCGATCCGAACTCTCGGCCTGAGACATGCTGCCCGGGCCGGTCCGGATGCGTTCGTCTGAACAATTCAACGCAACGGTCCGGGACGGGGTGCGCGCCAGGCGTCCGACAGTCGTGGTGCACGCCAGTCGGAACCCGGCCGAACAGGTGCAGGTAGGTTTCGTGGTCTCCAAGAGGGTGGGCAACGCCGTGGTACGCAACCGGGTCAAGCGCCGGTTGCGTCATCTTGTGTTGCCAATGCTGGAAGCTGCACCGGCTGGACTGCAGGTAGTGGTGCGGGCACTGCCCGCTGCCGCGGACCAGACCCAACCGCTGGCCAGCGACCTGGCGAAGGCCTGGCAGACGAGCCTGGCACGGCTGGGGGTGCCGGCATGAAGTACCTGATGATCGGGTTCGTGCTGGCCTGGCGCAAACTGATATCGCCGCTCTATGGCGATGTCTGCAAGTACTACCCGTCTTGCTCCACCTACGGTCTGGAGGCCCTGCGCCGGCACGGTGCCGTGCGCGGTGCATGGCTGACCATCCGCCGGATCGCGAGCTGCCATCCCTGGGCAGCCGGTGGTTTCGATCCGGTGCCCGGGTCGGCACTGGAGGCGGAGATGGCAGAGCACCCCGAAAGATTCGGGTCAATCCACTCAACGCCGGCGGCACCCGCCGAGGCGGCCGGTTCAAACGTTAATGAGGTGTCGTCCTGATGGATCCGATGCAGATCCTGAACATCTGGCAGGAATTGGGCAAGATCGGCAGCGCGATCATGCAGCCGCTCTACTGGGGTGTCTCAGGCATCCTGGTGCTGGCCCACACTCTGATCTCTCCGCTGCTCGGCGCTGACTCGGGCGCAACCTGGGCCCTGTCGATCATCACCCTGACTGTGATCATCCGCACGGTGATGATGCCGCTGTACGCCAAGCAGCTCAATTCGTCGCGGGCCATGCAGGCGTTGCAGCCCCGAATCGCCGAATTGCAGTCCAAGTACGGTTCGGACCGGGAGCGGCTCGGTCAGGAAACAATGAAGCTGTACAACGAGGAAGGCGTCAGCCCAACGGCGAGCTGTGTGCCCCTGTTGATCCAGCTGCCGATCTTCTGGGGTCTCTACCGGGTGCTCTATGGTGCCTCGAAGGGGAACGCGCTGGGTCACTGGTTCGTCAAGAACCCTGACCTGGTCGAATCGTTGAGCCAGGCCTCCTTGTTCGGTGCCCAGCTTTCGGGCACCTTCTGGCCGATCAGTGACGGTTTCGGTGCGACCCAGTGGCTCGCCCTGGTCCTGGTGCTGGCCATGACGGCGCTGCTGTTCTTCCAGCAGATGCACATGATGCGCCGCAATATGCCCCCCACCGCCCTCGAGGGCCCGATGGGGCAACAGCAAAAGATGATGCTGTACATGATGCCGCTGATGTACGTCTTCATCGGCCCCCAGATCCCGATCGGCGTGCTGGTCTACTGGATGGTCTCGAACCTGTGGACGCTGGCTCAGCAGTACATCATCATCCGCAACTACCCCACCCCGGGCACCCCCGCCTACATCGAGTGGGAAGAGCGGATGGAGGCGAAGGGGAAGAACCCCAAGGAGATCGAACGCAAGCGGGCCGACAAGGCACGCAAGCGTCCCAGCAGCTCAGCCGCCAGGTCCCCTGGCAAGTCCGCCGACGGCAGCCCCGCAAAGGTGGAGCGACAGGGCGTGAACCGTCAGACCGTCCGCAGGGAGGACGGCAAGCAGGTCGTCGAACGTCAGCAGGTGCAACGCAGCTCGCGGGCCCAGCGCAAGAAGAAGAATTGACCGGGCAGCCGGCTGCCCACGTCGGACGCCAAGAGGCGTCCCCCAAGGAGAACCATCACATGGATACTGAGCAGATCAGCGCCGAGGTTGAGGATTCGACACCGGCCGTAGCAGATGCGCCGCTGGATCCCCTGGATCACGAAGGCGATATCGCAGCCGATTACCTCGAAGAGTTGCTGGAGATCGCCGACCTGGACGGCGATATCGACATCTATACCGAGGGTGAGCGGGCCCATGTCTCGATCGTGACCGACAGTGAAGTGCTCGTCGGACGCAATGGTGAGGTGCTGGAGGCACTGCAGGAACTTGCCAGGCTTGCTGTGATGACCGAGACCGGCAAGCGCAGCAGGCTGATGCTGGACGTCGCTGCCTTCCGCGAGAAGCGCCGCACGGAACTTCAGGGGCTGGCCACCGAGGCCAGCGTCGAGGTCAAGCAGACCGGCGAGCCGGTGCGTCTGGCGCCGATGAATCCCTTCGAACGCAAGATCGTGCACGATGTCGCGGCCAGCGCCGGCCTGCACAGTGAGTCCGAGGGAACCGAACCGAACCGTCGGGTCGTGATCAGCAAGGTCGAGTGACGTTGTCTCGTCCCCAGGAAGCCGAGGCGATCTTCCGCAAAGGTCTTAAAGAGATAACTCGATATGTCGACATATTGGCAAGTCGAGGTATCGAGTGGGGACTTCTCGGCCCACGTGAAGCAGACCGGATCTGGGACAGGCACGTGTTGAACAGTACTGCCGTTCTCGAGTTCATCCCGGATGGCGCTCGGGTCGCCGACATCGGAAGCGGGGCCGGCCTGCCAGGTATCCCCATCGCAATCGCCCGGCCAGACGTCCAGGTGACTCTTGTCGAATCATTGCTCCGGCGGGCAGATTTCCTTTCCGGGGTGGTTACCGAACTGGGTCTCGATGATCGGGTGCAGGTGGTGCGGGCGCGGGCCGAAGATCTCAGCGGATTCTTCGAAGTCGTGACCGCCCGCGCAGTGGCCCGGTTGCCGAAGCTGATCGACTGGACTCGGCACCTGTTCGTCCAGCATGGCGAACTGTTGGCAATCAAGGGCAGTTCCGTCGTCGACGAAGTGGCGGACGCAACTTCAGCGCTGGACAGGGATAGACTGCTGGCCGAGGTACTGGACGTGTGGGTGCCCGGTAGTGCCGAACCAACTTATGTCGTGCGTGTTCGGCCCCGGCGTTTCACGTGAAACGCCGATGCGGAGTTGTGTCGTCCTTGAGACCATAGCTGTTGACCACCCCTGGTGGTCGAGAGGAGCCTGACGGTGGCATCGACCATAACGAGACAGAATGTTTCACGTGAAACCGAATCCTTGCCCCGGCCAAGGACCACCCGGATGATTGTGGTGGCCAACCAGAAGGGCGGGGTGGGCAAGACCACAACGGCGGTAAATATTGCCTCGGCGTTGGCACGCGGGGGCCTGCGAGTGCTCTTCTTCGACCTCGATCCGCAGGGCAATGCGAGCACCGCACTGGGAATTGAACACACCACGGGCGTGCCGGGTACCTATGAAGTCTTGCTGCAACGCACGCCGATCGCTGAAGTGGTGCAACAGTCACCCGAAGCGGAAACCCTCACGGTCGTCCCAGCCACTATTGACCTGGCCGGTGCAGAGATCGAACTCGTACCGCAGGTTGCCCGCGAGCAGCGATTGATCAGAGCCGTCCGAAGCTACCTGAAGAACCACGAGGTCGACTACGTCATCTTCGACTGCCCGCCCTCGCTCGGTTTGCTGACGCTGAACGGTCTGGTTGCTGCCAGTGAGATCCTCATCCCGATCCAGTGTGAGTACTACGCACTGGAAGGTGTCACCCAGTTGATGCGCACCATCCAACTGGTGCGTGAAGAACTGAACCCGGGTCTGGAGCTCAGCACGGTGCTGCTCACGATGTTCGACGCCCGAACCAAGCTCTCGGCGCAGGTGGGCCAGCAGGTGCGAGAACACTTCCCGGAGCAAACCTTGCTGACACTGATACCGCGCTCGGTGCGCCTGAGCGAGGCGCCCAGCTATGGATCAACCATCTTCGGTTACGATCCTGCTTCTGTGGGGGCTAAGGCGTACCGCAAGGCAGCTACTGAAATCGCACAACGCGGAGCAGGATCAGTCGAATACCAGGCTCGGAGGGAAAGTCAGTCATGAGTGCAGCACGACCAGGGGGTCTGGGGCGTGGGTTGGGTGAGTTGTTCCAGCGCACCGAGATTGACGAGCACGATCCTGCCAGCCAGCGACGTGTCACCTCGGCTCCGATGCCCGACGGCTCCTACTTCGCAGAACTGCCTGTGGACGAGATCGTCCCCAATCCGCAACAGCCGCGACAGGATTTCGACCCGGACGCTCTGGCCGAGTTGGCCGAATCAATCAGTGAGGTCGGCCTGCTGCAACCGATCGTTGTGCGTAGGGCGGGGACAGGTTACGAACTCATCATGGGTGAGCGGCGTTGGCGTGCCCACCAGGACCTCGGGCTTGAGGTCATCCCGGCGATTGTGCGGGCCACCGAGGATGAGGACCTGCTCCGGGACGCCCTGCTGGAAAACCTGCATCGCACCCAACTGAACCCACTGGAAGAGGCGGCTGCCTACCAGCAGTTGCTGGATGACTTCGGATGCACCCAGGAAGAGCTTGCCGCCCGCATCAAGCGGTCGCGTCCACACATCTCAAATACGTTGCGGCTACTGGGTTTGCCGTCCTCGGTGCAGCGCCGGGTGGCTGCTGGGGTCCTGTCAGCTGGGCATGCGCGGGCTGTCCTGATGCTCACCGACCCGCTCTCCCAGGAACAACTGGCCCAGCGGATTGTCGCTGAAGGCATGTCGGTGCGGTCGGCCGAAGAGGCCGCAAGCCAGATGAACCTGGATCCAACTGAAGAGAGATCGCGGCGCATCCGCCGGGTGAATACCGTTTCGATCGAGGCACAGGCGCATGCCTCATCGCTGGCAGAGCGGCTCGATACCAGGGTCCAGGTACAGGTCGGCGCCCGCAAGGGGCGCCTGACCATCGAATTTGCTGACGTCTCCGACCTGGATCGGATCATGGAACTGCTTGGTCGATAAAGCGGCTGGACGATATGCCGCTGTATCGACAAACAGCCAAAACGCTATCTCTACTCGAGGACTCCCTCGATCGCCTTGATCAGGGCGGCTTTGGTCTTGCCACCCTGCAGGGACTGCACGACCTGGCCATTGCGGAAGAATTGGAGGGTCGGCAGCGCCATGACCCCCTGTGCGGTGGGCACCGCGGGGTTGGCATTTGTGTCGAGCTTGGCGAAGACCATGCGGTCGCGGTAGACCCTGGCTAGTTCTTCGACGATCGGGCTCAACTGGCGGCAAGGTGCACACCAGTCGGCCCAGTAGTCGACGAGCACCGGCTTGTCGGCCTTGAGTACTTCGTTTTCGAAGGTGGCATCGGTTACGTCGATGACTGACATGCGGGCAACGTCCTCTCGTCGGATCTTGTTCACAAACGATCGTAATGGACCCAACGGACTGGTCAGACCAGCGCCTCGGCACGAGCGGGGGCATCAGCCAGGGCCTCGAGGTACTTCTCGGCGTCCAGTGCTGCGCGACAGCCGGTACCTGCGGCTGTGACCGCCTGTCGGTAGACGTTGTCCACCAGGTCGCCGCAGGCGAACACACCCGGCAGGCTGGTGCGGGTTGAGCTCCCGTCGACCAACACATAGCCGGCCGAATCCACGTCAACCTGGCCCGCAACCAGCTGTGAGCGCGGGTCGTGGCCGATCGCGACGAACAGGCCGTCGACCTCCAGTTCACTGGTCTCGCCGGTCTGGGTGTTCTGCACGGCCAGCGCGTCCAGGGTCCCTCCACCGGTCATCCCGGTTACCACGTGGTTCCACAGTGGGGTGATCTTCGGGTTGGCCAGCACCCGGTCGGCCATGATCCTGGACGCCCGGAGCTCGTCCCGCCGGTGGATCAGGGTCACCTTGTCGGCGAAACGGGTGAGGAAGGTGGCCTCCTCTGCGGCCGAGTCGCCGCCGCCCACGACAGCAATGTTCCTGCCCTTGTAGAAGAAGCCATCGCAGGTCGCACACCAACTGACGCCCTTGCCCGAGTAAACCTCTTCCTCCGGCAGTCCGAGTTTCCGATATCCCGAACCCATCGCCAGGATGACGGCCCTTGCCTGGTAAATATTGCCTTCCGAATCTTCGACCTGTTTGATATCTCCGGTCAGGTCGACCCACACCGCATCATCAGTGATGAGTTCGGCACCGAAGCGCGCAGCCTGCTCACGCATGTTGGTCATCAGCTCGGGGCCCTGCACGCCCTCGGGGAACCCCGGGTAGTTCTCGACATCTGTGGTGGTCATCAACGCCCCGCCAACGTCGATGGAGCCCTCCAGCACCAGCGGCTCCAGTCCGTCGCGAGCGGCGTAGATGGCCGCGGTATAGCCCGCAGGGCCACTGCCGATGATGATCACATTGCGTACCTGCTGGTCAACCTCGGGTTCATGGCCAACCGACACGGTCCCGCCCTGCGGCGCGTCCAACTGGATACCAGTGGGCATGGTGCCCAGCGAGAACGGGTTGTTAGTCATGTGAAGCCTTTCCAAACACTGTCCTGACGGCCGCCAGAACGGCCGCTGTCTACACCTGTGCCAACATCTTCGCGGCTGCAGCTATTCCATGCCGCATCAACCAGACAACTGCTCGATGTCCAAATGGCGGGTGTTGTTGTGCCAGGCGAGCACCCGCTCGAGCTCACCTCCACCATGGGCAATCTCGGTTACCGGCACGGGCTGATCGAAGTCAATCAGCACCGTACCGGTGTTGTTCAGGCTCAACCAGGGCTCGGCCAGGCCATCCGGTGCATCAAAGCCCAGGCTCGCCCTGATCAGGTACTGACTGATCCACTCATGGCACACCAGACCCACCAGCACGTCCTGGCCCCCGTAACGCTCGCGCAGGCCGGTGATCACCCGGGCCCCGCGGGCGGCACGCTGCAGGTCGTCCTCGCCGTGGCCCCGATACCAACCAGTCTCATCGGCTCCGTTCGGGAACACCAGCCGTGCCGACAGGCCGAGCAGTTCACTGGCCGGGGCACCGGCATAGTGCCGCGGATGCTGTGGGGTGCCCAGGTAGGGACCACCACACTCATAGGCCTCCAGGTGCCCCACGATGGGCAGGCCAAGCGTGTCGGCGATCGGTGCGGCAGTCTGCACCGCACGGGCCATCAGTGAACTGTAGAGCACATCGGGTGCCGGTTGAACACCGTCGGCCATCGCCCGGGCCAGCCGCTGGCTCTGCTCAATACCCAGTGGGGTCAGCAATGGGTCGGGGGAGCGGCCCTCGTAGTTGCCCGTGGTGGCATGCAAGAGGTTGTTGGTCGACTCGCCATGCCTGATGATCAACAGCTTCACCCGCACATGATCCCATGCCCACTCGGCACACGCAGACGGCCCGCGAGCAATAAAGTGGTGGGCATAGGTGTCTGGGCTACGGAGGTGTCAAATGGGCAACAGGTTGAACCCCGTGCAGCGCCAGCAGGATCTCGCCGCGCTGGAGAACGAGGATTTCGACGTCGTCGTGATCGGTGGGGGTGTGACCGGGGCGGGGGCGGCGCTGGACGCGGCCTCGCGGGGGTTGAAGACAGCGATTATCGAGGCCCAGGACTGGGCATCGGGTGCCTCCAGCAGGTCGACCCGGCTGGTTCGGGGCGGACTGCGCTATCTGTACAACCTGGACGTGAAGGTGGTCAGTGATTCCATCCGGGAACGTGCCTTGCTGCTCAACGTTATCGCCCCCCACCTGGTGCGCCTGCAGCCCTTCCTGTGGCCGCTGGGACGCGGACTGGTCAACCAGGTGCAGGCCCGGTCGGGTATCGCGATGTTCCAGATGCTCAACCAGACCGTTGGGCGGCGCGCCCTGCCCAGGCACCGGCACCGGTCCAGGGCCTCGGTGATCAAGCGGTTCCCCAGTATCAGCCCTGATTCCCTGACTGGGGCCATCGAGTTCTATGACGCTCGGGTGGACGACGCCCGGCTGGTCATCACCCTGGTCCGCACGGCCCAGGAGTACGGTGCCCGGGCCGTCAGCCGCGCCCAGGTGGTGCGGATCACCCGTGCCGAGGACGCACCGGTGACCGGACTGGTGGCCCGCGACCTGGAGACGGGCAAGGAATTCCAGGTGCGCACCAGGGGGATCATCAACGCCACCGGGGTGTG
>JBMNPP010000013.1:0-25992 GCA_050943675.1 Brooklawnia sp.
TAGAGCCCGAAGATCGCGATCGAGATCAGGTAGCCGATGAAGAACCACTCGTCGACGAAGGCGAAGCCCAGGGTCGCGAAGAACACACCCAGGAAGATGTTGATCATGCCGGTCTGGGCGTACTGGGTGCAGATCTCGACGACCCTCTTCGAGTCCTCGACCGATGCGCGGGTAACCCCGTCCAGCTTGATATTTGCCTTGATGAACTCCACAGCCCGGTATGAGCCGGTAGTTACCGCCTGCATCGAGGCGCCGCTGAACCAGTAGATGATCGCGCCGCCGGTGATCAGGCCGAGCAGCAGCATCGGGTTGAGCAGCGACAGGTTGACTCCCAGCGGCCCGAACGGGTCGCGGTCGGTCAGGGTCATGATGATCGAGAAGATCATCGTGGTGGCACCGACCACTGCGGTGCCGATCAGCACCGGCTTGGCGGTGGCCTTGAAGGTGTTCCCGGCTCCGTCGTTCTCCTCCAGGAAGCGCTTGGCCTTGTCCCATTGCACGTCGAAGCCGAAATCGTGCTTTATCTCGTCCTCGATGCCGTCGATCTCTTCAATGGTCGACAGTTCGTAGACGCTTTGCGCGTTGTCGGTGACCGGGCCGTAGGAGTCGACAGCGATGGTGACCGGCCCCATCCCCAGGAAGCCGAAGGCAACCAGGCCGAAGGCGAAAATCGCAGGGGCCACCATCATGGATTCCAGACCCAGGGTCGACACACCGAAGGACACACCCATCAGCCCGACGATCGACATGCCGATCCAGAAGGCCGAGAAGTTGCCGGACACGATGCCCGACAGGATGTTGAGGCTCGGGCCACCCTGCTGGGCCGAGACGACCACCTCGGTGACATGCCGCGACTTGGTCGAGGTGAAGGCCTTGACCAGCTCGGGGATCAGTGCGCCGGCCAGGGTGCCGCAGCTGATGATGATCGACAGCTTCCACCACATGCCACCGGACAGGTGCCCGATGAGCGTGGCCGAGGTGAAGAAGGTCAGCACGATGCAGATGATCGAAGTCAGCCAGACCAGGTTGGTCAGCGGGCGCTCGAAGTCCATCTCGTCGGCGTCGGTGTAGTTCGCCTTGGTGTAGGCGTAGTTGAGGCCGTAGGAGATGAACGAGCCGACGACCATCATCACCCGGATGAAGAAGACCCAAACCAGCAGAGTTCGTGCACGCCCAGCAGGACGAAGGTGATCAGTGCGACACCGGTGACGCCATAGGTCTCGAAACCGTCGGCCGACGGGCCCACTGAGTCGCCGGCATTGTCACCCACACAGTCGGCGATGACGCCGGGGTTGCGGGCGTCATCCTCCTTGATCTTGAACACGATCTTCATCAGGTCGGAGCCGATGTCGGCGATCTTGGTGAAGATGCCGCCAGCGATCCGAAGTGCCGAGGCGCCCAGCGACTCACCGATGGCGAATCCGATGAAGCACACCCCGGCCAGTTCGCCGGGCAGGAAGAGCATGATGAACAGCATCATGAACAGCTCGACGCTGATCAGCACCATGCCGACACTCATTCCCGCGCTCATCGGGATCGCATGGGCGGGGTAGGGTTTGCCCTGGAGCGCAGCGAAGCTGGTGCGCGAGTTGGCGAAGGTATTCACCCGGATGCCGAACCAGGCGATGAAGGCGCTGCCGAGCATGCCGATCAGGCTGAACAGCAAGATGGTCATCACCCGTCCCAGCGGGAAGTCGACCAGGAAGAAGTAGTAGATGAACACCACTGCTGCGATGAAGCCCCACAGCACCATCAGGAAGATGAACTGCTTCTTCAGGTAGGTCTTGCAGGTGGTGTAGATGAGCTCGGAGATCTCGAGCATCGACTTGTGGACGGGCAGTTGCTTGAGCCGGGTGTAGGTCAGGACGCCGAAGGCCATGCCGCCCAGGCAGATAACCAGCCCGAGCAGCAGCAGGTGGTGGCCACTGATGGCGCCGTTGATGAAGCTGACTGAATCCAGCGGGGGCAGGTGCAGGTTGGCCTCGCCGCCTCCGACTGGCTGCTGGCCGGGTGTGGCCGGGGTGCTGCTGGAACAGCCGGCCAGCCCGAGGAGGGCAAGCAGTGCGCCAGCGATGGCCCATGGACGGATGGCGGTGCGGGGTGCGCGTTGGGTCTGTGAAGCAAGCCCGACGGCAGCTCTGCTGTCTGGGGTCTGGGTGGTCACCTTCGAACCTCTGTGTCGTAGGGAATCAGCTGGACACCATTGCCCAGCCAATACCACGTTAGCCACCTGCACCGCCACCAACCCACCCGGGTCCACTGGCTGGCCACTTTTCCGGGGCTGCCCGTTTGTGCCGGGAGTGGAAATTCTGGCCGTCCAAACAGTTCCTGGCCGGTGCAGATGCCGCTGTGGATGGGGTGAAATGCCGGTCAACCCGCGGGTGGGGTTAGGGTAGGCTGCATCCAGCTTTCGGGATGAGTTTGGCTTTTCCGGCCGAATTAGACAACATGGATGTTGTGAAAACGACGAGCCCGGCCACTCCGACCAGCCCCGAGGGGGCTGATGTCGCCGTGTCCGATGCCTCAACCCGGCAGCGGGTGCTGGACCTGCTGCTGGCCAATGGGTCGATGACCGCCGCAGAGCTCGCTGACACACTGGAACTGACTGCGGCCGGGGTGCGTCGGCACCTCAATTCGCTGGTTGAATCCGGCGAGATCACTGCCCGGCAGGCAACCGGCCCGCGAGGCCGGGGCCGCCCCGCGAGGGTGTACCAACTGACCCACGTCGGCCGCCAGGGGTTCGGGCAGGCCTATGACGACCTGGCGCTCAGCGCACTGGGTGAACTCGTGGCTGCAGTCGGGCCCGACGCCATCGACCGGCTCGCCGAGAAGCGGTTGGCCGACGTCGAAGAGGACTACCTGCGATTGCGTGGCGAGCGTCCAGGTGCGGATCCCGCCGAACTGCTGGCCGAGGCACTCAGCACGGCCGGGTACTTCGCATCGACCGCAGCCGACGGCGAACTCTGCCAGCACCACTGCCCGGTGGCCCATGTCGCCGCCCACTATCCACAGCTGTGTGAGGCCGAAACCTCGGTCTTCGCCCGATTACTGGGCACCGATGTATCGCGATCGGCCACCATCGCCCTGGGCGATGAGGCCTGCCGCACTCATTTGGGATTGCCAGACCCCGCACCCGCAAGCGCAGATCGAAAGGTGAGCGCATGACCACTCAGGTTGACAACCAACTGACCGCAACCGAGCAGAAGCTGCTGGTCCAGGCCGAGCAGATCGAGTCAATCGGTCAATACCGCTACGGCTGGCACGACTCTGACGAGGCCGGGGCCACTGCCAGGCGCGGCCTGAACGAAGAGGTGGTTCGTGGGATCTCGGCGATCAAGGACGAACCGGAATGGATGTTGGAACGTCGCCTGCGCGCCCTGAAACTATTTGAGCGCAAACCAATGCCGACCTGGGGTGCCGACCTCAGCGGCATTGATTTCGACACGATCAAGTACTTCGTGCGCTCCACCGAGCGCCAGGCCACCACCTGGGAAGAACTGCCGGAGGACATCAAGACCACCTACGACCGTCTTGGCATCCCCGAGGCCGAGAAGGCCCGGCTGGTGGCAGGAGTGGCGGCCCAGTACGAATCCGAGGTCGTCTACCACAAGATCAACGAGGAACTGGAGCGCCAGGGGGTCATCTTCCTGGATACCGATACCGGGCTGAAGGAACACCCCGAGCTCTTCCAGGAGTACTTCGGCACCGTCATCCCCTCCGGGGACAACAAGTTCTCGGCACTGAACACCGCGGTGTGGTCGGGCGGCTCGTTCATCTACGTGCCCAAGGGCGTCCATGTCACGATCCCGCTGCAGGCCTACTTCCGGATCAACACCGAAAACATGGGCCAGTTCGAGCGCACGCTGATCATCGCCGACGAGGGCTCCTATGTGCACTACGTCGAGGGCTGCACCGCCCCGATCTACAAGACCGACTCGCTGCACTCGGCAGTGGTCGAGATCATCGTCAAGAAGGACGCGCGGGTGCGCTACACGACCATCCAGAACTGGTCGACCAATGTGTACAACCTGGTGACCAAGCGCGCCACCGTCGCCGAGGGCGGCAGCATGGAGTGGATCGACGGCAATATCGGCTCGAAGGCCACCATGAAGTACCCGGCGGTCTGGCTGATGGGCCCGCACGCCAAGGGTGAGACACTGTCAATCGCGTTCTCGGGTGCCGGCCAGCACCAGGACACCGGGTCGAAGATGGTGCACGCTGCGCCGCACACTTCCTCGGCCATCGTGTCGAAGTCGGTCTCGCGTTCAGGGGGTCGTTCGTCCTATCGCGGACTGGTCGAAGTGCAACCGGGTGCCGTGCACTCCGCATCCAATGTGCAGTGTGATGCGCTGCTGGTTGACAACATGTCCCGCACCGACACATATCCCTACGTGGACGTGCAGGAAGAGGACGTGTCGATGGCCCATGAGGCCACCGTGTCCAAGATCAGCCAGGACCAGTTGTTCTACCTGATGCAGCGCGGCCTCGAAGAGGCCGAGGCTGCCGCGATGGTGGTACGCGGATTCGTCGAGCCGATCGCCCGGGAACTGCCGATGGAGTACGCCCTTGAACTGAACCGGCTGATCGAACTGCAGATGGAGGGCTCGGTCGGCTGAGGCCGCCCCGCTCACCAGGAATAGAACCAGGAGACAAGTTGAGCACGACCACCCAGGCACCCGAGTCGGTGCACGCGATCGGTCCTTCCACATCGCACCTGCACCCCATCCCTTCATGGGAGGCCGCCGATCACCAGGTGCCGACCGGGCGCGAAGAGACCTGGCGGTTCACCCCGATCAAGCGTTTCAAGCCCTTGATGAACGGTCAGGCGGCCACGCCCTTCCAGTGGCAGGTCAGCCTGCCCGACCCGGTGACCCGGCGCGCCATCAGCCCGGCCGAGGTACAGCAATTGTCCTTCGACCCCCCGATCGACATCATCGCCGCCAGTGCGGTGGCGGGCAGTCCGCAGGGCGCCGACCTGATCGAGGTGCCCGCACAGGTGCAACTCGACGAGCCGGTAACGATCGAAGTGGTTGGCGATGGCAGCCAGGCCTATGGCCAACTGCTGGTGGAAGTCGGTCACCACGCCGAATGCACCATCGTGTTGCGCCACACCGGCAAGGCGGCCTTCGCCTCCAAGATCGAGATCAAGGTGGGCGAGGGCGCACAGGTCGACATCGTCTCGGTGCAGGATTGGGATGCCGGCACCGTACATGGCGGCCAGTTCTCGGTGCAGGTGGGGCGCGACGCCAATGTGCGCACCATCCAGGCCTCGGTGGGTCGTGGTGACGTCCGGCTCATCGAGCGGGCTGAATATGACGGCCCCGGTGGTGAATTCGAGCAGTTGGGGATCTACTTCGTGCAGGCCGACCGGCATGTCGAGCACCGACTGTTGATCGACCACAACCACCCGCGCACCGAAAGCCACGTTGATTACCGGGGAGCCCTGCAGGGCAAGGGCGCGCATGCGGTCTGGATCGGTGATGTGTTGATCCGCAAGGCCGCCGAGGACATCGAAACCTACGAGTCGAACAAGAACCTGATGCTCACCGAGGGCTGCCGGGCCGATTCGGTGCCCAACCTCGAGATCGAGACCGGCGAGATCCGCGGCGCTGGCCATGCCAGTTCGACGGGCCGTTTCGACGATGAGCAGCTGTTCTACCTGCGCAGCCGGGGTATTCCTGAAGAGCAGGCCCGCAGGCTTGTTGTCGAGGGCTTCTTCATGGACATCATCCGCCGCATCGGCGTCACCGAGATCGAAAACCGGCTCAGTGAGGCCCTGGATGCCGAACTGGCCACCATTGACGGCATCACGCACACCTCGTTGCTGGACAACCTGGGGGATGAGCAGTGAAGGCTGTTGCAGCCCTGGCCGAACTCGGCGATACCCCTCTGGGTGTCGAAGTGCCCGGCTCGGATCTCGAGCTCGCGCTGGTCCGCATCGGCGATGAGGTCTTCGCGATCCGTGACGAATGCAGCCATGGCCGGGTCCGGCTGTCCGAAGGTGATGTGGATGCCAGCAGTTGCGCCATCGAGTGCTACCTGCACGGATCCATGTTCGACCTGCGCACCGGAGCGGCCCTGAACCTGCCGGCGACCCAGCCGGTACCTGTCTACCCCTGCGTCATCGAGGACGACCAGATCCTCGTCGACATCGACAACCCAATCAACAACCAGGAGAACTGAACCACCATGGCAGAACTTGTCATCACCGACCTGCACGTCGATGTCGAGACCGAGTCGGGTCCCAAGCCGATCCTGCACGGCGTCAACCTGACCATCGCGACGGGCGAGGTACACGCCATCATGGGCCCCAACGGCTCCGGCAAGTCGACCCTGGCCTACGCACTGGCGGGCCACCCGAAGTACACCATTACCTCTGGCACGGCCACCCTGGACGGTGTCGAACTGACTGAACTCAGCGTCGACGAGCGCGCCCGTGCCGGCCTCTTCCTGGCCATGCAATACCCGGTCGAGGTGCCCGGGGTATCCACCAGCAACTTCCTGCGCACCGCCCGCACCGCGCTGGATGGCGTGGCACCAAAGGTGCGCACCTGGCCCAAGGAGGTCGCAGGCTCGCTGGAACGGCTGGGCATGGACCCGAGCTTCGCCGCCCGCTCGATCAACGAGGGTTTCTCGGGTGGCGAGAAGAAGCGCGGCGAGATCGTCCAGCTCGATGTGCTCAACCCGAAGTTCGCGATCCTCGACGAGATCGACTCCGGCCTGGATATCGATGCGATCCGCATCGTGGCCGATGGGGTCAACCGTTACTCCGGCCAGGGCGATCGCGGCGTGCTGCTGATCACCCACTACACCCGCATCCTGGGCTACATCCACCCCACCCACGTGCACGTCTTCGTGGACGGTGAGGTCGTCGCCTCTGGTGGCAAGGACCTGGCCGAAGAGCTCGAGCGGGACGGCTACGACAAGTACCTGAAGAAGGCCACTGCACGCGCGTGAAGGGCAGTCGCTGGGCACGCGGTTTGCGCGCCGGTGTATTGATTGACTACCAGACCGGTCACCGGGCGGAGGATTGACAGATGAACCTGGACGTCAAGTCAGTACGTGCTGACTTCCCGATCCTGCAACGCCAGATCGGTGAGCACCCGCTGGTCTACCTGGATTCGGCGAACACCTCGCACAAACCGCAGCAGGTGATCGACGCACTCAGCGACCACTACCGGAAGCACAATGCCAACGTGGCCAGGGCCATGCACACCCTGGGTGCCGAATCGACTGCAGCCTTCGAGCAGGCGCGGCACAAGGTCGCGCAGTTCATCGGTGCTGCCAGCGACGACGAGATCATCTTCACCAAGAATGCATCCGAGGCCCTCAATCTGGCTGCCCACTCCCTGGCCTCCCGGCTCAAGCCTGGCGATGAGGTGGTCGTTTCGGTGATGGAGCATCATTCGAACCTGGTGCCCTGGCAACTGGCATGCCAGGCCAGTGGCGCCCGGTTGCGCTGGTTCGATGTCACCGAGGAGGGACGCCTCGACCTGCTCGCCGCTGAACGTGACGGGCTGATCAACGAGCGCACCCGGGTGGTGTCGCTGGCCTGGACCAGCAATGTGCTGGGCACGGTGAATCCGATCGCCCAGATCGCAGCGCAGGCCCACGCGGTCGGGGCCGTGATGGTGGTGGACGGTTCGCAGGGCGTCCCGCAGCAACCGACCGATGTGACGGCACTGGGTGCCGACCTGCTGGCCTTCACCGGCCACAAGATGTGCGGGCCCACCGGGATCGGTGTGTTGTGGGGTGATTACGAACTGCTCGACCAGTTGCCGCCCTTCCTGGGTGGCGGCGAGATGATCGAGGTGGTGCGGATGGAGGCCTCCACCTACGCCCCGCCGCCCCACCGGTTCGAGGCCGGCACCCCGCCCATCGTGCAAGCGGTGGGGCTGGGGGCTGCCATCGACTATCTGTCCGGGCTGGGCATGGCAGCGGTGGCCGAGCACGAGACAGAGATCACCGGACGCATCCTGACTGGTCTGGGTGGCCTGACCGGGGTCCGCATCCTGGGGCCGACTGATGTCGTCGACCGGGGCGGGGCAGTCGCGTTCACCGTCGACGGGGTGCATCCCCACGACCTGATGCAATTGCTGGATTCTCGTGGGGTTGCGGTGCGGGGCGGACACCACTGTGCCGCACCGCTGCACAAGAGGCTCGGGGTGCAGAGCTCAAGCCGGGCATCCGGCTACCTTTACACCACTGCCGAAGAGGTTGATGCGCTGGTCGACGCGGTGGCCTGGGCACACGACTTCTTCAACTCGCGCACCGCCAGGAGGGCCAGATGAGTGTTGAACAGCTTTACCAGGAGATTATCCTGGACCACTACCGCGAGAAGCATCATTCCGGGCTGCGGGAGCCGTTCGGGGCCGAGGTGCACCACGTGAACCCGAGTTGCGGCGATGAGGTGACCCTGCGCGTGCAGGTGGACGGCGACAGGATCGCCGATGTCAGCTATGACGCCGAAGGATGCTCGATCTCACAGGCATCAACTTCGGTGATGACCGACCTGGTCATCGATCGGGGTGTGGCAGATTCGATGGCTCTGTTCGATGAGTTCCGGTTGATGATGGAGGGCCAGGGCCGCATCGAACCCGATGAGGACCGGCTTGAGGACGGCATCGCCTTTGCTGGTGTCGCGCAATTCCCGGCGCGCGTCAAGTGCGCCATGCTCGGCTGGTCAGCACTGCGCGACGCACTGGCCCGGGCTGGCGCGCAACTGCCCACAACTTCGAATGACAGGGAGTGACGACATGACCAACCCATCTGATCTGGTGAGGGATGAACTGCCCCAGACCCCGCCCGGTGGCACCTGGGCCCAGGCGAGTATCGAGCAGAAGAAGGCCGTCCTGCATGAGGCCCTCAAAGAGGTTGTCGACCCCGAGTTGATGGTGAACATCGTCGATCTCGGGCTGGTCTACGACGTCCACATCGATGATGACCTGAATGTGACCGTCGACATGACGTTGACCAGCCCGGCCTGCCCGCTCACTGATCAGATCGAGTGGGAGGCGCAGGCGGCACTCGGCCAGTTGGCGCGCTCGGTGACGATCAACTGGGTGTGGCTGCCACCGTGGACCATCGAGATGATCACCGATGACGGTCGCGAGCAATTGCAGGCGATCGGCTTCATGGTCTGAGCCGACCGTCCAGTCGGCCTAGTGCCGGGCCAGCCCGAAGCGCTCAACCACGATGTACCTGGGACGCCCTTCGGGACCCTGGCCAAGCAGCGATTCCACCAGCACCAGTTCGGTAACCAGCCATGCGGGAACCGCCAGATCTGCCAGCACGTGGTGCTGCACACGAACGTCAGTTGGCTGGCCGAAGCGGGCTATCGTCAGGTGCCCGGTGAACAGGCCACCGGCAGCCCTTATCCCTGCCCGGCCAGCGGCCCGGCGGCTGGCCAGGGCCAGCTTCTCCAGATCGTCGGTCGGGTCGTCGGCACCGGCCCACAAGATCCTGGCGATCCCTGGTGCAGGGAAACTGCCCACCCCGCCGATGCCCAGCGCGAAGCGAGGCTGGGCTGCGGCCACATCAGCCAGTTCGGCGACCAGCCCGGGATACTGCCGGGCATCGACGCGGGCCATGAACGCGCAGGTGAAGTGCCAACCGGAGGAAATCGTCCAACGGATCTCGGGCCACCTGTCCTGGTGCGGCTCCAGGATGTCGGACAGTTCAGCAACAGCCTCGGGTGGGGGAATTACGGCGGCGAAGAGCCTGCGGGTGGTGGAATCGGTGGGCGTCCGTTGAGGTCTCATGTCCGATCAGGTCCGGGTTTGGTGGCGTTCCGGTGATTCTAGGGGTACCTGGCGTCCCAACGGCAGTATTTGCCCAGCACCAGCCAGCACGAAACAATGGACAACGATGATTCAGGCAACAGGGTTGGAAGTTCGGGCAGGGGCCCAACTGCTGCTCAACCCCACCACTTTCCGGGTCAACCCGGGCGACAAGATCGGTCTGGTGGGCCGCAATGGTGCCGGCAAGACCACCCTGATGCGCATCCTTGCTGGTGAGGCGCTGCCCGCAGCTGGCCAAGTCGCTCGCAGCGGTCTCATCGGCTACCTGCCGCAGGACCCCCGCGAGGCTGATCCGCAGCTGCTCGCCCGGGATCGCATCCTGTCGGTGCGCGGCCTGGATGCCATCCTGGGCCGCCTTGTCCGTTATGAACAGCTGATGGGCACGGCAAGCGGTGACGAGCAGGCCCGGGCAATGAAGTCCTATGCCAGGGCCGAGACCGAACTGATCGCAGCCGGGGGCTACGCGGCCGAGGCCGAGGCGGCCCGCATCGCCGCCAACCTCGGCCTGCCGGCCAGGGTGCTGGGCCAGCCGATGCACGAGCTTTCCGGGGGACAGCGTCGTCGGATCGAGTTGGCGCGCATCCTGTTCAGTGAGGCCGACACCCTGCTGCTCGATGAACCCACCAACCACCTGGATCACGACTCCATCGTCTGGCTGCGGGATTTCGTCAAGGCCTACCCCGGCGGGGTGATGATGATCAGCCACGATGTGGGGTTGCTCGACCTCACCGTGACCAAGGTCTTCCACCTGGACGCCAACCGCACCGCGCTGGATCCGTACTCGATGGGGTGGAAGGCCTACCTGCTACAGCGGGAGACCGACGAGAAACGCCGCAAGCGCGAGCGCGTCAACGCCGAGCGTAAAGCAGCCCAGCTCCGGTTGCAGGCAGAGAAGCTGGGTGCGAAGGCAACCAAGGCTGTCGCGGCGAAGAATATGGCCCGTCGCGCCGACGGGCTGCTGGCCGACGTTGAGGGGGAGCGGAGGGCCGACCGGGTGGCCAGGATCAAGTTCCCCACGCCGGCACCCTGCGGGAAGACCCCGTTGATGGCCGAGGAACTGACCAAACACTATGGCTCACTGGAGGTATTCACCGGGATTGACCTGGCTGTTGATCGCGGCTCCCGGGTGGTGATCCTGGGCCTCAATGGGGCTGGCAAGACGACCCTGCTGCGCCTGCTGGCTGGACTGGAGGAACCCGACACCGGACGGGTGCTGCCCGGCCATGGCCTGAAGCTGGGCTATTTCGCACAGGAGCACGACCAGCTCGACCCGTCGCAGACAGTGCTGGAGAACATGATGTCGGCCGCCCCCGAGCTGGAAGAGACCGAGGCACGCCGGGTGCTGGGTGGTTTCCTGTTCAGCGGGGACGATGACCACAAGCCGGCCCGGGTGCTGTCCGGTGGTGAGAAGACGCGGCTGGCGCTGGCCACCCTGGTGGTCTCGTCAGCCAATGTCCTGCTGCTTGATGAGCCCACCAACAACCTCGATCCGGCCTCCCGTGAAGAGGTCTTGAGCGCCATCCGCCGTTATGCCGGGGCGATCGTGCTGGTGACCCACGACGAGGGTGCGGTCGAGGCACTCGAACCGGAACGGGTGATCGTGTTGCCCGAAGGCGTGGAAGACCTGTGGAGCCCCGATTACGCCGAGTTGGTCGCGCTGGCCTGAGCCGTCACTGCCCAACCCCGGGCTGCTGGTTGTGCTGCCGGGCCAGTCTGGCAGCGGTGTGGCTGAGTTCAGCGACGGTGTGCTGCAGCGGGGACGGATCCGGCATCGTCCAGCCATGCAGTGCGCCACCGAGTTCGCGCAGGCGGCCGATTGCCCAGTTCGTTTCCTGCACCTGCTGGGTCACCCGAGGCACCAGTTCTGCGATGGAAGCGGGCAGTTCGCGGTCGGAGGCCTTGATCCAGCTTCCAAGCAGGTCGATGGGCATCTGCATCAGCCCTGCCACCTGGTCGATGTCCTCGGAAACCTGTGAACTGAGTGCGGCATGCTGGCGGGACTGGGCCTCCAGCACCCCGATTCCTTCGCTGATCGCCTGGGTGAGCAGCCCAATGGCGGGCGCCGCATCGCGGGCACCGGGCAGCCCATCGATGAGTTCGGCGATGAAATTGCCAATCATCGTGGCGTGCAGGCGGGCCAGCGCGATGCGGAATCGCGTCCTGGACGCGCTGGCGGAAGCCTGGTCGAGCTGGGTGATCAGCTGGTCGACAACTACCCGCACCTCGGTGTCCATCTCGGTCCACAGCTGCAGCGGCATCATCAGCGGCATGAAGTCGAACGGCAATCCCTCTACCGAGCTGATCAACTGCGCTGTACTGGACGCCTCGGCGCTGACCCGCAGCAGGTCCCTGGCGCCGGCCTGCACCGCGTTGACCTGCTCGTCCAGCCTCGACAGGTCGGCCATCCAGTGGCCCAACTGCTGGTGCAACTGCCAAACCGTGTCGAGCATGTGGCGCAGTGGGCCGGTCGCGTACGGCCGCTCTGGGCAGACCTCGCCGGCTGCCTCGCGGGCCTCAACCTCGCGGGGCAGTGCGTCCATCAGGAAATCGTTGTAGGTGCCGATGCCGGCAGCCGCGATCATCCCAGCCAGTTTCTGGACTCCCTGCTCGGCGGCCTGGTGCCTGCTCAGGCCCTGGGCGCGCAGTTCCTGTTCGAGCTGCCAGGTCTCGCCATACAGCGAATCGACCAGTTGCAGCACATCGGGGCACATCGGCCTGGCCCGGACGGACAGGTAGCCGCCCCGCAGCGGGGTGATGGTGGCGAACACGTCGTAGCGGCTGCCGGTGCTGGCCATGTTGTGTACATAGGCGCCGAACGGCTCACCAGCTTCCAGGGTGTCCCACATCACGCGGAATGCCGCGCCTGGCATCATCGGATGCCGGATGATGTTGTGCGGGGCGCCGACCAATTCGTCGCGCTGGTATCCGGAAAGCCGGACGAAGACCGAGTTCGCCTGCTCGATCACTCCCAACCGGTCGGTGGTGGAGAAGAAAAGCTCGTTCACCCCGACGTGGTGCTGTGCGCCCGTTGGTGACGGATGCCGTGACCAGGCTGGCCACGTGCGCCGTCGCGTAGGCATGGATGCTGCCATGAATAAATCTCCCCCATAACCGAATCGCCGCGCCCCCCGCGCAAACGACATCAACTAGTTTCGGATAGTACCTGAACAGCGTCGCCAGTGGTGGCTTGTCGAATCCGTGAAATGCCCGAGGATGCTCGTACATCGCGACAAATCACCCCAAATCAGCATCGAGATCACCTAACTGCTTCACGGCGGGGCCCTCACGGATAGCCTGTAACCAACTTCGGGGAAGGAGGGGGGATGGGGCAGCTCAGCAAGGGCAAACGCATCAGTGGGGAATTGCGAGAACAGGTAGCGGCCGAATTCGCTGAACGGTATCGGGCTGGTGAATCGATTCGCTCCCTGGCGGCAGATTCCGGCCGTTCTTATGGCTTTGTGCAAGGCCTGCTGAAGGACTCAGGGGTCACATTACGGGGACGGGGAGGGGCGCGCATTCAGAAGAAGTCGGACTCTGACCGGCAGACCGCTTCCTGACCGGTTCACTGGTGATAGCTGCTCAGGAAAACCTGAACCCGCACCCGGACCGGTTCGGCAGGCTCGCTGCGTTCACGATGGAAGGCATTGGGACCCATCGCGACCAGGTCGGCGGCCAACGGGGGATCGAGGACGACCTGGTAGTCCAGGTCGGTGCGGCCAGCCAGGCCCAACCCGGCCTGCGCCATGCCCTTGTCCAGGCGGTCGAGCTTGTCGGCCGGGACGTCGAGCAGACCCAACCGCTCGCGTAGTGCACCCAGGTGTTCGGGTCCGGGGGTGACCACCAAGGTCTTTCCGCCAGGTGCCAGGGTGCGGGCAAATTCTGCCGGGTTTCGGGGCGCGAAGACACACACAACTGCGGCCAGGGCGTGGTCGGTGATGGGCAGTCCCGCCCAGGTGTCGGCCACCACGCTGGCCAGGCCCGCTCGGGCAGCCCGGCGGGCAGCTGGAACCGAGATGTCCAGTGCCAGGTGGGCGCTTGGTTGGTGGGCGGCGACCACCTGACTCAGATAGTGGCCCGGGCCAGCCCCCACCTCAGCGACCTGATCTTGCCCGGCGCAGGCGCCCAGCACTGCATCAGCGATCGGTTGATAGGCGCCAGAGGACAGGAAGCGCTCGCGGGCGGCAACCATCGCCGTGGTGTCGGCGTTGGCCGGGGCGGGGCCCTGCAGCAGGTTCACGTAGCCGTGCCGGGCGATGTCGAAACTGTGCCCGCGCCGGCAGGTCAGCACCCGCTCATCCCGCGCCAGCGGGTCGCCGCACACCGGGCAGGCCAGCAGCCCGGCTGCAGCGTCGATCGGGTGGATCATGGCGCCCGCAGCGCCCCGCCATCGACCGGGATCAGGCAACCAGTGACGAATGAGGCCATCGGGGACAGCAGGAATGCCGCCACCCGGCCGAATTCCTCCGGTTCACCGAAGCGTCCCAGGGGCGTCTGGGCCAGGGACTGTTTGCGCGCTGCAGCAGGGTTATCGGCTGCCTGGTGCAGTTCGATGAGCTGTTGGGTGGCAATGGCACCTGGCAACAGGCCGAACGCCCTGCCACCAGCAGGCCCTATCTCGTCGGCCAGTTGCTTGACCAGCATCGCCATCCCGGGCCGCAAACCGTTGCTGATCGCCATCGCCGGTAGCGGCGTCCGGGCCGAGGTCGAAAGCGAGAACCCCAGGCAGGCCGCCGGATTGACCGCCACCGTGGCCCGGGCCACCCGAATGGCAGCCAGGAAGACCGAATCGAAGCCCTGCAGCCATGCCTCATCGCTGACCTCGGCGACTCTGCCCGGCGGGGGATTGCCGGTGGCGATGAAGGCACCGTCCAGGCGCCCGAAGGATTCCACGGCCGCCCTGGTGGCCTGCGCTGCGGTGTGTGGGTCGGTGGGGTCGGCGGCCAGCCCGATCGCATGCTGGCTGCCGCCGAGCCTGCTGACCGCTGCATCAACCCGTTCCTGGTCGCTGGCGACCAGCAGCACCCCGGCACCCTCACCCACCAGTGCGCCTGCCGTGGCGAGCCCCAGCCCGTCACTGGCCGCAGTCACCACGAACACCATTTCGTCCAATCCGAGCCGCATGGCCCAATTGTGCCCACCCGTGCCCCGGATCGGTCGAACCTGACAAGGTTGCCGACCGGATTTTGTGCTGCCCGGCCCGGTGTGGACGCCGCATCCCAAGATAAATTTGAAAGGTGAGCCAAACCAATACTGCAACAGGCCGTGTGGCCGTCATCACTGGCGCGAGCCGCGGGATCGGGGCTGCGATCGCCGAGACCCTGCGGGATTCCGGCTACCGGGTCGCCAGCCTCGACATCTCTGCGGATGCCCCTGACCAGGTGCTCGGCGTAGTCTGCGACGTCACGGATGCCGCCTCGGTGGACGAGGCCTTCGGCAGGGTAGAGGCCGATCTGGGCCCGGTTGAGGTCCTGGTCGCCAACGCTGGAATCACCCGCGACACCCTGCTGATGCGGATGAGTGACCAGGACTGGCAGCAGGTCATCGACGTGAACCTGACCGGGGCCTACCGCGTGGTCCGGCGGGCGACCCGCGGCATGGTACGGCAGCGTTTCGGGCGGATCGTGGCCACCAGTTCTGTGGTCGGCCTGCTCGGCTCCGCCGGCCAGGTCAACTATGCCGCCAGCAAGTCGGGTCTGATCGGCATGGCCCGCAGCGTCGCCCGCGAGGTCGGCAGCCGCGGCATCACCTTCAACATCGTCAGCCCGGGGTTCATCCAGACCGCGATGACCGATGTGCTGGACGAGGCCACCCAGAAGTCCTATGCAGAGCGCATCCCCGCCGGCCGGATGGGAACCATCGCAGACGTGGCCAATGCGGTGAAGTTCCTGGTCAGCGATGAGGCAGGCTACATCACCGGTGCAGTGATCCCGGTTGATGGCGGCCTGGGAATGGGGCACTGACATGGGCATCCTGGAAGGCAAGAAGATCCTGGTCACCGGTGTGACCCTCAACACCTCGATCGCCTACGCGGTCGCGCAGATCGCGCAGGCTCAGGGCGCCGAGGTCGTGGTGTCCAACTTTGGCCGTGGCATGAGCCTGACCCGCCGCGTGGTCAAGAAGCTTGATCCGGTGCCCGAGGTACTCGACCTCGACGTCACCAACCCCGAGCAACTCGCGGCCCTGCCCGGACAGCTCCGGGAACTCGGTTTCGACCGGCTTGACGGCCTCGTGCACTCCATCGCCTACGCCAATCCCGAGACCGCCCTCGGCGGCACCTTCCTGTCGACACAGTGGGACGATGTCTCGCGCGCCCTGCAGACCTCTGCCTACTCGCTCCAGTCACTGACGATGTCGGTGCGCGAACTTCTCAACTCCGGGTCATCGATCGTCGGGCTGACCTTCGACGCCACCCTGAGTTGGCCTGCCTATGACTGGATGGGTGTGGCCAAGGCCGCACTGGAATCCACCAGCCGGTACCTGGCGCGCTACCTGGGACCGGACGGCATCCGCTGCAACCTGGTTGCGGCCGGCCCGGTCGACACCATCGCCAAGAAGGCGATCCCCGGTGCATCGAGGTTCAACGATGTCTGGGACGCCCGCGCCCCACTCGGCTGGGATCCCAGCGATGCCGAGCCTGTCGCCAGGGCCGTGGTGGCCCTGCTCAGTGACTGGTTCCCGGCCACCACAGGAACCATGCTGCACGTCGACGGGGGATTGCACTCGACTGGTGCCTGAGTCTGCGAGGTTTGGTGCTTCGGGACAGGAGTAGCCTCGATCCGTGGAAATCACTGTGACGATCCTTGTCGGGCTGGCCCTCCTGGTCGGAGCGCTGGGCACGATCTTCCCCATCCTGCCGGGCAGCATCCTGGTGATCATCTCCCTGCTGGTCTGGGCGATCGTCATCGGTGCGCCGGTCGGGTGGACGGTGTTCGCGATCGGTGCGGTGTTCTGCGGCATCGGCATGACCGCCTCCGCAGTGCTGACCGGGCGTCGGCTCAAGCAACGGCAGATACCCAACCGCTCCATCCTGATCGGTGCGGTACTGGGCATCGTGGGTGCCTTCGTCATCCCGGTCGTCGGGCTCTTCGTGGGATTCATCATCGGGCTCTACGGCAGCGAGTGGCTGCGGCTGGGTGATGCCGGCCAGGCGTGGCAGGCATCTCTGGTCGCGATGAAATCGGTGGGCCTGGGGATGCTCATCGAATTCGGCTGTGCCGGGGCAGCGATCACCACCTGGGTGATCGGCCTGTTCGTCCACTTCTGGTGATCGCCCGCCGCGCCCGCCTGCGCACTTGAGGCCCGGGCGGCTATCGTCAGGGCCATGGTTGCAGTAGCCGAGCTGGCCGGGGTCAGCGTACGTCGTGGCATGAAGATGCTGCTTGATGATGTCGATTTCCTGGTCGAAGAGGGCGAACGCTGGGTGATCATCGGGCCCAATGGTGCGGGCAAGACCACCTTGCTGCAATTGCTCAGCACCCAGATGCACCCGACTGCAGGTGTGGTCACAGTGCTCGGTGAATACCTGGGCGCTGTCGATGTGTTCGATCTGCGGCCTCGTATCGGGCTGTCGAGTTCGGCGCTTGCCCAACGCATCCCTGGTCGTGAGAAGGTCCGCGATGTCGTGGTCTCGGCCGCCTACGGGGTGCTGGGCCGCTGGCGCGAGGACTACGACCGGATCGATTACCAGCGAGCTGATTCGCTGCTGGGCCTGGTGCGCGCCGACGAACTCGCCGAACGCACCTACGGGACGCTGTCGAATGGCGAACGCAAGCGCGTCGAGATCGCCCGGGCCCTGATGGCTGACCCCGAACTGCTGCTGCTGGATGAGCCCGGTTCCGGACTCGACCTGGCCGGCCGCGAGATCCTGGTCGAGACGCTGACCGAACTGTGTGCCGACCCGGATGCGCCGACCACCGTGCTGGTCACCCACCACGTAGAGGAGATCCCGGTGGGTATCACCCATGCACTGCTGCTCGCTGGCGGACGGGTGGTGGCGGCCGGCCCGATCGGTGAGACCCTGACAAACCAGAACCTGACCGCCGCCTTCGGGTTGCCGCTCCAGATCGAATCGGTGGACGGCCGCTGGACGGCACGCTCGGCCCGTAATGGGGACCAGCCGCCCGAAGCCCGGTCCTAGTCGCTGGCTGGCTCGTCGATGCCGAACCAGGCGTCGTCCTGCTGGGCATAGCGGGAGGCCAGCCAGGCGCAGACCATCAACTGGATCTGGTGGAAGATCATCAGTGGCAGCACCATCATCCCGACCGCGGCAGCCGGGAACATCACTGAGGCCATCGGCACCCCGGTGGCCAGTGATTTCTTGGTGCCACAGAACTGGATCGCTATCTGGTCGCGCCGGTTGAACCCGAGCCAGGCCGGTACCTGCCAGGTGAGCCACAGCATGAAGGCCAGGATCACACTGGTGATCACCAGGATCAGGATGATGTCCTGCCAACTGGTGCGCTGCCAGAGCCCGTCGCGGACGCCCTGCCCGAAGGCCTTGTAGACCACAACGATGATCGACGCATGGTCGAACAGCTTGAGTCCTGGGTTCCGGGCCACGAAGCCGGCCGTCCAGCGCCGTGACAGTTGGCCCACCACGAAGGGCAGCAGGATCTGCGCGGCAATGTCGAAGAACGAGGTGGCGTCCAGGAACAACCCGGTGGTGCTCATCATCGCGATCGCCAGCAGGGGAGTGATGAAGACCCCCAGCAGGTTCGACATGGAGGCACTGACTATCGCCGCCGCCACGTTGCCGCGGGCGATCGAGGTGAAATTGATCGAACTCTGCACGGTGGACGGCAGCAGGCAGATCCACAACAGGCCCCGATAGATCTCTTCACTGACCAGCCAGGGCACCAGGGGCCGCATCGCGATCCCGATGATCGGGAAGGCCACATAGGTGAACGACAGGATCACCGAGTGCAACCGCCAGTGCCTGATCCCGGCCAGGGTCTCGGCTGGCTTCAACCGGACCCCATAAAAGAAGAAGAGACCAGCGATCATGATCCGGGAGGTCCAGTCCACCACCGGCACAGCAGCCCCCCGGGCAGGCAGCACCGTGGCCACCACCGCCGCCACCACGATCGCCAGCATGAACGGGTCGATGCGGCGCCACCAAGGCCTACGGGTCGTGGTGATCTTGGGCATGCGCCCAACCCTACGCGCCAGTGACCGGGCCAGCCCGCCAGGACCACGGCTCCGAACGGCAGGCCGTTCCGCTGGGCTGGAGTTGGCGCGACAGGACTGCGCGGGGGTCCAGGGTTTAGTATCAACGCTCGTGGCGAGGTTGATCGAGATCACCGATCCGGCGGATGCGCGGCTCGACGATTACATACGGCTGCGCGAGACGACGCTGCGGCGCCGCCTCGAGGCCCAACAGGGTCTGTTCATCGCAGAGGGCGCCACGATCATCCGGCGTGCGATCGAGGCCGGTTACCGGCCCCGGTCATTCCTGCTCACCGAGCGGTGGCTGGACGGGCTGGGCGACCTGCTGGCCGACTGCCCGGCGCCGGCCTACCTGGTCAGCGGGCAACTGGCTGAACAGGTCACTGGATTCCATGTGCATCGGGGTGCGCTGGCTGCCATGCACCGCCAGCAACGCTGGGCCCTGACCGACCTGCTGGACGCCCGCCGGTTGGTGGTGTGTGAGGACATCGTCGACCACACCAATGTCGGCGCGATCATCCGAAGTGCTGCCGGTCTGGGCTGGGACGGGGTCCTGCTGGCCCCGCGCGCTGCCGACCCGCTCTATCGGCGAGCCATCAAGACCTCGATGGGTGCGGTCTTCCAGATGCCGTGGGCCCGCCTGGCCAACTGGGCCGGCGACCTTGATCGGTTGCGGGCTGCCGGGTGCCAGGTGGTTGCCATGGCGCTGCGTCCCGACGCGCTCGAACTGGACGACTTCGCCGAGCAGGTGCGGGCTGATCCCCGCCCGCTCGCACTGCTGGTCGGCACCGAGGGCGCCGGGCTGAGCAGCCAGTGGCTGGGGCAGGCCGACGTCGTCGTCCGGATCACCATGGCCCGCGGGGTCGACTCACTCAATGTCGCGGCTGCCACCGCAATCGCCTGTCACGCACTGGCCGAACGCCGCTATGCGGACCCGTCCTGAACTACTTCGATCTCGGGATAGTCGGGCTGCCACATGGCGTCATAGACCTGCTGGATCGGATCGGTGAGCGGGGCGCCTGCCAGCCCCTCGGCCTCCGCCGTCTCAGCCACCGCGACCGCGACCCGGGCAGAGATTGCCCGCAACTGGGTCATCGCGGGTAGCAACGAGGCACCCGGCCTGCGATCGGTGACCGCTGAAGCAATCGCCTCCGCCGCGGCCGCGATCATCGTGTCGGTGACCCGGGAGGCGCGGGAGACGATCACACCAAGGCCAATGCCCGGGAAGATCAGCGCGTTATTCGCCTGGGCGATCTTGTACCGGGTCTGGCCATACTCCACCGGGTCGAATGGTGATCCGGTGGCAATCAGCACCCGGCCATCGGTCCACTCCAGCAGGTCGGCGGGTGTCGCCTCGGCACGCGCTGTCGGGTTCGACAGCGGCATGATGATCGGCCGGTCGACGTGGCTGGCCATCTGGCGCACGATGGACTCGGTGAAGGCCCCCGCCTGAGCCGAGGCGCCGATCAGGATCGTCGGCTTCACATTGCGGACCACATCAGCCAGTCCGTAATGGCCCGGGGTATCAAGCTGCCAGTCCGCGACCTCGCTGACCGGGCGGGCGAAAGGTTCCTGGAAATCACGCAGGCGGCCACCCTCAAGCAACAGGCCGCGGCTGGACAGGCCCCAGAACTGCTGCATCGCCTCTTCGCGGCTCATGCCCTGGCTGACCATCACGTCGACCAGCAATTGGGCGATGCCCACCCCGGCAGTGCCGGCACCGTGGATCACGATGCGTTGTTCGGACATCCGGGTGCGGGCGCTGCTGATGGCAGACAGTACGGCGGCGACCACGACGCCGGCGGTGCCCTGGATGTCGTCGTTGAAGGTGCAGATCTCGTTGCGGTAACGGGCCAGGATCCGGTGGGCGTTGGCAGCCCCGAAATCCTCCCAGTGCAGCAGGGCGTTGGGGAAGCAGTGCTGCACCTCTTCGACGAAGCGCTGCACGAACTGGTCGTAGCGTTCACCCCGAACCCTGGCATGCCGCACACCCAGGTAGGCCGGGTCGTTGAGCAGGTCCAGGTTGTCGGTTCCGGTATCCAGCACCACCGGCAGTACCCGGTGCGGATGGATACCGGCGGCAGCCACGTAGACGCTGAGCTTGCCGATCGTGATGGCCACCCCGCCGACCCCTTGGTCGCCGATGCCCAGGATGCCCTCGGAGTCGGTGACCACGATCAGGTCGATGTCGTCGGCACCCTTGTTCTCGGTCAGCAATTCCTTGCGGATCGAATCGGGGTGGTCGACATCCAGGTAGATGCCCCGCGGCTTGTGGAACCAGTGGCTATAGGACTGGATCGCCTTGCCGATGGTCGGGGTGTAGACGATCGGCAGCATCTCTTCGATGTGCTCGGTCAGCAGCCGGTAGAACAGGTGCTCATTGCGGTCCTGCATGGTGTTGAGGTAGACGTACTTGCCCAGGTTGGTGGGCTCATCGCTGAATTGGCGATAGACGCGCTTCAATTGGGCGTCCATGCTGATCACCGCGTGGGGCAGCAGCCCAGTCAGCCCCAGCGCTTCGCGTTGTTCGGTGGTGAATGCCGTCCCGAAGTTGATCATCGGGTGGTTCAGCACATCGCGGCCGCGGCACGAAACACGAATAACATTGCGCCCATCACGGCGCACCAACTCAAAATCCTTCGACACGCCTTTGAGCCTAGTGACTCACTTGCGTGCCCGGCGCTCAATCAGCGGTTGCGGTGCGTTTGGCAGTGATTGGCCAGTCATCGGGATAGAGGTGGGCCAGGGCTTCCTTCTGGTCGTCCAACAGCCGGCGTGAGCGCTGCGAGAGCCGGTCGCCGAAGACCGTGCCCTTGAGGTGGTCGGTTTCGTGCTGGACGCAGCGGGCCAGGAGCCCGGTCGCCTCGATCCGCACCGGTTCGCCGTTCTCGTCCACGCCCTCACAGATCGCAAAATCTGTGCGCGCCAGCGGCTGGTAGGCACCCGGCCAACTGAGGCAGCCCTCCTCGGTGGAATCAAGGTTGCGGTCCTTGCCCTCGGGCAGCGTGACCACCGGATTGCAGACCACCCCGTATTGCAGGCGGTCATCGCCATCGGGGCAGTGGTAGGTGAAGATGGCCAGGTCGACATCAACCTGGGGGCCGGCCAGGCCCACCCCGTCGGCGGCTGCCATCGTGGCGAACATGTCTGCTACCAGTTGGTGCAGTTCGGCATCGAAACTGGTCACCGGCCGAGTCGCGTTTCGCATCACGGGCTCATCCCAGCGGGTGATCCGCAGCACGTTGCCCTTGGCGGCCCATTGTTCGGGAGTCGGCATCTGGCCCTTCCTTCTAAACTCGTGCCCAGTACTGCCCGGTCGCGCCAGGCACCAGTCAAACCTATACGACTCGCGCCGCTGCTCGGCCGCGCGGGTTACAGGCTGGGCCATGCTGGGGGCATGCCAGGCACCAACCACCCTTCCGGCCAGCTGCCGCCGGCACTGGTTGATGCACTCGAGGCGTTCGCCGAATACCAGTCAGCCCGGGCCGGCCGCTCAGCGCACACAGTTCGGGCCTACCACGGTGACCTGACCGATCTCATGGGCTACCTCAGTGGACAGGGCATCCGGACCCTGGACGAGGTCGGCCTGCCCGATCTGCGTGCCTGGCTGGCCGGGCAACAACGTGCCGGGTTGGCACCAGCAACCCTGCAGCGCCGGAGCGGTGCAGCCCGGGTGTTCTTCCGCTGGGCCAGGCAGCAAGAACTGGTCGCCGATGACCCCGCGGCCGCGCTGAAGTCTCCGAAGGTGCCCAGGCGGCTGCCCCAGACAGTGAACCAGGCTGATGTCGCCACGATGATGGATGCGGTGATCAAGGCAGCAGCCATTGACGAAACCCCGGCAGGCGCACGCAATCTTGCGATCCTCGAGATCCTGTACGGGTCCGGGTTGCGAGTGGCCGAACTATGCGGTCTGGACCTGGGCGATGTCGACAGTGATCGTCGGCTGGTGCAGGTCATCGGCAAGGGGAACAAGCAACGCAGCGTGCCGATCAGTGAGCCGGCATTCCGGGCAGTGCAGGCCTGGCTGGCCCGCAGGGCCGAATGGCTGACCGACGCCTCGGGTGCCGCAGTCTTCCTGGGACGCCGGGGTGGCCGGCTTGACCCGCGGGTGGCTCGCAGGGTCGTCCACCAGGCGATGGACGCGGTACCCGATGCGCCTGGCATCGGGCCGCACGGCCTGCGGCATGCCATGGCCACCCACCTGCTGGAGGGCGGGGCAGACCTGCGCAGCGTCCAGGAGATGCTGGGACACACCTCGCTGGCCACCACGCAGATTTATACCCACGTCAGTGGGGAGAGGCTTCGGCAGGCCTTCCGGCAGGCCCATCCCCGCGCCTGAGCCGCAGCCGGCTGATCGACCAGCCCACGGCAGCGCCCAGCGCCACACCTGCCAGGTCGGTGAGCAGGTCGCGCCAGTCGCCGCCGCGGTGCGGGATCAGCCAGTGCTGGACCAGTTCGCTGAGCAAACCGTGCGCTGCCAGCAGCAACAGCGGCCAGCGCGCCCGGGTCAACTGGGTGATCGCGAGAGCGGGCACCGCGAAGATCGTCAGGTGGATCACCTTGTCGATGCCAGGGATTCCCATGCTCGGCACAGCCGAACCGGGGGTGTACAGGACGACCAACTGAACCATCAGCGCTCCGACCAGCAATACCCGCCATCCCATCCGCTGAGCCTAACTGGTGGCCGGGTGGTGGTCGCTGTCCGCCTCAGCCACCCAGCGGATCGATTGATTGGCCCTGCGAGGTGACTGAGTAATGCAGGTGGCAGCCAGTAGACCAGCCGGTGGTGCCCACCTGGCCGATGACCTGGCCTGCTGCCACGGTCTGGCCGGGTGTGACCGCGATGCCCGACAGGTGCGAGTAAGAGGTGCCCTGCCCTGAACCGTGGTCGACCTCGACGCGCAGGCCATAGCCACCCGCGGTACCTGTGGACATGACCACCCCTGGCGCCAATACCTGCACCGGCAGGCCACAGGCAGCCCCGATGTCGATGCCGTCATGGAACTCTGGTGAACCGCTGATCGGGCTGGTGCGTGGGCCCCAGGCCGAGGTGATCGGGCCCGGCACCGGCAGTTCGCCAGTAGGCAGCACGGCCGCCTCGAGGTGGTCTGCGGCCCCGACCGGTGGCAGTTGGCGCGGAGTCGCCGAGCGGGGCAACAGGCGCACCTGCCCTGCGGCTCGTCCACCCAACCAGGCAAGGGGATCCAGGTAGCGTTCACCCGCGCGCAGCCCGAAGTGCAGGCAGGCCGTGTCCGTACAGTGCCCGGCCTGAAGGGTCGCGACCACCTCGCCGGCGGTCACGTCGGTGCCCTGGGGCAGAAGTGCCTGGACTGGCTGGTAGGTGGTGCGCAATCCGTCAGGATGCTGGATGGTCATCATCGGGGTGCCGTTGATAGATCCCACCCAGCTGACCGTGCCACTGGCGGGCGCCCGTACCTGCGCACCGGGTGTGCCGGCCAGGTCTATTCCACGATGCCCGGGCTGCCAGTCGGCCTCACCGATCTCGAAGGTGCGCAGCACCTGCCCCGGCAGCGGCGCGATGCGGCTGTCCTGGGCGGCTGCCGGGCGCAGCCCCCAGCCGGACAGCTGGATAAGGCAGCAGACCAACAGCAGCAGTCCGATCAGCCGGACTGCCATGGTCACTGGTGGCCGGGCGGTGCCTGTCTGGTGGCTATTCACACCCGGATCCTCGGTGGCCGGCAGGGTGGTCAGCCAAAGTTGTGGTCAGCTGTGGATAACCCGGTCGGTCAGTGGTTCCGATTGGCCTTGGCAGCGCGCGGCGACGTAGGATGATGCCCGCAGTCCGCATGCGCGGGCTGACATCGCATGTGCTTGACCGGGTGCCCGGCTCCCGGCTCGCATCCCGAGGTCCTGCCATCCCTTTGGTCGCAGGCGGGTTGCGTGGCACATCAGGCGGTGGCGGGGACCCCCGGCACCGAAGAACCCAGGTGGGCCCCGACGGCCCACGCAAGAATCCGGTGCCCCGGGCGGTCTTTGAACCAATGGGCGCCGAATGAAAGGACCGATCATGGCGGTAGTGACCACGCGTCAGCTGCTGGAAAATGGTGTGCACTTCGGGCACCAGACCCGCCGTTGGAATCCGAAGATGAAGAAGTTCATCTTCAACGAGCGCAACGGCATCTACATCATCGACCTGCGGCAGTCGCTGACCTATATCGATCAGGCGTACTCCTACATCTCGAGTGTCGTGGCCCGTGGTGGCCAGGTGCTCTTCGTCGGCACCAAGAAGCAGGCCCAGGAGGCCATCGCCGAGCAGGCGACCCGCGTCGGTATGCCCTTCGTCAACCAGCGCTGGCTGGGCGGCATGCTCACCAACTTCCAGACCATCAGCAAGCGCATCGGCCGGCTGAAGGAACTGGAGGGTATGGACCTGGAGAACGTGGTCCCCGGTGGCCTGACCAAGAAGGAACTGCTTGGGCTGCGCCGCGAGAAGGACAAGCTGGAGAAGTCGCTGGGTGGTATCCGCGACATGTCCCGCATCCCGCAGGCCGTCTGGGTGGTCGACACTAAGAAGGAACACCTGGCCATTGACGAGGCCCGCAAGCTGAACATCCCGGTGGTCGCGATCCTCGACACCAACTGTGATCCGGACGAGGTCGACTACCCGATTCCCGGCAATGACGATGCCATTCGCTCGGTTTCGCTGCTCACCAGGATCATCGCCGACGCAGTGGCCGCCGGTCTGGTTACCCGGTCATCCGGCGGTACGGAGGCCGTGGCGGCCGAGCCCATGCCCGATTGGGAGCGCGAATTGCTGGGCGCCGAAGAGCAGGCCGCTGCTCCGGCAGCTAGCCCTGCCGGCCAGGCGGAGTCCGCGATGGCTCCGGCCGAGGGTGCACCCGTCGAGACCCCCGACCAGGTCGCCACTGGTGAGGCCGCAGTGCTTGCTGACGAGGCCCGCCAGGCCCGCACCGAGGTTGCGCCTGCCGAGGGCCCAGCCGACGCGCAGACCGAGTGACCCGACCATTTCCAATTCGTAAAGGACCGCAAGAATGGCTATTACTGC
>JBMNPP010000014.1:0-23725 GCA_050943675.1 Brooklawnia sp.
CTCGACGTCGAGTGCCTGCACGTCGCAGTCCGGTGGTGGTATCTCAGTCCGAGGGACCGGCGATTGGGTGGCGACGGGTGTCGGTGAGGGCTCCGGTGCGGGGCTCGCCGGGCTGACCACTGGGCTGGGGGTCGGCGAGGACGGTGCCTCGGCGACCACTGCGCGGTTCTTCGGCCAAACCAGCAGCGCAATCGTGGCGACCACCGCGACCAGCGCTGCCAACACGACCAACCGCCGCACCCAGTAGGTGGCCGTCGGTTCGGGGCCCTTCGGGTCAAGCCAACCCTGCATGGGGCAATGATATTGCTGGCCTGGCGCCGGACCGCCGAGCGACTCGGGCCATTCAGTGGGTGGGATGCTCGCTGATGCGGGCCAGCCCGTCGCGGATCGCCCTGGCGCGGGCCCGTCCGACACCGGGGACGGCAGCCAGGTCATTGACTGAAGCCCCGAAAACCCCTTGCAGTGAGCCCAGGTGCTCCAGTAGGCGGGTCGCCAATTGCGGGCTCAACTGTGCTGATTGTGAGATCAGCCGGAAACCGCGACTGTCCAGGTGCTGGTCCAGGTCGCCCGAACCCAATCCGACGGCGGTGGCTACAGTGACCGGATCGAGCAGGTCACCGGTCGGCAGGTGCCGCAGGACGTCGGCGTGGAATTCGTTGCCGGCGGCCGAAGCGTAGTCGGTTTCCAGCAGGGTGGCCAACTGGTCGATGCCATGGGTCAGTTCGAACAACTGGAGTTGCAGCAGCCGCCCATCGACACCCAGGGCCTCCACGTGGCTCTCCACTTCTTCGGCCAGGCGGCGGACCATGGCCAGCGGCTGCAGTGCGCGTACCACGTCGCCCACGGTGACCAGGTCGTCGATCTCGAGGGCGGACAGGTCGCGGGTTGCGCCGTCGAGGCGGGCCCGGTAGTGGTTCAGTGTGGTCATCGCCTGTTCGGCGCGGACCAGGATCTGCCCGGAACTCTCGATCGGGTAGCGCAGGCCTGCCATGAACAGGGCGATGGTGCCCATCGCCGCCGAAACGGTCACCACCGGCACGTTTGATTGCAGTGCCAGACGGTCGGCGGTGCGGTGCCGGGTACCGGTTTCGACGGTCGGCAGTTCACCCGATGGGGTGAAGTGGACGCCGGCACTGATGATGGTCGACAGGTCGTCGTCGACGATGATGCCGCCGTCCATCTTGGCAAGTTCACGCAGCGCGGTTGGGGTGAAGTCGGTGTTGACGTGGAAGCCGCCGGATGACAACTGGTCGATCACGGCGTTGCGCCCGAGCACGATCAGTGCCCCGGTGTGCCCGGCCCGGACGCGTTCCAGCCCTTCACGCAGCAGGGTGCCGGGAGCCAGCAGGGTGCGGTAGCGCCGGTAGCGCACCTCGTCATGCCCCAATACCTTGCTCACAGGCCAAGTCTAGATGCCGGCTGAAGGCGCGCTCATCAGGGGCGCGGATCGCGTGAGCGGGGTCGCAGCCCCAGAGCGTCCAGTGCCTCACGGATGGTGGCTGCCTGCACGACCTTCAGCCCGTGCAGGTTCGGCAGCCGGGATCCGGGGTCACGATTGCCGTGCGGGACGATGGCCAGCTCGAACCCGAGCCGGGCCGCTTCACCAACGCGCCGTTCCAGGCCGGGCACCCGGCGCAGGTCGCCGGCCAACCCGACCTCACCCAGTGCGACCACCCGCTGGTGGTGGTTGTCGTCGATGGTCGCCGAGGCGATCGAAATGGCCAGGGCCAGGTCAGCGGCAGGATCAGTGATCTTCGCGCCACCCACTGTCGAGACGTAGACATCGCGCCGCGCCAGCGGGAAGCCCGCCTTGCGCTGCAACACCGCCAGGATCATGGCCACCCTGGAGCCGTCCACCCCATTGGTGACGCGCCGGGCGGGGGCGTCCTGCGGCACCGGCGCCACCAGTGACTGCATCTCGGCCAACAGGGGCCGGCTGCCCTCCAGTGTGACGGTGACGCAGGTACCGGGCACCGGCTCGGGATGTTGTGAGGTGAACAGGCCGGTCGGGTCGGGCACCTCGACGATGCCGCGGTCGCCCATCTCGAAGCAGCCAACCTCGTCAGCCGGGCCGTATCGGTTCTTGAAGGCCCGCACCATCCGGAAACCGGAATGGCGGTCACCCTCGAAGTTGAGCACCACGTCGACCAGGTGCTCCATGATGCGCGGGCCCGCGATCGAACCATCCTTGGTGACATGGCCGATGATCACCACCGCCATACCGGTGCGTTTGGCGACCCGCACCAGGGCCCCGGTCACCTCGCGCACCTGGCTCACCCCACCAACTGCACCGTCAGCCTCGACGGTGCTGATGGTCTGCACCGAGTCGACGACCAGCAGGCTCGGTCTGGTCTGCTCGACGTGGCCCAGCACGGTGCCCAGGTCGGTCTCGGCTGCCAGGTAGAGCTTGTTGGCCACTGCATTGGTGCGCTCGGCGCGCAGCCGCACCTGGGCCGCCGATTCCTCGCCGCTGACGTAAAGGGTGGTGTGCCCACCGCGCGCCCAGCGCGCAGCGACCTCAAGCAGCAGTGTCGACTTGCCGACCCCCGGCTCACCGGCCAGCAGCACCACGGCACCGGGCACCAGTCCACCGCCCAGGACGCGATCAAGCTCACCGATGCCGGTCAGTGTGCGGTCAGCAGATTGGAGATCGACCTCACCGATGGGCACCGCCTGCTGGACAGGGGTGGTGGTAGCGACCTGCTGTACCTTCGGGGCGCCGCGCTCGGCGACGCTGCCCCAGGTCTGGCATTCGCCGCAGCGGCCAACCCATTTTGCAGTGGTCCAGCCGCACTCGACGCACTGGTAGGACTCGGTCTTGGTAGCCACGCAACCCAGACTAGGCCCGGTTACTGACAGTGTCGGGTCAGATGCGGACCATGCCGCGGCCCGGTACGTCGAAGATGACCGCGCTCACACCGGGATGCCCGTTGGGGCTGGTGTATTCGAAGTGCACGCCGTCGAAATCGTCGCCGACCTCGCAGCCGACCCAGTCCTCGACCCGCTCACGCGAGCCGGCAATCTCGATGGTGTGCAGTCGCACGTCACCAGCCAGCGCCGAGGGCAGCACATCGGGCGCGGACTCCCACTTGAGGAAATAGGGCAATTGGGGATCGGTCATCAAGCCCTTGATGCCGATCTGCTCCCACTCCAGCCGGCGGCCATCGGGGAACTGCCGGGAACCCGGCACGGCCTTGCGCTCGAGTCGGCGCTCATAGGGCTCAAGGTCGTCAACCGAGATCACCCAGCCCAGCCAGCCGCCACCCAGTTCTTGCCGGGCACGCACTGCCTGGCCGTACACCGCCTTGTCGGCGGCGGGGTGGTCGAGCACCTCAACGGCCTCGATGTAACGGCCGTCGGTGAGCGGCAGGATGTTGTTCCTGGTGCCGAAACGGGGATGGAAACCGCCATCCTTGAATTTGCGGCCCAAAGCCTCGCTCAGCTCGTCAACGGTTGCCTGCAGCCCCTCGGGGCCGGCGACGAAAGTGAGGTGGTCGACATGCATGCCCCCATTGTGTCAATTGCGATTCGTTATGGCGAACCGGGGTGGTGTTACGTGCCGAACGCGCGGCTCGGTGTCAACAAGTACGGTGGAGTCGTGCATCCGACCAAACCCGCCAGCCAGGCCGCTGACCAGCCCGGACAGGTGATCGCGCCCCAGCCGGGCAAACTGCCCAGGGTCGGGTTGGGTACCTCAACCGTTCACCCTGAGAGAACAGCCAGTGCCTTCGAGCTGGCGGCAGTGCTGGGTTATGACGGTGTCGAGCTCATGGTCGGGGTCGACCCGACCAGCGCTGATATCAGTTATGTGCACAAGCTGGTTCAGTACCACCAGGTGGCCGTGCTCAGCATCCATTCACCCTGCCTGGTGATCACCCAGAAGGTCTGGGGAGCCGACCCGTGGGGGAAGTTGCGGACTGCCTGCCGGGCGGCGCAAGGCCTGGGCGCTGATGTGGTCGTGGTGCATCCCCCCTTCCGTTGGCAGCGTGACTACGCCCGCACCTTTGCCGATGGCATCCGCGAACTGAGCGAGCAGACCGGCATCACGCTGGCCGTGGAAAACATGTATCCCTGGCGTGGCCCGGGTGCAGCCGTACAGGGCTACCTGCCGGGCTGGGACCCCACCGATGAGCCCTTCGATGCGCTGACCCTCGACCTTTCGCACGCCGCTACCGCCGGTGTCCGGGCACTGGATTATGTCGAGGCGTGGGGCGACCGGTTGCGGCACGTCCACCTGACCGACGGATTGGGTTCTGCCATGGATGAGCACCTGTTCCCGGGGCAGGGCAACCAGGACGCCTGGCAGGTGGTCGAGGTGCTGGCAACCCGTGGCTATGCCGGGCACATCATCCACGAGATCAACACCCGTGGAGCCAGCAGCCGCGACGCCCGCGAACAGCAACTATCCGAATGCCTGGCCCAGACCAGGATGCAGTTGGCGGCCGGGCTGAACCGCAGGAAGGAGCAGCGTCCATGACCAATCCATTGGTCCGGTGGGCAGCACGACCCGAGGTCCGTGACGCAGTGCTGATCACCCCGGCCGCCCGTGAACTCGTTTCCCGGTATGTGGCCGGTGAAGGCGTGGCCGAGCTCGTGCCCGTCCTGACCTCGCTACTCACCAAGGGCCTGGACGTCAGCATCGAGTACCTGGGCCAGCCCGTCGAAGAGCTCGCCGCTGCCGAGCAGAACCTGGCCGGTTACCTCAGCCTGATCCGCAGGGTGGGCGAGGCCGGGGTCGCCCAGGGCGCTGAACTGTCGGTACGGCTGAGCTGGCTCGGCCTCGAACTCGGTGATGCCGGGTTCGGCTTCGCCCGGGACGCTGCCAGGAAGATCGCGCGGCAGGCCTCCAACAGCGGGATGCTGCTCACCGTCGACATGACGCAGGCAGCCAGTGCCGATGCCACCCTCGATATCTGGGGGCAGTTGCACCAGGACTGGCCGCGCACCGGCATCACAGTGCAGGCTGACCTGTTCCGCACCCCACGTGACCTGGCCGAACTGGCCACCCCCGGCACCCGCATCCGGCTGTGCAAGGGTTCCTTCCGCGAGTCACGGCAGGTGGCGTTCCGCAACCACCACGAGATCGACCTGGCCTATGTCCGCAGCCTACGCACCCTGATGAACAGCCAGGCCATCCCGCTGATCGCCACCCACGACCCCCGGTTGATCGCGATCAGCGAAGAGCTGATCCGTCGTTCGGGGCGTGCCCCGGGCAGCTACGAGTTCCAGATGCTGTACGGGGTACGCCCCTATGAACTGCGCCGCCTGGTCGATATCGGGCACACCGGACGCAACTATGTGCCATTCGGGCCCGGCTGGTACGACTACTACCTGCGGCGCCTGGCCGACCGTCCCACCACCATGGCGCTGTTCGCGCGTTCGCTGGTCGGGAAGCGCTAGCCGATGGCGGCCACTGCGGCCCGGGGACGCCCCCACCTGGTTGTCGAGACGGTGATCGTGCTGGGCCTGTCGCTGGGACGCTCGGCGGTCTACTCGATCCTCAACATCATCAACCGGCTGACCATCCCGGACGTCCCGCTGGCCCAGCAGACCTCGACGATGAACCAGGCCGTCACTCCCGACCGGCCGTGGCTGGATTTTGCCTACCAACTGGCCGGCAACACCTTTCCGTTCTTCCACCCGATCCTGGCCCTGTACCTGCTCTGGCGGGTCTGGCCGCCCAGCCCGGACGGCCCGTGGCGGGCAATCGGACTGGATGGCCGGCGCATCGGTCGCGATGTCGCCTGGGGTGTGGCCATCACGACGGTCATCATCGGCCCGGCGCTGGGCTTCTACTTGTTCGCCCGCGAACTCGGCATCAACACCACCATCTCGATGGCCGGCCTGTCCGCCGCCTGGTGGGCGATCCCGATGTACGTGCTGGCCGCCTTCATGAACGGTGCCCTGGAGGAGGTGGTGATGGTGGGCTACCTGTTCACCCGATGGCGGCAGGCCGGCTGGCACAGGGTGCCGATCATCCTCACCAGCGCGCTGATCCGCGGCACCTATCACCTGTACCAGGGCTTTGGCGGCTTCCTGTCGAACTTCGTCTTCGGCCTCGTGTTGGGTTGGTTGTACACCCGCACCAAACGGCTGTGGCCGCTGGTGATCGCCCACACCCTGATCGATGTGGTGGCCTTCGTCGGCTACCACCTGCTGGTCGGTGTAGTCGACTGGCTGTGAGACCGGATCGCCCAGCGATCACCCCGAGAGGCCCCCGAGTGCTGCGAGTAGGCTGGCGGGCATGCGAGTTGGAGTGTTTGGTGCCACAGGTCAGGTCGGCAACGTCATGCGGACGCTGCTGGACGAGCGCGACTACCCGGTCGACGAGATGCGTTTCTTCGCGTCGCATCGTTCAGCCGGTCGAAAGCTGGATTGGCGCGGAACCGCGATCACCGTGGAGGACATCGCGACCGCCGACTACTCGGGTCTGGACGTGGCGATCTTCAGTGCCGGCAAGACGGCCTCCCTGGAGTACGCGCCGAAGGTTGCTGCCGCTGGTGCGGTCGTGGTCGACAATTCGTCGGGCTGGCGGCTCGACCCTGATGTGCCGCTGGTGGTCGCCGAGGTCAATCCCGAGGACGCGGTGAACCCGCCCAAGGGCATCATCGCCAACCCGAACTGCACAACGATGGCTGCGATGCCGGTGCTCAAGCCACTCAGCGATGCCGCCGGTCTGCAGCGGCTGGTCGTATCCACTTACCAGGCGACCTCGGGTTCTGGGCTGGCGGGTGTCCAGGCCCTGCGCGACCAGACCCTGGCCGCGACCGAGCAGGACTTTGCCCGGCTGGCCTTCGACGGCCAGGCGTTGGCCGAGGTGGACAACGCGCCCTATGTGGCGCCCATCGCGTTCAATGCGGTGCCGATCGCTGGTGCGCTGGTCGACGACGGCACGCTGGAAACCGATGAAGAGCAGAAGCTGCGCAACGAATCACGCAAGATCCTGCACCTGCCCGGGCTGCTGGTTTCCGGCACCTGCGTCCGCGTGCCGGTCTTCACCGGTCACTCGCTGACCATCAACGCTGAGTTCGAGCGCCCGATCAGCCCCGAGCAGGCCACCGAATTGCTGCGCCAGGCCCCCGGAGTTGAGTTGGCCGATGTGCCGACCCCGCGCCGGGCCGCCGGTAGCGACCGCAGCCTGGTGGGCCGCATCCGCGTCGACCAGGCTGCTGCCGAGGGTCGCGGGCTGGCCCTGTTCGTCAGCTGCGACAACCTGCGCAAGGGGGCGGCGCTCAACACCGTCCAGATCGCTGAACTGATCGCAGCCCGGGCCTGAGATGACAGCACCCTTGGAGGCGCCGGTAACGATCATCGGCGGCGGGGTGATGGGCGGGGCGATCGCCACTGGCCTGGTGGCCAATGGCTGGAGCAGCATCAGCGTCGTCGAGGCCAGCCCCGGACGCCGCGCCGAATTGGCGGGCACGCCCGGTCTGAACGTGGTCGCCTCGGCAGCCGAGGTGGTCGAAGACGCCCAGGTGGTGGCCCTGGTGGTCAAACCAAAGGACGCCGCCGGCGTGCTCGACCAGATCGCTGACCAGCTACCCCAGGGCGTCCTGGTGATGTCGATGTGCGCAGGGGTGGGGCTGCAGGCGCTGGCCGGGCACCTCCCGGCCGGTACGCCACTGATCCGGGTGATGCCCAATACGCCAGCCCAGGTCGGGTCGGGCATGGCGGTGCTGTCACCCAACCAGTACGTGGGCGATGAGCAGTTGCAGTTGGGTACCCAGTTGATGTCAGCCGTCGGTGCCGCCATCGTGCTACCCGAATCTGCCCAGGATGCAGTGACCGCGATCAGTGGCTCGGGCCCGGCCTACGTGTTCTACCTTGCCGAGGCCATGATCGAGGCCGGGGTGCAGCTCGGGCTGAGCCGCGCCGATGCCGACCAGCTCACCCGGCAGACCATCATCGGGGCCGGGCAACTGCTGGCAACAGGTGAACATCCCGGCGTGCTGCGAGAGCGTGTCACCTCGCCCGGCGGCACTACCGCAGCGGCCATTCGCCAACTCGACGCCAACGCGGTGCGAGCCGGGATCGCTGATGCGATCTGGGCCGCATTCGAGCGCAGCCGTAGTCACGGGTAAGTGATTGGTTTTCCAATCCAGCTGAACCGGAGGTAGGCTACCCGAGGTGCGGTGCCTGCTGCTGAAGAACAACGGGGCACCACTAATGCGATTTTCGAAAGGGACAAAGTGGGATCAGTCATCAAGAAGCGCCGTAAGCGCATGGCAAAGAAGAAGCATCGGAAGATGCTCAAGAAGACGCGTATCCAGCGTCGCCGCGGCCGCTGATCCAGGCCCCCATTCCGTCTCGTTGGCCAATGCACCGCACGCGGTGAGGCCAGCGGAACCACCCAGTGCATCGTCGCAGCGAGCTGCGATAAGGAGACGTCGTGAGTGAGCTGCTGGAGACGCGCTTTCTCAATGAGTGCGAGCCCTCTGACGTGGTGAGCCAGATTGGCTCGGCACGACGGGCGGCTGGCTACATCGTCTTCGTTGGTATGGCCATCGGTGGCCCGCTGCGGCTGACACTGGCAGCGGTCAAGGCGATCAGTGAGGCCGAGGTCATCATCGTCAGCCCGCAGGTCGACACCGATATCCTCATCGAGCCCGAGCTCACCATCCGTCCCGGCGCAGTGGTGCTGGAGGCCGGTGATGACCCCGACCTGGACAAGATTGTCGAGTTGTCCAATTCCGGGTTGCTTATTTCGTGGCTGGTCACCGGCGATCCATTGATGGACGGCGAGGGTGCGGCCTGGGCTGCCCGGCTTCGTGAGCGGGGTTGCCGCATCGACCTGGTGCCCGGGTTGTCAAAGGTGGCCCTGGCCACCACAGCCGCCGGCATCGACATGGGTGGCGGTGGCCGGGTGCTCACCAGCACCGAGGCGATCCTGCCCCCTGACCCGCTGGTCGCACTGGTGCGGCCGGACGAGCTACCGGCACTGGCCAAGGGCCTGGTCGGCAGCGACCTGGACGCCAGCCTGCCCGCCCTGGTGACCTTTGATTACGCCTCCAGCAGCCAGACCTCGGTCGAAACCACCGTCGGCAGCCTGGCCAAGATAACTGCACCCAGCGAGCCGTCGCGGGTCATGGTGGTGGTCGGCAAGGAGGGTCTGGCCGAGCGGTTGGACTGGTACGAATCGAAACCGCTGTTCGGCTGGCAGGTGCTGGTGCCTCGCACCAAGGGATTGTCCGGCCAGATGGAACGCCGCCTCGAGCACTACGGCGCCAAACCGCAGCAGGTGCCAACCATCTCGGTTAAGCCGCCCCGCAATCCCCAGCCCATGGAACGGGCCATCCAGGGTCTGGTCGACGGCCGTTACCTGTGGATCATCTTCAACTCGGTCAACTCGGTGCGCGCAGTGACTGAACGGCTCAGCGCACTTGGCCTGGATTCGCGGGCCTTCTCGGGGCTACGGATCGCTGCGGTCGGTGAGGCCACCATCGAAGCCCTGTACAACTGGGGCATCACCCCAGACCTGGCCCCGCTGGGTGAGCAGCGCTCGGAGTCGCTGGCTGCCGAGTTCCCGGTCTACGACGACCTGCTCGACCCGATCAACCGCATCCTGGTCCCGCGCGCCGACATCGCGGTGGACGACCTGGTGGCCGGTGTGAACGACCTGGGCTGGGAGGCCGAGGACGTCATCGCCTACCGCACCGTCCGTTCCGCGCCACCGCCCGCCGATATCCGCGAGGGCATCAAGTCAGGTCGCTACGACGCAGTGGTGTTCAGTTCGGCCTCGACGGTACGCAATATGGTGGGCATCGCCGGAAAACCGCATGCAGACACCATCGTGGCTGCCATCGGCCCGGCCACCCGGGCCAGTTGTGAAGAGCACGGCCTGGGTGTCGACGTGGTCGCCGAACACCCCAACCAGATCGCCCTGGTGGATTCACTGGCCGAATTCGCTGCCGCCCGCCGCGACGAACTGATCGCCAAGGGTGAGCCAGTGCGTCGACCATCGCAGCGCAGGACGCGCCGGCGCCGATCTCGCTAGGCCTGCGAGTTCATCGCAGCAGGGCACTAGGCTGCGGGTGTGAGTCATGATCGGAACCAGGCAACCCAGGTACACGTGGTGCGCCACGGCGAAGTCAACAATCCCCGCGGAGTGCTGTACGGACTGCTACCCGGCTACCACCTGTCGACCACCGGCCAAGCGATGGCCACCCGGCTCGGTGAGTGGTTCGAGGGCACAGAACTGGCCCAGCTTCGCAGCAGCCCCCTGGAGCGTGCACAACAGACGATGGCTCCCATCGCGGACAGCCGTCCCAGCCTCGAAGTGCGCCTGGATGACCGCCTGATCGAGGCGGAGAACTTCCTTGCCGGACAGGTCTTCGGCAAACACCACCGGGCCCTCTTCGACCCGCGCAACTGGCACTACTTCCTCAATCCGCTGAAGCCGAGCTGGGGTGAACCCTATGAGCAGGTGGCCGCCCGGATGCTGGCAGTGATCAATGAAGTTTCCGATGAGATCGGGCCCGGCGCCCAGGCGGTGCTGGTCAGTCACCAACTGCCGATCTGGATCGCCCGCCTGGCCAGCGAGGGTCGGCGCCTGCCGCACGACCCCCGCAAACGGCAGTGCACCCTGGCCAGTGTCACGACATTCAGGTTTGCTGGCGGTGAGTTGACAGGGGTTACCTACGCTGAACCTGCCCGCGACCTGCTCCGCGAGAAGGCCAGCGCCGCATTTTCGTCAGGAGCCTGAACGGGCAATGAAAGGATGGGGCCATGCAGTCACCTGATCATGTTGACCTATGCATCATCGGCTCGGGCTCGGGCCTGAGCCTCATCGATGACGACATCAACGACTGGCAAATAGCCCTGGTCGACAACGGCATCGGACCCACCAACGCATTCGGTGGTACCTGCCTGAACGCGGGGTGCATCCCGTCGAAGATGTTCGCGTTGCCCGCGCGCTACTCCACGGCTCCTCACGAGGCGAGCCGGGTGGACGTCGATGTCGCCTTCCGCGGTGCTGATTTCGCGGCGATCCGCGACCGCACCTTCTCTCGCACCGACAGCGTGTCCGAGTCGGGCCTGGACGGCCTGCTGAAACGCGAAAACGTGCAGGTCTTGCGCGGTGCAGCGACCTTCATCGATGAGCACACCATCCGCGTGGGGCACCGTCAGGTCAGCGCCGACCGGATCGTGCTGGCGGCCGGATCGCGTCCCCGGCTGCTGGACGCGCCCGGTTTCGACGACCCCTACCTGCAGGCCTTCGTGCACACCTCCGATTCGATCATGCGGGTACCCAAGTTGCCGCGCCGGCTGGTGATCATCGGTGGCGGGGTCGAGGCGGTCGAGTTCGCGCACATCTTCGCCGGGATGGGCTCAAACGTTTCGATCATCAACCGCAGCGAACCACTATTGCGCACCGCCGAGCGCGAGGTGGCCGAGCGTGCCACCGAGGCCCTGGGCGAGCGGGTGGTGTTGCGCCTCAACCAGCAGGTGATCGGTCTGGACACTGCAGATGAGGGTGGGGTCGTGCTCACCTCGCAGGACGCCCACGGCATCGAGTACACCTACCGTGCTGACGCGGTGCTGGTTTGCGTGGGACGCATCCCCAACGGTGACCAGCTGCGCCTGGACCGGGCCGGGATCGAGTTGGCTGCCGAGGGTTACGTGCCCACCGACGAATACCTGCGCACCCCGGTGCGGCATATCTGGGCGCTGGGTGATATTTGCTCGCCCAGCATGCTCAAACACCTGGCGAACCGGCAGGCCCGGCTGGTCAAACACAACCTGCTCGCCGAACGGGACGGACGTCCGCTGCAGGCCCGCGACGAGCGGTTCGTGCCGCAGGGCATCTTCGGCTGCCCCGAGATCGCCACCGTCGGGTTCACCACCGATCAGCTGGTGGCCGCCGAAATCGACCACATCAGCTACGTGCACCAGTACGCCGATGTGGCCTACGGGTGGGCGATGAACCATGATGGCCACTTCGTGAAACTCGTGGCAGACCCGCAGGCCGAACGCCTGCTGGGTGCCCACATCATCGGTCCGCAGGCGACCACCCTGATCCAGCCGCTGGTACAGGCGATGAGCTTCGGGCAGTCAATCGAACAGATCGTCCGCGTCCCCTACTGGATCCATCCCGGCCTGCCCGAGGTGGTCGAGAACGCCCTGCTCGGGCTGCAGCGGGTGGCCGCCGAACGGAACCCCTGATGCGCCGTACCCTGACCGCAGCGATCGGCGTCTGCCTGTTGCTGGCGGGGTGCGCGCGCGGGCCGGCAGCCCCGCAGCCCGGCTCACCCGGTCCGACCGGCACACCCGTCCCGCCCGCACCACCAACCAGCGCCACCCGGCCTGCGACACCAGCCGATGGGCAAACCTGCCTGGCCCGGGCCGAAGTGCTCGGCATCGCCGACCAGGTCGGGCAGCTGTACATGCAGGCCATCCAGGTGGGCACACCGGTGGAAACCGCGGTGGAGCAGCTGCGGGCCAGCCGGGCCGGGGCCGTCATCCTGCTGGGCAACCACTACGAATCAGTCGAGCAGATCGCGCAGTACACCGAGCAACTCCAGACAGCTGCCCCCGGCATCCCGGTATTGGTGGCCGTCGACCAGGAGGGCGGCCAAGTGCAGCGCCTGCAGGGTCCCGGGTTCGATACCATCGCACCCGCCACCGAGCAGGGCCTGCTCAGCGACACCGAACTGCATCAGAGATGGGTGGCCTGGGGCAGCCAACTGGCCTCGGCCGGGGTCAATTTCAACCTGGCGCCGGTCGCTGATGTTGTCCCGGCCGACCAGGTCGGGGTGAACCAGCCGGTTGGTGTGCTGCAGCGTGGTTTCGGCTCCGAGACCGAACTGGTGGCAGGCAAGGTCGCTGCGGTAGTCGGGGGGCTCGCCGAGGCCGGGGTGACCAGCAGTGTCAAGCACTTCCCGGGGCTGGGGCAGGTCAACGAAAACACTGATTTTGCTGTCGGCCACGACTATGTGAGCACCCTCTCCCGGGCTGAACTGGCGCCCTTCCAGGCCGCGATCGATGCCGGGGCCGGCTCAGTCATGGTGTCCTCGGCCATCTACACCCAGGTCGACCCGGACAACCCGGCCGTCTTCTCTGAGCAGATCGTCACCGGGATCCTGCGTGAGCAGCTCGGTTTCGATGGTGTGGTGATCTCGGACGACCTGGGGGTAGCCGCCTCGGTGGCCAGCTATCCGGTGGCCGAGCGCGGGATCAACTTCCTGGCCGCCGGTGGTGACATGGTGATAGTCGCTGATGCTGGCGCCACCCAGACCATGGTGGACGCCACGGTCGCCCTGGCCGAGACGGACCCGGAATTCGCCAGCCAGTTGGCCGCCAAGGTGGCCCGCCTGCTGGCATTGAAGGCAAGTGTTGGGCTGCTGGACTGCCAGTCCTGAGACGGCCGGACGCCCAGCAGAATGGGGGCTGCTGGGCGTCCGATCAGGGCGGTCACCCTGTCTGGGGGTGTAAACCGATCAGCCGAACTGGCCGGTGATGTACCGTTCAGTGTCGCGCTGCGCTGGGTTGGTGAAGATCTTCTCGGTGAGGTCGTACTCGATCAGGCGTCCGGGTTTGCCGGTGCCCTCGATATTGAAGAAGCCGGTCTTGTCCGAGACCCGTGATGCCTGCTGCATGTTGTGGGTCACGATGACCACGGTGTAGTTCTCCTTGAGTTCCTGGATCAGGTCCTCGATGGCCAGGGTCGAGATCGGGTCGAGGGCTGAACAGGGCTCGTCCATCAGCAGCACCTCGGGCTGGATGGCGATCGCGCGGGCGATGCACAGCCGCTGCTGCTGCCCACCGGACAGGCCGTTGCCGGGGGAGTCGAGGCGGTCCTTGACCTCATTCCACAGGTTAGCGCCGCGCAGTGAGCGCTCCACGACCTCTTCCTTCTGCGCTTTGGGCATCCGGCGGGCGTTCAGCTGGATACCGGCCAGCACGTTGTCGCGGATGCTCATCGTCGGGAATGGGTTGGGCTGCTGGAAAACCATGCCCACCTGCTGCCGCACCCGTACCGGGTCTACGTTGTGGGCGTAGATGTCCTGGTCATCGAGCATCACCTGGCCCTCGACCCGGCCACCGGGGGTGAGCTCGAGCATCCGGTCCAGGGTGCGCAGTACTGTCGACTTGCCGCAGCCCGACGGCCCGATGAAGGCCGTCACTGCGCGCGGGTCGATGACCATGTTGACATCCTCGACGGCCTTGAAATCGCCGTAGTAGATGCTGAGGTCCTTCAACTCCATGCGTTTTGCCATAGTCCTGCTTCTGCTTTCTCGACTTCGGATCTCAACGATTGATTTTAGGTGCGAAACGCCTGGCGACCAGCCGACCGATGATGTTCAACAGCATCACGATCAGCACGAGCACCAGGGCGCCAGTCCAGGCCCGCTCGAAGAAGGCCTCCTGTGGACGTCCGGGCCGGGTGTACTCGTAGTACACGAACACCGGCAGCGCGGTCATCGGGTTGACATTGCCGGTGCCACCCTGCGGCATCGGGTTGGCGTTCATCGAGTCGGTGAAGCCCATCGTCACCAGCAGGGGTGCGGTCTCACCGATGATGCGTGCGATGGCCAGGATGACACCCGACACGATGCCCGAGATCGAGGTGGGCAGCACCACCTTGACGATCGTGCGCCACCGGGTCACCCCCAGCGCATAGGACGCCTCGCGCAGCGTATTGGGCACCAGGCGGATGATCTCTTCGGAGTTGCGCACCACATAGGGGATCATCAGCACCGTCAGCGAGATCGCACCGGCCAGACCTGATTTCGAGCCCGGCCCGAGCAGCGTCGAGAACAGGGTGTAGGCGAACAGGCCGGCCACGATCGAGGGAATACCGGTCATCACGTCGACCAGGAAGGTGATCATCCGCTTCATCCAGCCGCGGCCGTATTCGACCAGGTAGATCGCGGTGAACAGTCCGATCGGCACCGAGAACAGGGTCGCCAGTCCGGTGACGACCAGGGTGCCGACGATGGCGTGGCTGCCGCCGCCACCCTCACCCACGACATTGCGCTTGGTCTGGGTGAAGTAGTCCAGGTCGAAGCGCGGCAGCCCCTGCGAGATGACCTCCCACAGCAGCGAGGCCAGTGGCGCCAGCGCGAGGATGAAGGCGCCCAGGATGATGTAGCGGGCCAGCCGGTTGACGGCGCGGCGCCGGCCCTCGACGCGGTACGACATCGTGAAGATGCCGGCCAGGAAGACTGCCACCCCCAGCACCAGGCTGCCGGCCAGGTTGGCGTTGCCGAACAGGGCCAGGATTGCTGCGCTGACGACGATCGCGACCACCAGCAGCGCGATGTCGGTGTACTTGGGCAGCTGGCCTGCTGTCAGGTGCACATCGGCAGAACGGTAGTAGTAGTTGTTGGCCGGCTGGTTTTCAGCCTCGGGCCGGTCTGTGAGGGAGGGCTGGGCGGTCACTTGTCGTCCTCCTTGCCAGCGCGAGTGATCAGGCTGCTGGGTTTGCGCCCGGACGTGATCGCCCGCCCGGCCATGTTGACCACGAAGGTGATCACGAACAGCACCAGACCGGTGGCGATCAACTGGGGTACCGCGTTGCGGTCGGCTTCGGGGAAGGCCAGCGCGATGTTCGCCGCGATGGTGTTGGGATTCTCGGACCCGAGCAGCCTGAAGGTAATGTTGCGGCCCCCCGAGAGCACCATGGCCACAGCCATCGTCTCACCCAGTGCGCGCCCCAGACCGAGCATCGAAGCGGAGACCACACCAGAGCGTCCGAAGGGCAGCACGACCTGCTGGATCATCTCCCACCTGGTCGCGCCGAGTGCCATGGAGGCTTCCTCCTGCAGTCCGGGGGTGCGCAGGAAGACCTCGCGGGACAGCGAGGTGATGATGGGCAGGATCATGATGGCCAGCACCAGGGCAGCTGTCAGCATGGAGCGCCCGGTGCCCGAGACGTTGCCGCCGAAGACCGGGATGAACCCGAGGTACTGGTTGAGCCAGCGGTAGATCGGCACCAGCATGGGTGCCAGCACGTTGATACCCCACAGGCCGAAGACGACCGAGGGCACTGCGGCCAGCAGGTCGACCACGAAGGCGACCGGGGTGGACAGCCGCTTGGGTGCGTAGTGCGAGATGTAGAGGGCGATGCCGACCGAGACCGGGACGGCAAACAACAGCGCCAGGAAGGCCGCCCAGATCGTCCCGAACAGGTAGGGCGCGACATAGGCCCAGGTGCTGCCGTAGTGCAACTCGTCCGGGTTGCCGATGAACGCGGGCACGGCCTGGATGATCAGGAATGCGGCGACGGCGGCGAGGATGGCCAGAATAAGGCCCCCCGAGCCCACCGAGATGCCTTTGAAGATGGCATCACCCATGTGCCCGCGATCGGTGGTCAGGGATGAGTCGTCGCTCTTGACGACCTCAGCCTGTGGTGCTGACATGTTCATCTCCGGTGGTGGATGGACGGATATGCCTGGGCGTGCGCGCTGCCCCCCCGGCCCGGATTCGGGCCGGGGGGGGCAGTCGCTCTGGTCCGTTTGGTCAAGCCCTGTTCAGACTACTCACTTGATCGCTGCAGCGGCCTGCTGCACCGAGGTGGCCAGCTCACCGGCCAGCGGGGCGTTACCGGCCTGCGGCACGGCGGCCTCCTGGCCCTCGGCCGAGGCGATGTAGCTGATGTAGGCGCCCACGAGCTCACCAGTGGCGGGGTCGGCGTATTCCTGGCAGGTGATCGCGTAGGCCACCAGCACGAACGGGTAGCCGGCAGCTGTGCGATCCAGGGTCAGTGCCCAGTCGTTGTCGGCGCGACCCTCAACCTTCTCGGAGGCGGCAACGATGGCGGCAGCGGCCTCGGCCTCGGGGCCAACCAGGTCAGTGGTGCCGTCCAGTGAGTAGTTCGCCATGCTCATGCCCTCGGGAACACCGGAGGCATCGGCATAGCCGATGGTGCCCGAGCCGTTCTGCACGGCTGCGATGACGCCGGAGGTCTGAGCCCCTGCCTCGCCACCCAGGCTGCTGGGCCAGTCACCGGAGGCCTCGTCAGTCCACACCTCGGGGGCGACCTGGCTCAGGGTGGCAGTGAAGTTCTCGGTGGTGCCCGAGTTGTCCGAGCGGTGCACCGGGGTGATGTCCAGGTCAGGCAGTTCAGTGCCCTCATTCAGGTCGGCGATGGCCGCATCATCCCACTTGGCGATCTCGCCGCGGAAGATTTGGGCCACCACATCGGCGCTCAGGTTCAGCTCTTCAACGCCATCGATGTTGAACACGATCGCGATCGGCGAGATGTAGACCGGCAGGTTGATCGGGCTGGTGCCCTCGGCGCACAACTCGAAGGCCTCGGCCATCTCGTCGTCCTTGAGTGCACGGTCAGAGCCGGCGAAAGCGGCAGCTCCGTCCATGAACGCGGTGCGGCCAGCCCCCGAACCGTCGGGGGAGTAGTTGATGGTGACGTCCGGGTTGGCGGTCTGGAACTCAGCGCGCCAGACCTCTTGGGCAGCCTTCATCGAGCTGGCGCCAGTGGCGTTCAAGGTACCGCTGAGAGTGCTGGTGTTGCCGTCCGGGGTGCTGCCGTCGGTGCCAGTGGCCCCGTTGTCGCCACCGCAGGCGGTCAGCGCCAGCGCTGCAACAGCAGCCAGTGCGGCGCCAGTACGCAAGATCTTCACAGTGATTCCCTCCAGGGATTCGTCGTATTTCAGTTGATCGCCGAGCGACCTACGACACCGAAGGTAGGAGGGGGTGGTTACACCAAACCCTGCTCAGGGTTAACGGAGGGTAAACGATAAACGGACGTTGCGCATCGAATCACGGTTTGGTCTCGAGAAGATCACAATCTGGGGGCAATGTGGATCGTTTGGTTGGCGTTGGTGGTCTCTCCGGGATACGTGAGCACCGCCTCGCCGGGACGCAGCACATGGTGCGGTGCCACCCCCAGGAAGTCGAACATCGCCGGCAACACCGGCCGGTGCCCACAGATCGCCAGCGGCTTGTCAGCATCGCGGGCCAACCGGGTCAATTCAGCCATTGCTTCGGCCACACCTGCGGGGTTGGCCTCGGCACCCTCTTCGCTGAGGGCCCGGTACGGGCGAACCGTCAAGCTCTTGGCGTGCGCATATGGGGCCAGGGTGCGCATGCAGCGGGTCGCACTGGAACTGGCCAGCAGGCCGACGTCGAAGGCGTCCAGCAGGCTGATCAGTGACCTGGCCTGGCGGCGGCCACGCTCGGTTAGGCGGCGGTCGGAGTCGTCGCCGTGCCACCGGCGACGGTTCATCGCCTTGGTGTGCCGCACGATCAGCAGGGGTTTGGTATCCGGACAGCGCAGTGCCTCGGTCAGGGCGTGCACTTCGTCGCTGTAGTGCAGTTCGGCGACCGCCCGGTGCACCGGCCACCACTCCACCAGGTCGGTCTCGCGGTCGTGCTCGCCCACCTTGTTGTTGGCCAGCCGTCCGAACCACCACTGCACCGTCTTGGGGCGGCCACCCACCGTGTAGTGGCCCGCGGACAGGGGACGAAGCAGCCGGATGCGGTGGCCGGTCTCTTCACGTACCTCGCGCACGGCCGTTGCGGCCAGGTACTCGTCGGTGCCCACCTTGCCCTTGGGCAGCGACCAGTCGTCATATGACGGCCGGTGCACCACCAGCACCTCGGGGCCACGTTTGGCATCGCGCAGGACTACCGCGCCGCTGGCCAGGATCCCACCGCGCCGGACCATCTCAATGCCTGCTCCGCGCCGAGACGCGCTCGATCAGGTATTCCTGCATGTCCCGCAGCGGCGCACCGTGTTCATCGGTGGTGACCGGCGCGTAGTCCTGGTCGGTGAGCCGCCAACTGACCGTCCCTTCGTCGAAGGCCAGGTCGAACAGGTAACCGATCTGCTCGATGTGGTCGTCGTGGGTGATCGACACCAGGGCCTCCACCCGGCGGTCAAGATTGCGGTGCATCAGGTCGGCCGAACCTATCCCGACATTGGGACGCCCCCCGTTCTCGAACCAGTACAGCCGCGAATGCTCCAGGAATCGGCCCAGAATGGAGATCACCCGGATGTTCTCGCTCAGCCCTGGCACGCCGGGTCGCACGGCGCAGATACCACGCACCCACATGTCGACCGGCACCCCGGCCTGCGAGGCCCGGTACAGCGCGTCGATGACGGCCTCGTCGACGATCGAGTTCACCTTGATCCTGATGCGTGCCGGTTTGCCGGCCTGCCGGTTGGCGATCTCGTTGTTGATGTTGGCGATCAGCCCATTTCGGATACCGGTGGGTGCCACCAGCAGGCGGCGGTACTGGGTTTCCTGGGTCATCCCGGACAGGTGGTTGAACAACCTCGCCACGTCGTCGGTGATGATCGGGTTGCTGGTCAGCAGGCCCATGTCCTCGTACTGGCGGGCCGTCTTGGGGTTGTAGTTGCCGGTGCCGACGTGGGCGTAGCGGCGCAGGCCGTCCGGCTCATCGCGCACCACCAGCATCAGCTTGCAGTGGGTCTTCAGCCCCACCATGCCGTAGACGACATGCACCCCGTACTTCTCGAGTTTGCGGGCCCAGGCGATGTTCGCCTGCTCGTCGAAGCGCGCCTTGATCTCGACCAGCGCCAGCACCTGTTTCCCGGCCATCGCGGCCTCGATGAGCGCGTCCACGATGGGGGAGTCACCGCTGGTGCGGTACAGAGTCTGCTTGATTGCCAACACCTGCGGGTCGGCGGCGGCCTGCTCGAGCAGCCGCTGCACACTGGTGGCGAATGAGTCATAGGGATGCTGCAGCAGCACATCGCGTTTGCGCAGGGCCTTGAAGATGTCGGCCGGTCGGCTGGTCTCGATGCCCCTGGACAGGTCGGGATGGGTCTTGGGCAGGAAGCCTGGATAGCTGAGGTCTTCACGGTCGACGGCAGCCAACCCGAACAGGCCGGTCAGGTCGAGCGGGGTCGGCAACTTGAAGATTTCGCGGCCAGTGATGTCCAGTTCGCTGGTGAGCAGTTCGAGCATCTCGTCGTCGATGGTGTCCTCGACCTCAAGGCGCACCGGGGGACGCCCGACCTTGCGGCTCAACAGCTCTTTCTCGAGGGCGAACAGGATGTTCTCGGCGTCGTCCTCCTCAACCTCGAGGTCTTCGTTGCGGGTGACCCGGAATGTGGTGTGGGTGATCACCTGCATACCGCTGAAGACCTCGTCCAGGTGCTGGATGATGACTTCTTCGAGCGGGATGAAACGTCCCTCACCAAGCGCGATGAACCGTGCCAGGATGCCGGGCACCTTCACCCGGGCAAACTGCCGGCCACCGGTCTTCGGATTGCGCAACAGGACCGCCAGGTTGATCGACAACCCCGAGATGTAGGGGAAAGGGTGGCTGGGGTCGACCGCCAGCGGGGTGAGCACCGGAAAGATGCGCTCACTGAACAGCACATGCATGCGCTGCCGTTCAGCCTCGGTCAGCTGCTCCCAGGTGAGGATGAACACACCCTCCTGCTCCAGCGCCGGACGCACATCTGTGGCGAAGACTTCGGCCTGGTCAGCCACCAGTTCGCCCGCGCGAGCCAGGATCGCATCGTGCAGGTCACGGGGCAGGATGCCGGCATTGGATGGCACTGCCACCCCGGCATCTATCCGGCGTTTCAGGCCGGCCACCCGCACCATGAAGAACTCGTCGAGATTGGACGAGAAGATGGCCAGGAACTTGGCCCGCTCCAGCAGCGGGACGCGCTGGGCGTCCTTGGCCAGATCGAGTACCCGGTTGTTGAAGGCGAGCCAGCTGAGCTCGCGGTCGGAATAGCGACCCTCGGGTAACTCTGGCTCGCTCAGGGGCAGGGCAGGTTCGGCCATCAATCCTCCTCAATGGCGCCGTAGGCGACGTCGGTACGGGTCACCTCAAATCCGGCGGTGCGGTACATGCTCACGACGCGCTCGTTCGAAGCCTCAACATATAGCTCAACGAGTCGCGCGCCCCGCGAACGCATGTGAATGATACCGGCGTCGAGCAGGGCCCGGCCAGTGCCCCGACCCGCCTGTGACGGGTGGATTCCCAGAACGTAAACCTCTCCGGTCACCTGCAATTCGCCGGTGGTCAGCTTCGTCCAGTGGAATCCGACCAGGCTGCCCGTTTCGTCGCGGGCGACCAACAGGTCTTCGTCGCGGTACCAGTCGGAGGCCATCCGGGCCATCATGTCGGCTGCGGTCAGGGCGCCCTGTTCAGGGTGGTCGGCGAAGGCGGCGGCATTGGTGGCCACGAACTGGTCGAGGTCGCCGTCCCGATAATGGTCGATCGTGATACCTGCTGGCGGGCTGACCGACTCACTGGGCAGTCGCCGATCGAGGTCGAGGGTCATGATCAGCAGGCCCCGGACGATCCGCAGCCCCAGCGACCTGGCCAGCGCCTGGGCGCCTGGCAGGTCACCGAAGGCCCACCACGTTTGTGGGGCGGCATCCTGGCGCACCCGGTCAGCCAGCCGCCGCCCATGGCCCTTGCGGCGCTGGGTGGGCCGGATGACGAGCTGGACGCTGCCGTCGCGTTGGTCGAGCTGGGCGTAACCGATGAGCTGGTTACCGTCCTCGAGCAGCCAGTGCATGACCTGAGTGCTGCCCTGCCCGGCGATGGCGAGCAGGGCTGATTCGTTGAGCGGTGCCACCAGGGCACTGCGTGTGGATTCCTCGGCCAGGGCCCCGACCTGGGTGCGCTGTGGCTCAGTCAAGTGGTTGAGCTGGGTGATCACCCATTGACCCTATCGCGGCAGCCCGGCGCCGGGCGGCGTCTCGTCGCCCGGGTCGTCCCCATCGCGCGGTCATGGCTAGCGCTTGGCCATGAAACGGTAGCCCACATTGCGCACGGTGCCGATGCAGTAGTCGTGTTCGGGGCCGAGTTTGGCACGCAGCCGCCGGATGTGGACGTCCACCGTGCGGGTGCCACCGAAGTAGTCATAACCCCACACCTCGCTGAGCAGTTGTTCGCGGGTGAGCACTCGTCCGGGGTGGGCGACAAGGTATTTCAGCAGCTCGAACTCGGTATAGGTCAAGTCGAGCGGGTGCCCACCGGCGGTGGCCACCCAGGCTGCCTCATCGATGGTGACCGGGCCGGCGACCAGTTGCCGGCCAGCAGGGCCTGCTGCCACCTGCAGCCTGATCCGTGCCTCGAATTCGGCCGGCGCAGCGTCGGCGACAACGAAGTCATTGATCTGCCAGTCCTTGCCGATGACGCTCATCCCGCTGGCCGGCACCACCAGCAGCACCGGCCAGCCCTGGTTGCCGGCGCCCAGCAGCAGACAGGCGTTGCGGGCTGCTGCCAGGTCATCACGGGCATCCACCATCGCCAGGTCGATCCTGGTGGCCAGATCGAGCGCTGCGGCGGGGCCCACCACGGGGTGCAGGTTGTGTTTCAGCAGGCCAAGGGCTTCCGGGGGCGCAGCCTGGCGACTACCGACCGGGGTGATGTAGACGATCTCAACCATCTCCACCCACCTTCACCTTGGCGCTTCGCACTGCCTCAGGATACTGAGCGTGGCTGGGCCCAGTCGGCTGAATCCAGGATGATGGTGACCGGACCGTCATTGACCAGTTCGACGTGCATGTGGGCGCCGAAGACTCCGGCCGAGGTCTCGGCGCCGAGGCCGGCCAGGGCAGCGACATAGGCAGCCACCAGAGGTTCACTGACATCGCCGGGTGCCGCCGCATTCCACGACGGACGGCGTCCCTTGCGGGTGTTCGCGTACAGCGTGAACTGGCTGACCACCAGGATGGGGGCGCCCAGATCGGACGCAGAAAGTTCAGCCCCGCCCTCGGACGCGGGTTCGAAGATGCGCAGGCCCCAGGTTCTCTCGGCCATTCGCTGCACGACGCCGAGGTCGTCATCGTGGGTGATACCGGCCAGCGCTACCAGCCCCGGGCGGGTGAACTCACCGGTGACCCGGCCGTCCACCGACACCCGTGCGCGGCTGGCGCGTTGAAGTACTACTCGCATGCCATCAGCTGTAGTACACCACGACGCGATCGCCAAGCCGGGTCTGGTTGTACAGCCAGCGTGCCCCGTTGTAGTCGTTCATGTTGATGCAGCCGTGGCTGCCCCAACTCGGGAAACCCTGCTGTTCGAAGCTGGAGGAGTAGTGGATCGCCATGCCGGAGCTGGTGAAGTACTGGGAGTAGGGCATCCATGCCGAGAACGGCACCGACCAGTCATTGACGACCTTGCGGATGATGGGCATCTCACCATTCGTGGTCTCCCAGCCCTTGGCGCCGAAGCGGGCATCCCAGGTTCCCTGGATTTTGCCGTTGACAACCCAGTACATCTTGTTGGTCGTCTTGTCGGCGCAAACCGCCCGGCCATAAGTGCACCGCCGGTCCAGCTTGTACATGTCGTGCGCACCAGTGGTCCTGCCCCAGGTGATCGAGCCTCGCTGGAAGTTCTGGTAGCAGCCAGCGTTGTTGCAGATTTCGCCGCTGGTGGGGGCACCGAAACGTCCGGTCGCCCCGCCGTTGCGTGTCCAGTAACTGCCGATGCCGCCGCTGACGGTGAAGATGCGGCCGTTGTCCCAGCCGATCGAGCCACCCTCGAAGTTCTGGACGACCTTTCGTGTGCCCAACGAGATCTCGCCGCTGATGGGTGCGCCGTAGCGTCCATTCAGCCCGCCGTTGCGCGTCCAGTAGTCGCCAATGCCGCCAGAGACGGCATGGGTTCGGCTGTTGTTCCAGATGATCATGCCGCGCTGGAAGTACTGCGCCACCTTGCGGGTGCCAAGGTTGATCTCGGCGGTTGTGGGCAGGCCCAGTGGGCTGTTCAGCCCGCCCATCCGCTGCCAGACCGAGCCAATGGCTCCGGCAATTGAGTAGAT
>JBMNPP010000015.1:0-23491 GCA_050943675.1 Brooklawnia sp.
TTCACATTCCACCAGCGGATCCCCTGGATGTGGGAGTGCGCCCCGGGCCCGATCCCCCACCAGTCGTGCCCCGCCCAGTAGCCGAGGTTGTGTCGTGCGCGGTGGGTGGGCGCATCGGCCCAGTTGCTCACCTCGTAGTTGTGGAACCCCGCTGCAGTGAGCACCTCTTCGGCCAGCAGGTACATATCAGCCTGCAGGTCTGCGTCCGGCCGGGCGATCTGGCCGGACGCCAGCCGGCGCCCCATCGCAGTGCCGGGTTCGATCACCAGCGCATAGGCGGAGATGTGTTGTGGGCTGGCACCGACGGCGGCCTCCAGGCTGCCTCGCCAATCAGCCAGCGACTCCCCCGGCGTGCCGTAGATCAGGTCGAGGCTGACCTGTTCAAAGCCTGCCGCGTGGGCCTGGCGCACCACCTGCAGGGCACGGCCCGGTGTGTGCTGCCGGTCGAGGGTAGCCAGCACTGCAGGGCTGGCCGATTGCATGCCCAGGCTCAACCGGTTGATTCCAGCAGCGCGCAGCCCGGCCAGTTCGGGCTCGCCGAGCGTCTCCGGGTTGGCCTCTGTGGTGATCTCGGCACCGGGCGCCAACCCGAAGCTGTCGGACAGGTGGGCCAGCAGTTCACCAAGCTGCACAGGGCTCATCAGGGTGGGCGTGCCGCCCCCGAAGAAAACCGTGGCCAGCGGCTGGGCGGACCCGGCCGACGCATTGGCGGCCAGGTCGATCTCGCGATGGGCCGCAGTCAGGAAGTCACCCTCTGCGTTGGGCCCGATGTGTTTGGCGACATAGGTGTTGAAATCGCAGTATCCGCAGCGGACAGTGCAGAACGGGACATGGAGGTAGCAGCCCATCGGGGTGCCCTCAGCTGGCGCAAGCGCCAACCGCTCGCGCAATACCTTTTCCGACGGACTGTCCGGTTCGTGTCCCATGCCGGCCAGCCTTCCACGGCAACCAGGTGAAGAAAACCTGGACACCGAGTTGCAGGTTAATTAGGCAAGGCTTACCTTACTTATATGGCAACCGGTACACCGCTATCCCAGAGCACCGTCGCACTGAACCTTAACCAGGAATTGCCCGTGGTCACCGACTCGACCACATCACGGGTGATACTGGACAACCCACTCCTGCGGATCGTCGTGTTCACCTTCGATGCCGGGCAGTTGCTCACCGAGCACACCAGCCCGCGGGCCGTGGCAGTGACCCTGCTCGATGGGGAGATGGATTTCTCGCTGTCTGGTGAAACCCACCGGATGACCGGGGGCGACATCATCTACCTGGCACCGGGTGAGCCACATGCGCTGACTGCGATCACGCAGTGCCGGCTGCAACTGGTGATGGTCGACCCGGCCGCCACCCAGGCCTGACCACTGGACTCCGCCTGCCAGCCCAGGCGGCCCCGGGTTGCCCCGCCACATAGCGCGTCCAGCGCGGGGCAACCCGCTTTGTTGCACCGGCTACTTCTCTGAGCGGGACTCCCCCGTAGACAGCGCGGCCACGAATGCCTCCTGTGGCACCTCGACGCGGCCGACCATCTTCATCCGCTTCTTGCCTTCCTTCTGCTTCTCCAGCAGCTTCCGCTTGCGGGTGATGTCACCGCCATAGCACTTGGCCAGCACGTCCTTGCGGATGGCACGGATGGTTTCACGGGCGATCACCCTGGAGCCGATGGCGGCCTGCACCGGGACCTCGAACTGCTGCCGCGGAATCAGCTCCCTCAGCTTGGCGACCATCGCCACGCCGTAGGCGTAGGCCTTGTCGCGGTGCACGATGGCGCTGAAGGCGTCCACTGGCTCGTTGTTGAGCAGGATGTCGACCTTCACCAGGTCTGCAACCTGGCTGCCGGCCTCGTCGTAGTCGAGTGAGGCGTAGCCCTTGGTCCTGGACTTGAGGGCATCGAAGAAGTCGAAGACGATCTCGGCCAGCGGCAGCAGGTAGCGCAGTTCGACGCGGTCCTCCGACAGGTAATCCAGCCCCTGCTGGGTACCCCGCCTGGTCTGGCACAGTTCCATGACCGGCCCGATGTACTCCGCCGGGGTCAGGATGGTCGCCTTGATCATCGGCTCGTGGACCTCGGCCACCTTGCCCTCGGGGAATTCAGACGGATTTGTCACCTGGTGCTCAGTGCCATCCTCCATCACCACGGTGTAGGGGACGTTGGGTGCAGTGCTGATCAGGTCGAGGTTGAACTCCCGCTCCAGCCGTTCGCGGATGATCTCCATGTGCAGCAGGCCGAGGAAACCGATGCGGAAACCGAACCCGAGCGCAGCCGATGTCTCGGGTTCGAAACTGAGCGAGGCATCGTTCAACTGCAGCTTGTCGAGGGCCTCGCGCAATTCGGTGAAGTCGTCGCCATCGATCGGGTAGATGCCGGCGAAGACCATCGGGTTGGGGTCGCGGTAGCCCTCCAGCATCTGCTCGGCAGGCCGGTCGGCCAGGGTGATGGTGTCACCGACCCGCGATTGCCGGACGTCCTTGACCCCCGAGATGAGGTAGCCGACCTCGCCGGAGCCGAGCGCCTTCGATTTGGTCGGTTCAGGTGAGATCACCCCGACCTCGAGCACCTCATGGGTGGTGCGGGTGGACATCATCTGGATTCGTTCACGGTGCCGCAGGGTGCCGTCGATCACCCTGATGTAGGTCACCACGCCACGGTAGGAGTCATAGACCGAATCAAAGATCAGCGCGCGCGCCGAGGCCTCGGCGGCACCCTTGGGCGCCGGGATCTGGGACACGATCTCGTTCAGCAGTTCGGGCACGCCCTCACCGGTCTTGGCGCTGACCCTCAGCACTTCGTCCGGATCGCAGCCGATGATGGAGGCCAGTTCACGGGCAAACTTCTCGGGCTGGGCGCCTGGCAGGTCGATCTTGTTGAGCACCGGGATGATCACCAGGTCAGCCTCGAGCGCCAGGTAGAGGTTGGCCAGTGTCTGGGCCTCGATGCCCTGCGCGGCGTCCACCAGCAGCAGGGCCCCCTCGCAGGCCGCCAGTGACCTGCTGACCTCATAGGTGAAGTCGACATGGCCGGGTGTGTCGATCATGTTGAGCACGTATTGGCCGGGCTCGACGCCTGCCGGGCTACTGCCCTGCTCGACCGCCCATTGCATCCGGACAGCCTGCGACTTGATGGTGATGCCACGTTCACGCTCGATATCCATCCGGTCGAGGTATTGCGAACGCATGGTTCGGTCGTCCACGACGCCGGTCAACTGCAGCATCCGGTCGGCCAGTGTCGACTTGCCATGGTCGATGTGGGCGATGATGCAGAAGTTGCGGATGATCGCAGGATCGGTACTGCCAGGTACAGGAGCAGGCATTCACTTTCCAGTCGTTAACCGAGACGAACAGCGCTGAGCGCCACCCACCATCCTCGCATGCCCAGCGTGGTGCCCCAATTCCTCATGGGGCCGCCGGCGAGGTTCAGCGGCGAGATCCACCCAGCCAGCCGATGGCGCCGAGTACCGCCCCGGCCCCCAACAATCCGTAACCAGCGATGCGGGCCACCAGGCCCACCAGCCACCAGCCGTAGGCGTTGAGCAACATGCCGCGGATGGCGTTGCCCATGAAGAAGTTCTCTGAGCGCAACTCATGGAGCTGCTTGATCTGGCGGGCAATGTCGTAGTCGGTCTCGGGGTCACCGACTTCGGCCCTGGCCAGGTGCGATATCTCAGCGGGGCTGGCCTGCGGGAACTGCTCGCGCAGCTCAGTCTTGAGTTCCTGGTTCTTCTCGGTAGCCAGGTCACCCACCCCGGCGTAGGTGGCCTGGTGGGCGGGCACCCCGGCCCGGCTCGCAGCGACCAGCATGTGGGCGAGCACGTAATTGTCGGAGTAGATGCGGGCGTGCGGCCCGGTGGTCACGGTCTGGCCGGCATAGGGTCGTAGCCGTTCGGCATCCTCCGGGGCGACCAGACCGATCTTGAGTTCACGCTCGATGGTCGCCTCATCCGGCATCGTGATGGCCTCGGCCTCGAGTTGGTCGGCGACGAAGCGATGGGCGAACCTCCCGCCGATCATTGCGCCCACACCCACAACGGGTAGGACAACACCGAAGACCCTTGCGAATGCCTGGTAGATCGGGTTTGCCATCGTTCCTCCACCTTGTTGGGGGTGCGCGCCAATTGCATTGTAGTGGGCAGCTGACCCGCGCCGCCCGGCGAGGCCTGCAGCACACCCGGAAAGCAACTGCGGCGGCCCCATCCGGGAACCGCCGCAGTCAGGAAAATGAAGTGGTTTACAGCTCGCTTTGAGCCTGGGCAGTCCTGGGCTTGAGCACGAAGCCCAGCACCACCAGCAGCACACCGAGCACCAACAGTGCCCAGCCAGCTGCGATCGCGATGGTGCCGACCAGCCACCAGCCGAAGGCATTCAGCAGCATGCCGCGCAGGGTGTTGCCATCCAGGAAGGTGTCCATGCGCAGCGCCTGCAACTCGGCAGCCTCCGCGGCGGTCTCGAACGTGGTGGCCGGATTGGCGATCTCGGCATTGGCCAGTGCAGCGATCTCCTGCTCCGACTTGTCAGCGTTCTCGGGCAGGGCAGCCAGTTCTTCCTTCAACGCGTTCGTCTTCTCGGTGACCATGGCACCGATCCCCGAGTATGAGGCCTGGTCTTCGGGCACGCCGGCGGCGTTGGCAGCAGCTGTCATGTGCGCGCGGATGTAGTGGTTGGCGAATGCCTCGGCGTGCGGGCCAGTCGACATGGTTTCGCCCGCGAAGGGACGCAGCACCTCGCCGTCCTCGGCGCTGATGCGGCCGGATTCGACCTGGCCATCAATGGCTTGTTCGGTGGGCATGGTGATCACCTGGTCCTCAAGCTGCTCGCTCACGAAGCCGTGAGCGAAATTGCCGCCGAACAGCGCGGCCAGCCCGAGCACCAACAAAACTGCTCCAACAATCTTGGCGAGGGTCTTGTAGACCTGGGTTGCCATGTGAGTCCAATCTGTGTTTGCGCTAGTGGGAGATGGATCAAGCACGAACGAAGTGCCTTCAGGTCAAGAAATCAAATTGTCAACTAACCATGGTAAGCGATGCACGCCCGGCGCGCCACCACCCAGGGTCGACGGTTTTCAGAGTTCGTTTGCAGAATTGGGACGCCACTGTTGGCTGTGGTAACGTGAGCAGTCGCGCGCGGACTGACAAGACCGTGCTCCAACCCAGAAACCGTCAAACAAAGAGGCTTGCCCAGTGGCGAACATCAAGTCGCAGAAGAAGCGCAACATCACCAACGCGAAGGCGAATGCCCGCAACAAGGCCGTGAAGTCGTCCCTGCGCACCCACGTGCGCAAGTTCCGCGAGGCAGCAGACGCCGGCGACGTCGAGAAGGCCCAGGAATACGCGAAGGCCGCCAATCGTGCCCTTGACAAGGCCGCATCGAAGGGCGTCATCCACGCCAACCAGGCCGCCAACCGCAAGTCCAGCATCTCGGTGCGCGCCGCTTCGCTGACGACCGGGGCGTAGTGAGCCCAGCGGTCGAGTAGCCCTCAAGGCGAACGACCCAAAACACACCACAACTTGACATGAACAACAAGCGCCCTGACCCACTGGGTGGTCAGGGCGCTTGTTGTGTCTGCTGATTGACTCAGGCGTGCTGGTCCTCACCGGTTGATGGCGGTTGCACCGACCAGTCGGCGGGCTCATCATCGGTATCGGCCTCGGCGATCTCCTGGGTCTGTTGCACCTTGCCGGGCTTGTGGTGGGCTGGTGCGTAGATCGAGTAGAGCTTCAGCGGCTCCTCACCAGTGTTGGTCACGTTGTGCCACTTGCCAGCCGGAACGATGACGACGTCGTCGTCCTCGAGCTTCTCTTCGATAGTGAGCGCATCCTTGGCGTCGCCAAGTTGGGCCAGGCCCTCGCCCGCCTCGACGCGGATGAACTGATCGGTGTCAGCGTGCAACTCCAGACCAATGTCGCCACCGGCCGGAATCGACATCAGGGTCACCTGAAGGAACCTGCCGCTCCACGCGACCCGTCGATAGGCATCGTTGGCGACAGTCTCATCCTCGATATCGAAGATCGTCGGTTCCGGACCAATGTCCTTGATTGTCATGTAGAGAGTCCTCCTGCAATTAGGGTTTACAGTTCGATCCTATTGGGCTGCGGCGACCGGCACACGCCCCCAACCACAGATCACCCTCGGCCACGCGCCCCAGCCGAACGCGCATTGACCACACTCAGCAGCATTTGCTCGAGCGCGAAGGCAGGGTCGGCCGCTGCGCCCTTGACCTGCTGATCGGCCTTGGCCACCGCCCGGATCGCCAACGAGACACCCTGGCTGGACCAGCTACGCGCCACCGGGGCCAACTCCTTCTTGATCTTCCACGGGGCCACACCGATGTGCCGGGCCAACTCGTTTTCACTGAGGCGACTGCCCCGCATCTCCAGGTACTTCCCCAATGCGCGCAGTGAGCCCGCCAGTGCGCCAGTCACCAGCACCGGGGCCACGCCGGTGGACAGTGCCCAGCGCAGCTTTTCCAGGGCGGGGCCGGCCCGTCCGGCCAGCACATCGTTCGCCACCTCAAAACTGGTTACCTCGGCGCGCCCGGCGAAGTAGCGGCGCACCATGGACGCGCTGACTCGTTCACCCTGGTAGTCGGCAGCCAGCTGCCGCAATGCCGCCGCCACTGCGCGCAAATCGGTGCCCACCGCATCAACGAGCGCGGCACTGGCCTGCTCGTCCAGCTGCATACGCAGCCCGCGGGCCTCGGCCGCCACGACCCGCGGCAATTCCCAGGGCTTGACCGGGTCGGCCTTCACAGTGGCCACCTTGGCCTTGGTCATCGCATCGAGCAGTGCCTTGCCCTTGAGCCCGCCGCGGTGCACCAGGATCAGGCACAACTCCGGGTGCGGGTCGAGCGCAGTCTGCCGCACCAGCGCGGCAGCGTCCTCGGGCAGATTCGCCAGGTCGTTGATAACCACAATCGAGTAACTGGCGAACAGGCTGCCCCCGATGAGGCTCCCGAAGCGTCCATCTGCCAACTCGATGGCTGCCACCTCGGTCAATTCGGCGGTGGGTTGCTCACCCCGGGCCCGCGAGACCTGGGCTGCGACCGCCCGCTCGGCCAACAATTCTTCGGTGCCCCGGACGAGCAGGGTGGTGCCGAAGACCGATGCAGAAGCCATGCCCCCATCGTGCCACCAACTACTGACGTGGCGCAGTCGGCCCGCTGCCCTTCCCTACTCGGGAAATCTGTCGTATCGTAGATACTATATTATTTCAGCAGCACCTGATTGCGAGCCTAGGAGACCTCCAATGACCATCGGACGCTACTCAGTCGGCACGGGCGACCGGTTCGGCAAACAGGGCATCGCCCAAGTGGCCGCCTTCGACAAGATCAAGGCCGACGGGGTCGATGTCGACATCGTCTGGAACAAGTCCAACCGTGAACACACCACCATCGGCACCACGCCGGCCGATCAGCGCTACGCAGCCGACCAGGCCGTGGCAGCCACCGGCTGGTCTGGGCAGTACTTCGTTGACGCCGACCACATCGGTCTGGCCAACTCTGACTGGTTCATCGAGCACTGCGACTTCTTCACCATCGACGTGACCGACTGCATCGGCAAACCGACCGCCCCCGACCGGGCCGCCGCCTTCATCGAACGTGCTGAGGCGCTGCTCGGCAGCCACGAACTGCCCGGGGCCGGGGCACCGATCGTGGTCACGCCCGAGACCGTGCAGACGGTGGCCAACCGCTACCTGTTCGCCATTGAAGAGGCCCGCCGGATCTACGACCACATCGCTTCCTCGGGCGGCAACCTGCGCCATGTCGAGGTATCAATGGATGAATCGCCCGAGCGCCAGGGCCCACCCGAACTGCTGCTGATCCTCTCCGAGATCGCCCGCATCGGTATCCCCGCCGACACCGTGGCGGTCAAGTTTGTTGGCCGGTTCAACAAGGGTGTCGACTTCGTGGGTGATGTCGATGAGTTCCTGGCCGAGTTCCGCGCCGACGTCGCTGTAATCAAGCACGCGGTCAGCGCCTTCGGCATGAAGCCGAACCTGAAGATCTCGGTGCATACCGGGTCGGACAAGTTCTCGCTATACCCCGGTATGGGCCGCATCATCCGCGAACTCGATGCTGGTATCCACCTCAAGACGGCCGGCACGACCTGGCTGGAAGAGTTGATCGGCCTGGCCGAGGCCGGCGGGGACGGGCTGGAACTGGCCAAGGAGATCTACCGGGGCGCCCATGGCAGGTATGACGAACTGGCCGCCCCCTATGCCGATGTCATCGATGTTGAGCCCTCAGGCCTGCCCGAACCGGATGCCGTGGACGCCTGGACCGGCCAGCAGTTCGCCGACGCGCTGCGCCATGACCAGGCCAACCCGGCCTACGACCAGAACCTGCGCCAGTTGCTGCACCTGTCGTACAAGCTCGCTGCCGAGATGGGCCAGCGCTACCTGGATGCACTTGATACCCACCGGGCCGATGTCGAGCGCAATGTCACCGAAAACATCTACCAGCGTCACCTCAAGCCGCTGTTCCTGAGCTGATCCAGCCGGTGGGACAAAATGAAGAGGCTGGCCGCCCACTCGGGTGCGGCCAGCCTCTTTCAGGTCATTGGCTCGATCAGTTGATCAGAGCCTGGCCTGCCACTTGTTCGCCCAGACCAGGTCGTTGGGGGTAACCTGGAACTCGGACTTGCCCTCGAGCTTGTCGATCGTGGCGATCACGTTGGCATCGTTGGGATGGTAGGCGTTGACCAGGCACTTGACCATGGTTGCGTCGTGCAGGTGCGTGGTGAAGTTGTGGCTGACCATGAAGGTCGGCACCTCCCACACGTACCACGGGCACTCGTTGCTCATCGCCGTCTTCCACTGGATGCGGTAGTTGTTCTGCGCACCGTAACCGATGATCTCGGCGAGGATCAGCGCAGCGTCCACATCTTCGCGGTACTTCAGGGTCGGGCCCTTCACCCGCGTGGTGCCATCGTTGACCTCGACCTCGTAACCACGCTTGGTCAACTCATCAATGTAGGTGTTGAGCATCTCCGGGTCGCCACCGCCAGTGATGCCGCCGACCTCACCAGTCAGGTGGTAGATGCGGATGCGCTTGTGGTCGGTCGGGTTCAGCGGCAACTGGTCGAGGGTGTTCTTGACCAGGGTGATGCCCTTGTCCGCTGCGTCGGCGCGCATCGCCAGGTGCTCTTCGCAACCGACGACCTCGAGGTCGTCCTCGGTGCGCAGCAGGGTGCCGTTGGCCTGCGCTTCGTACAACCGCAGCTTTGCCTTCAGGCCCAGGATGCGCCGGTTGGCATCGTCGAGCCGTTCGGCGGTGATGACGCCGTTGGTGACACCAGCCTTCATGAACTCGAAGTCTTCTTCGAGGTTGTTGAAGAACAGGAAGGCATCGCAGCCGGCCGCAATTGAGGCAGGGACGTACTCTTCACGCGTCATCGCCGAGGTCATCCCCAGCATGTGTGAGGCGTCGGTGATGACTGCCCCGTTGAAGCCCAGGTCGGTCTTCAGCAGGCCGTTGATGAGCTCTGGCGCCAGGGTGGCCGGCAGGATGTCGGCATCGGCCAGCGATGGGTCGAGCTGCTTCTGGTAGTACGGCAGGGCGATGTGCCCGGCCATGATCATTTCGACACCGTTGGCGATGTGTGCACGGTAGACCTCGCCAAAGCTGGCTTCCCATTCCTCGGGCGACAGTTCGTTGACGCCCAGCACGAGGTGCTGGTCACGCTCTTCGGTGCCGTCACCGGGCCAGTGCTTGACGCAGGTGAGGACGCCGGATTCGCGCTGACCCTCGACGAAGGGGATGGTGTACTTGATGACATCGGCGGCGTTGGTGCCGTAGGCGCGGGTGTTGACGATGGTGTTGCGCCAGTTGTACAGGATGTCGACACACGGGTCGAAGTTCAGGTTGGCGCCGATCGCCCGCATCTCGCGGCCCGAGACGTAGCCGGCGTTGCGAGCCACCTCGGTGGACCCGGAAGCCTCGGTCTGCGCGCCGGAGGCGATGTAGGTGCCATCGCTCATGGCGCCGTTGCCGCCGGAGTCACAGTTGGCGGCCACCAGCAACGGAATCTTCGATGCCGCCTGTAGCCGGTTGAGCAGGCCCTGCACCTTGGCCGAGTCGCCGCCGTGGTAGCGGGCGATACCGATGTGGAACTTCTCGAGGATCTCTTCGGCGGTGTAGGGGTTGCCCGAGAAGGTGTCGGGGCCGAAATGGAACAGGTTGGTGAACAACTGGCCGACCTGCTCGTCCAGGGTCATGCCTGCCAGGGTTTCCTCAACCCAGGCGATCTGCTCGTCGTCCAGGTTGTACGGTGCTGCTTTGAGGTCTACAAGTTCTGCCATGTTGATTCACTTCACCTTCGGCATCGTGATGGTCTTGTTGCCAGAGATGGTCTCCCACGGAACCTCGCCCGGCAGGTAGCTGTTGAATTCGTCGATCAGCATCTTCTGGTATTCCCCGGCGAAGGTGCCGTCGAGGAACTTGCCCAGCGCCTCGTCCTTGAACCGCTGCCACGAGAACTTCTCGTTGCCCGGCAGGATCGGGTAGTACAGGCAATCAACCTTGGCTGCCGCGTCGCGGTCGCCGGGAGCGTCACCGATGAGCATGATCTTGTCGGGGTCGTACTTGCCCTTGGCCGCGTACTCCACGTGCTCGGCCTTGGAGCCCATTTCCTGGCCAGCGATGGCCTTGACGTACTTGGCGATGTCGTGGGCGTTCCACTCATAGGTGAGGGCATGCAATGGGGTGGCCGAGACCGTCATGCAGTCGACTTCGTCCTGCAGTGCGATCAGTGCTTCGCGGACACCGGGGAAGGGCCCGCACCCGTGCACCATGTCGGCGATCGATTCGTTGACCCCGTCGCCCCAGCGGATGGCCCGGGCAATGGTCTGTGAGGGGTGGTCCTCGTAGTACTTGGCGATGCCCTTGTCACTCAGCGGGTAACCGGGGGCGGTGGTGAACTCGCCCAGCTCGGGGTATTCGGGGATGGTGACGCCGCGCTCGGCGACCTCGACTCGGTCGCGCAACAGGTCGAGCAGTTGCTTGAGGGCAAGCCAGCGGTTCAGGCCCCGGGTGACCGAGCCCAGGTTCACGAACAGGGCGGTCTGGCGGGCAAGCGTCGAGATGGGCTGAAGATCCCAATGCTTGATGTATGAGGGGGTGAAGCACTCCTGGTGCTTGATGTCCATGGCGTCCATGGCGCAGCCGTCTGAGTCGATGCCCACGAAGTACTTCTTGGTCGGGACGAAATCAACGAGCACCTGAGCGACTTGTGGATGCTGGCTCACATGTTCTCCTTGGCGATGAGGTGACCGGAAATCCGGCGTTCCCGTTCATTGTGGCCCGCTGGCTTCGCTTTTCGCTCGGATCTCGGGTAAAAGGGCCTGTGAATGGCGTGATTCTCCTCGGCAAGGGTATCCACCACCCACTCACCGCCCGGCATCAGCGCTGGGTTTGCACCCGGGTGCCGTCACTCTGTACGGCCACTGCACCCTGGGTATCGGTGCGGAAAACCGCTGACCCGGCCTGTTGCAGATTGCGCAGGGTGCTGGTGGCGGGGTGGCCGTAGCCGTTGTTCTCGCCAGCCTGGATCAAGGCGATCGGTGCCCCGACTGTGGCGAAGAACTCGACCGAGTGCCGGGCCGACCCGTGGTGCGGGACGACCAGCACGTCGGCTGCCAGTTGCGCGCCTGATGACAGTAGTGCCTGCTGGCCGGGCTCTTCCAGGTCACCGGTCACCAGTACCCGCAGCCCGTCCACCTCGACCATCCCGACGACCCCGGCGTCATTGGTTGCCGGGTCGTCGGCCTCGCCGGTGCTCGGTACGCCGGGCACTGGCCCGGCGGCCAGGGTGTTCCAGCGCACGTCGCCGATCTGCACCTGGTCACCGGGCCGGGTCTGCCGGAGGTTGGGTAGCCCAGTGGCCCAGGCGGGGGCTGGGTCCCACTGCCCCGCCCCGTCGGCACCGGTCAGGACCGCACCCACTTCGATGCGGCCAGCGATTCCGGGCAGGCCGTCGATGTGGTCGGAGTGCGCGTGGGTGATGACCAGTAGCGCGATGTGGTTCACTTGCGCGCTGGCCAGGCAGTGGCTCAGTGCAGCCGGGTCAGGGCCGGCATCGACCAGGATCGCGCTGTGCGGGGCGACCCTGATCAGTTGTGCCCCACCCTGGCCGACGTCGCAGGCGATCACTGCCCAGTCCCCCGGCCAGCCGGGCTGTGGTGGCTGACGCAGTGCACCGACGACCAGCAGCAACCCCAGTCCGAGCACCAGCAGTCGCCTGGGCAGGATCTGCGGGGCCACGACCTGGGCCACCACCAGGCAGCCGATGGCCAATAGTGCCAGCGTGGCGGGCTGGACGGGCCAACGCCAGGCGGCTGCCGGGGCGCGGGCCGCAAGCTCGGCGATCAGGATGATGGGCTGGGCGCACCAACCGGCAAGCCAGCCGATCAGTGCGGCCAACCCCGGGCTGGCCAGCCAGACCAGCCCGGCGCTCAGCCCGAGAATCGTGACTGGGCCGACGAATGGCCCGGCCAGCATATTCGCCCCCAGACCAACGACGCTGACCTCACCGGACAGCGCAGTGACCAGCGGTTGGGTCGCCAACTGTGCGGCCAGCGGGATCGCCAGTGATTCAGCCAGCCAACCGGGCGCCCAGGCCCGCATCGCGAGTTGCCAGGTGCTGCCCCACCACAGGATGCCGGCAGTCGCACAGACTGACAGGGCGAACCCCCAACTGCGGGACAACCAGGGATCGACCAGCACCAGCAGCAGCACTGTCAACCCCAGGGCGCGCAGGCCGCGCTGCCGGTCGCGGGCCAGTCCGGTGGCGGCCATCGCTATCAGGCCCATGGCCGCGGCCCGCAGCACGCTTGGTTCGCCGCGGCAGACCACCACGAATGCGAGCGCCACCACCAGCCCTGTCCCCCGCAACCACCACCCCCGCACGCCCAACTGGCGGGCCAGCCCGAGGCTGAACACCAGCATCAGGGTCAGGTTGGTGCCGCTGACTGCAAGCAGGTGGGTCAATGCCGTGGTCTGGAATGCCTGGGTGATCTCGGCGGGCAGTTGCGAGGTGTCCCCGACCACCAGTGATGGCACCAGCCCCGCCTGCTGCGGGGGTGAATGGGCCATCGCGGCACGCAGCCCGGCACGAAACCTGTTCGCCAGGCGCAGCCCGGGGCCGGGGTCGTCGCTGACCGCAACAGCACTGCGCACAGTGAAGGTGGCCACCGATTTTTCGTCCGGCTCGGCTGGACTGGCGAGGGCCACGAATTCGATGGTTGCCCCGACCGGGAGGTCCAGCCCGGCCAGTTGGTCACCGCTGGCCCGCACCTGGGCCGGCAGTCTGCCCTGCCAGTTGACCTGGTGGGAGACCCCTTCGGTGAGGGTTATGGGCAGGACGCCGGCGGCTGGCTGGTTGCCCCGGGCCGGCCACTGCCGCAGGTCCGAGGCGACCTGGGCCTGTACCTGCACCAGTGCCCGGTCACCGGCCCACTGCGCCGGGGTTGATGCCTGCAGGACGCTCACCCAAAGCCAGCCGGTCAGCCCTGCCCCGGCCATCGCAGCACCCACCGCGGCCGGTGTCCAGGCCCGCCAGCGCAGACCCAGCAGGGCGCAGGCGACACCCAGCCCGATGACCAGCCCGCTCCACCGCCCACCGGCAATGCTGACCCCGGCGCCTGCCCAGGCCGCCAGTGCGGGCGGCACCAGCCGCAGGTCGAGGCGTTCAGACATGCACCAGTGGTGCGAGGCGGGCGTAGGTCTTGGGTCCGATGCCGTCCACTTCCTGGAGTTCTTCTATCCGGGTGAATCTGTCGTGGGCTGAACGCCAGTCGATGATGGCCTGCGCGGTGACCGGTCCGACACCGGGCAGGGTCTGAAGTTGTTGAGCTGTCGCGGTGTTGAGGTCCAGGGTCGGGCTCGCCACCTCGCCGCTAGACCCACTCGCCTGGGTGCCCGATGCGGTGGCGGTGCGCAGTTCACCTCGTGGTTCAGCCCGGGTGCCGATGATTATCTGCGCGCCATCGGGTACCGGTGCGGCCAGGTTCAGTTCGGCAGCGTCTGCCTCTTCGCTGAGCCCACCGGCCGCCTGGATGGCATCAGACACCCGAGCCTGGCTGGGCAGGGTGACCACGCCGGGCGCTGCGACCGCGCCGAGCACATGCACCCGGATGGTTGGCGCGGGTGTGGGCGTCGGGCTGGTGGTGTTGGTGGCGGCTGGGCTGATCACCGGGCTGGGTTGCGGCTGGGCCACGTCATGGCCCTGGGCCGCCATCAGCCTGGTGCCGGTAAGCACCAGGGCCACCACCATGATCACGGCGATGACGTGCGAATGCGCTCGCCCCAGCCCGATCAGCCGCGTCGTGATCGGCACGGTTTCGGATGCTGGCTCCTCTGCTACTGGTTGGTCAAGCGGGTTGGCCGGGGCCGGTGTTACGGCACGCCGCGGCGCTCCCGGTGGCCGGATACTGCCCAACGCAGCCTGCAGCCGGCCAGCCGGGTCCAATTGGTTCGAACGAGCCTTGGACGTCACACCCATACCATTCGCGAGTCGGGTGCTGGGTGTTCACGATCAGTGAATCCTGTGGACAACAGCCTTCCGTTGGCGCTGGGTGATGGCGACCGCACCGCCACCGGCAATCAGCATGAGCCCGATTCCAAAGTGAACCCATGGCCCCTGACCACCTGCCTGTGGCAGCTTCCCTGTCAAAGTGTCGGTGATCTGTATGGTGAACCCGGCACCACCCTTCACGGCCACGACCTCGGGGTCAGCCCCCTCAAGACTTATCCCATCACTGGTAAGTGTGAACTTGATGGGGGTGGCCAGCAGGGTGAATCCGTCTGGCGCCTGGGTCTCAACCAACCAGTACGAGCCTGGCACCAGCAGATCGATCGAAGTGAACAACGACGCATCCTGCGAATCGACCATGATGCCACCGGTCACTGGCGTTGCGCCGGCCAGCGACGGATCGGTGTCGTACAACGCGAACAGCGCCCCGGGCAGGGCACACGTCGCCTGGTCGACGTCACAATCACGGCCGAGCTTCTCGACCTGGATCGATTCCCTGGGCGGAGCCACCGGATCGGTCACTGATGCTGACGCCCTGCAAATTGGATCGTCGTTCCACGAGCTCGCCGCGGTGTTGGTGAACTCGGTGATTGAGGCATCCAGCGGATCGTTCACCCTCACGCGGAAGCTGATGGTCATCGACTCGCCAGGCAGCAGCTTCACACCATCTGCCGCGCTCACCAAGTGTTCCGGTACCTGGGCGGCATTGGTCACTTGAACGCCGTTAACCGGGTAGGTCTTCTGCGCGGACCCCTCGACATAGGTGAGCCCGGCGGGTAGTACGTCGCTTACTGTGACGTGCGAGGCGTCCTCACTGCCGTCATTTGTGACGATGATGGTGTAGGTGATCTCACCGTCCCGCTCGACAGGATTCCCGCCGGCACTGGACGTCTTGGTCGTCGTCAGCGACGATTCTCCGACAGACCACGTGCCGGTTGCCTCGACCTCGACCTTCGAATGCTTGCCTGTGGCAGATGCCCTCGCCACGTTTGTCGTGGGCTCGGTCAGGGACCCGGCCATCTGAAAGACCCAGGTCTCGTCGGAGGTCAGGATGGCGTCGGTATTCAGGTCGCCCGACTTGTAGACGGGATCGCCCTTGTCGTCGGTCACGCTCACACTGGTGAGCGGCTCGGAACCCACGTTGGTGACGGTGTAGGTGTAGACCACAGGGGTCGGATCTCCACCTTCTGCCAGGCACCGCGTGGATCCGGTCTTGACCACGGAGATGGCACCGACCGGGGTTGTCAGATAGTGGGTCGTTTCACCGCACTCACCCTCGACGCATTCCCCGGGGGGCGCCGGTGGTAGCTCTGAGGTGTGCTTGTAGGCGATATTGTGCAACGTGCCATCGTCGGCGAAGCCCGTCACTTCCGCTTGGTAAGTCGTGGTGACCGCTGTGGGCAGCGCAATGCCGATACCCGTCCAGGTCCAGACATCTCCGGTTACGACGGTTGAGCTTCCCTGCGCAGGGCTGGAAGTGAGGTCATCCAGCGGAACGTTGGCGTTGTCACGTACATCGGAGACGTCATCGGTGTAACGACCCGACCAGGTCTGTGCTTCCAGGCCCTCGGTCACCAGTTCGGGGTGGGCGTATTCCACGGGGGAAGCCGTCACTGAGTAGGTAACCGTGTCGCCGGCTTGCACTGTGGATTCGGTCTGGGGGTCAGCGAACTTGTCCAGAATAAACCCTGGAACGTCGGCGATGGCCCCCCACTGGCCGTCCACGTAGGTCCAGTTGTCGATGAGACGGTTGTTTCCCCAGGACCCGCCGGAAGTGGTGTCGGTCGCTTTCGTGTTGACGTTGAGGATGCCGCTGGCGCATCTTCCGGTGCCATAGGAGTGGACGCCCCCGCCGCTGGACACACCTTCACCAACCAACTGCGGCGTTGAGGAGCACTTGATACGGGCTTGAGGATCGTTGGCCCGATCAGTCACCCACACGTCGTTCCAATACAACTTGGTGTTGGGGTCGCCACCCGGCAGGTTGCTGGTGCGGGTGACTTGGATCCCTTGTGTGAGCAGTTCCAGGTCTTCGTCAACGAAGTGAATCTCGCCGATCTGGTCGATCTGCACCTTGAAGGCCAGCGGCACCCGGGTCGGGATTGGGTCACCATTGGTGTCTTTCCCGTCGAAGGCGATCACGGCCGGAGTTCCCGCGAGGACAACAAAGGGGATGAGCCGGTCGTTGGGCCCGTCGAAGATACCGTCGTTGTCCACGTCGACCTGTAGCTCGGCGTTGCCCTCGAAGCTGTTCACCGTGACGGTGACGGTTCCATCGCGTGAGCCGGGGGCATCCGAGGCGAAGGCGATGTCTGTCACCTCCGGGGATGTGGGTTCATGCATCAGCCAGGTCGACGTCTGGTCGGGCAGCGTCACCATCTGCGGCATGGCTGTGTCGGGCGCTTCGAAGAAGATCTTGTATGGCGTGAAATCGCAGTTCGTCGCTTGGATTCTGTTGTATGACTTGTTCTCCAAAAGGGACTGATTACCGAACAAGGTCCGGTAGGCCGACGAACAGGTCGTGGTGTTCACGTTGCCGAATGCGTTGGCACTGAAAGTGGAGTCGACACCCTGCATCAGCAACCGGTCCACCTGGTAGGTGAAGCCGTGTTCGGTCTGGTACCACAAGGTGAGGTTTACGTTCGTCTCCACCGCGTACGGGTTGTCGACCATCCTGAACAGCTCGGACCAAGTGCGGCCCGGCTTCTCAACACCCGCGTCTGTGACGGTGATCGACCACCGCATCAAAACCTGGCCGATCGTGCTGCTCACATTGGCGGACCGCTGAACCTCGACGCTCCAGACCCCATCGGTAGTCGCCGTGAACGACTCCTTACACTCCGCCTCCGCGCCTATTGGTGCATCGAGTGTCAGCGCGTCGCAGGTGTACTGAACCTGCCCACTGGGGTCCTTGACCACGATCACGGGGTTGAACGAGGGGTTGGACGAATTGCCGCGCTTCTCAGAGGCGTATTTCTCGAAGGAGAGCGAGAGCATCTCGTCTGCCTTGACCCAGCTATAGAAAGTCTGGGTCTGCCGAATACCCGTGTTGGTCGCGTTCGAAGCGGCTTTGGCAGTCGGCACAGCGCCCAAAGGCACGATCATGAGCGCCAAGAGCAATGAGAGGACTAGGGCTATCCGCCGCAGGAGTCGTTTCCCCCTGATTTCCTCCGCCACAATATGATCTGCTCGCACTATTCCCCGATTCACGCGCTTTCCCCCCAACGCACGTTGCAATGATTCACTGCCAGGGCCCATTTTTCGCAAATCGCAATGGATCATTCCCTGCATACAAGTGCTATCTCGTACCAGATTATGTCTCAACCAGTCTGCGTCGCAAACATCCTCATAGCAACGAGCGTGAAGAATTCACCCCAGAAATCACCTCTTTGACCGGTCCGGCGGCCTCAAACATGACGTGCGGGGCTCAATGTCCAGGGCTTGGCCTTCATTATGCGCCTGGGACGATGCTGACCATTCTTGGTAGCCGGGTGATCACCTTGGCCACCGGTTTGCCGGCCAGGAAGCGCTGCACGTTGGCGTCCGCCAGGGCCATCGCGGTGGCTTCCTCCTCGGTGATTTCGGGTGAGACCTCGAGTTTGGCCCGCACCTTGCCCTTGACCTGCACCACCATCGTCACTGATTCGGTGACCAGCAGTTCCGGTTCGGGCGTTGGCCAGGTGGAGTTGGCAATCGAGGGCGGCTGTCCGAGCTGTTCCCACATTTCTTCGGCCACGTAGGGGGCGACCATGCTGAGTGCCTGGGCAGTGAACATGGCGGCCTCGCGCACTGCCGGGTCTGCCGGCCCGCAGCCGGTGTCGATCGCCTTGCGGGTGGCGTTCACCAGTTCCATGACTCGGGCGATGGCGACATTGAACCGGCCCAGGTCGATCAGTTCGGTGATGTCCCTGATGGTCTTGTGGGTGGCCTGCCGCAGGGTGCGGTCCCCGGTAGCGAAGTCGGCATCTGTTGGGCTGGTCACCTCGGTCGACACCCGGTAGGCGCGCTGCAGGAACCGCAGCGAACTGGCCGGTGACAGGTCGGCCCAGTCGATGTCGTCCTCCGGTGGGCCAGCGAAGACCACGGTCAGACGAACGGCGTCGACACCGTAGAGGTCGATCTGTTCACCAAGGTCGACGCCATTGCCCAGCGACTTGCTCATCGCCTTGCCCTGGTTGATGACCTGGCCCTGGTTGAGCAGCCGCTCCATCGGCTCATCGAATTCGATCATGCCCATGTCGTGCAGGACCTTGGCGAAGAAGCGCATGTACAGCAGGTGCAGGATGGCGTGCTCAACGCCACCGACGTACTGCTGTACCGGCATCCAGCGTTTGACGTCCTCGACCCGGAAGGGGCCTTCGGTGTACTGCGGGCTGCAGTAGCGGTAGAAGTACCACGACGAGTCGACGAAGGTGTCCATCGTGTCGGTGTCGCGTTCGGCGGGCCCGCCGCAGGCAGGGCAGCTCACCGAACGCCACTGGGTGGCGGCCTCACCGGCCAGCGGCGAGGTGCCCTTTGGCTTCAGGTCGGCGCCGCGCAGGTCTGGCAGTTCGACCGGCAACTGGTCGTCGGGGACGGCCACCTCACCGCAGTCGGGGCAGTGGATGATCGGGATGGGGCAGCCCCAGAACCGCTGGCGGCTCAGCAGCCAGTCGCGCAGCCGGTAGGTGACCGCTGCCTCACCGGTGCCGCGTTCGGCCAACCAGCTCACCGTGCGCTCGACGCCGGCCTGGGTGCCCTCCAGACCGTCCAGCGGCCCGGAGTTGACGTAACTGCCGTCACCGATGGTGGCCACACCCGAGGTTTCGGGGTTGGCCTCGCCGGTGTCGATCACCATGCGCACCGGCAGCCCGTACTTGCGGGCGAAGTCGAGGTCGCGCTGGTCGTGTGCGGGCACCGCCATGATCGCGCCGGTGCCGTACTCACTGAGCACGTAGTCGGCCGCCCACATCTGGATCCGCTCGCCGTTGACCGGGTTGATGGCGTGTACCCCCAGGAAGACACCGGTCTTTTCGCGCAGTGTCGACTGGCGTTCGATCTCGGTGACCTTCCTGGTGCGCTCCACGTAATCGGTGAAGGCGGGCCGCTGTTCGTCGGTGACCAGTTCGGCGGCGAGTTCGGAATCGGGGGCGACCACCATGAAGGTGGCACCGAACAGGGTGTCGGGGCGCGTGGTGAACACGGTGATCGGCTCGTCGCGGCCCTCGACGCTGAACTCGACCATCGCGCCCTCGGAGCGCCCGATCCAGTTGCGCTGCATCGTCAGCACCCGCTCGGGCCAACCGGCCTCCAGCTTTGCCATGTCGTCCAGCAGCCGCTGGGCGTAGTCGGTGATCTTGAAGTACCACTGGTTGAGCTTGCGCTTGGTGACCGGGGTGTGGCAGCGCTCACAGGCACCGTCGACGACCTGCTCGTTGGCGAGCACTGTCTGGTCGGTTGGGCACCAGTTGACGAAGGAGTCCTTGCGGTAGGCCAGGCCGCGCTCGAAGAATCGCAGGAACAGCCACTGCGTCCACCGGTAGTATTCCGCGTCACTGGTGTGCAGTTGGCGGGTCCAGTCCAGACTCAGGCCGTAGCGCTTGAACGAGGTCTTCTGGGTGTCGATGTTGGCGTAGGTCCACTGCGCGGGATGGGTGTTGTTGCGGATCGCCGCGTTCTCGGCGGGCAGCCCGAACGAATCCCAGCCGATCGGGTGCAGCACCTCGTATCCCTGCATGCGCCAGGCACGGGCCAGGACGTCGCCCATTGCGTAGGCCTCGGCGTGCCCCATGTGCAGGTCGCCCGACGGGTAGGGGAACATGTCGAGCATGTAGCGCCGCGGTTTCTCGGAGTGGTCATGGGCAACGAAGGTCTGGTCCTCTTCCCAGAACTTCTGCCACTTGACCTGCGCCGCGGACGCATCGTAGGTCATACGCTCGGACGACTCACTGAACTGGCTCACCGTTTCTCCTTGTCAACCTGCCAAACCTGGCTGGCTCACCCCCAACATCAAAAAGCCCCGACGCCCAAGGGCATCAGGGGATCAAGCTGGGCACCATGCGGTTTGCCATTCTACCCAGATCACCTCGTTGACTCCACTTCGAGGAAGGCCCTTGCCCGCGACGCCCACAGCCGTGGGCAAGGGCCCTGCTGTTCAGGGCTGGCCAGCGCTGGGCAGTGATTCGGGCAGGTCGGCCAGCAGTTGGCCCCAGACGGACGGAGGGACAGCCATCTTGTTGATCTCGTCCAGCAGACCGAGCAGCACGTGGCCAGGTTCGATCTTCTCGCCCCGTTCCAGGCAGACCACCTGCATGGCGCCATCGCCGCCGACCCAACTGGCCAGCCCGAGTACGCCCAGCACTGAGGCCTGGTGCTCGCGGGGTGTGGCCCTGGCCACCCGCTGCCACAGCGCGACATGCTGCTCGGCGTCGACGTGGTTGATCCGGCGCAACGCGATGTCGCGCAGGGCGCCGTAACTGACCATGGCGGCCATCAGCGCGAGTTCGTCCTCACCGAGTTGGGCGGGGTCAGCCAGCCCGCAATCCAGCAGTTCACCGAACAACGCCTCCGCCTCGGCCAGAGCGATGACTTGCAGGTGGTCGAAGGCCTTGTCGACACGTCGCCGCGCTGTGCGGGCCAGCCAGCCCCTGGGTGGCCGGACCCTGTCGACGAGGTTTTCGCGGTCGGGCATGGCCTGCAGGCCGTTGACGACCGCCTGCACGGCGATGGGCGAGGTAATCGGGTCGTAGGCTTGCCCTTCCGGTGGGCAGCAGTCGGCGTCATTGCACATCTGTGACCAGAACTTCCCCCCACTGACCACCAGGGCGTCGACCACCTCAAGCAGGTCGGTCTGGACCAGGTGGGCAAGCATCTTCTCGATCGCATCTGCCGCCCGGTCGCGGTCGGCCGAGTAGGCAACCAGCAGCCATTGCGCTGTCGGGTGCTGGGCGATTAGTTGACCGACCCGGTACTGCAGTTCTGTTGGTCGCTCAACGATCTGCAAGGGGAACCTTGCGGTCAACACGACGCGGGCTTCTACGTGGACCATCACCACCACTGATTCGCGGGGGTGGTAGCCCAACAGGTAGGGAATGACTGCGACGGTGTCGGCGCTGCTGGATATCCGCAGCCGGCCGGTGATGTCTTCATCGAAGGGCAGTTCGGCCAGGTCTGGTTCAGGGGTGGGTTCTTGGGGGCACATGCCACCACTGTCGGCGGTCGGGCCGGCAATCACCACCGGTATCGCTTCTTGTGGATGACTGGTGCCCCCGCTTTTCCACAGGGCATCCTGCTGGCCCGCTAGTACGCTGGTGGGCACCATGACCTATCCGAACCAGCCGCCGCCCAGTAACCCTCAGGGACCCCGCCCAGCCTGGGGCCAGGGGAACTCGGCCTGGGGCCAGCAGCCCAGCAACCAGTGGCCACCGGCCGGACACCCCGCCCCTGGCATACCGACTGCCCCTCGGGGGCGTCAGTCTGCTCAACAACCTGGTAGCCAACCGCTGCGCCAGCAGAACCAGCCGAGCGTTTCGCTGGACCAGTTCAGGCCGAAACGCAACCGCAGCGGGCCCATCGCGCTGGCGGTGGCGGGGGCCCTGGTGTTCAGCGGGATCCTGTACTTCGGGCTGCGGCCTGAAGCACCGGGGGCCGGCACCGCTGCCCCACCCACCCCGTCGCGCACGGTGCCCAGCGGGACGCCGAGCGTGCCGACTGCTGGTGAGTTCGCCAGTGCTGTGGAGTTCCAGGCTGACGGGGTCAGCGGCCGATTCACGATCAATGAGTCGCGGTGGGAGGGCAACACCCTGGTGGTCGATGTGACGGTGCGGGTTGACGATGGCATCCTGCCATTCGATTTCATGGCAATGGACATGGTCAGCGGCGAGATCACTTTGCCCAATGCGCGGGGGGCCGGGGATATCGGGGGCAGCACCCTGAACGGGGGCTCATCGGCAACCGGGACGGCCCGGTTCAACAAGCCGCGTGGCGATACCCAGATCTTGTTGACCACCGGCACTCGTTCACTGGCGATGCTGGGGGTCAAGGGCTGATCTGACGGGGTCACGCACCCGCCCCCGACTTGGCTTGTGACAGCGATTTGCGGGTGGGGCAAGCAACGAGGCTGAGCAGCCATTGAGGCTGTCCGGGCAGGCAGAGAGCCGGGTAGCGGGAGGTACACTTACCGCTACCCGGCTCTCCCAATGAAACCAACCAAGTTTCGGGGGGGTTGGTTGATCCCAGTTCATGGGTTCGCATGGGCCCTTGTCTGCCGCGCATTCCGCGGTGCGGCCCCTGCTGCGCCGTACTTCTATCAAGTTGTGGTGTCCCCCGCTTGGGTGGGATGCCGGGTGGCGGTACACGAGCCGTCACCCGGCATCCGGGGGAGGTCAACCAATTCGGGGGTTGGCAGACCTCGGCTTATCTCAGGCGCGCTTGCGCTGCGAGGCCGCGTATGCTGCGGTGCCGCCGCCGATGAGCGCCAGACCGAGAATGCTCAACGCCGCGATGCCCTGGCCACCGGTCAGTGGCAGTTCATTGTCGAGGTTGGTCTTCTCGTTGTTCACCACAGCCGTGGTGTAGGCCGGGGCGTCGACAGTGCCGGTGGCCCAGTCGATGGTGATGTAGTACGGGCTCGCCTCAAGGTTGTAGCCCGCGGGTGCCTTGGTCTCGAGCAGGCAGTAGGAGATCCAGTCCTTCGGGTCGGTCACTGCTGCACCGTCGTACCAGTTGGATGCCTGCAGACCGGTGAAGGTGTAGGTACCGTCAGCACCGGTGGTGCCGCTGGCGATCGGGTCGCCACTGACATCAGCAGCCGAGCACACCTGGTCACGGGGGGTCGGGTCGAGGTAGACCTCGAACACCGCGCCGGCGAGCATGAGGTCGTTAACCGGATCCTTCTTCTCGATCTTGATGTTGCCGTACTTCGACTCGACCTCGGGGGTCGGGATGCCGGGGCCAGGGTTCTGCTCGCTCCAGGTCTTGTTCGGGATGAA
>JBMNPP010000016.1:0-23439 GCA_050943675.1 Brooklawnia sp.
GGTGCCGCCTTCGTGTGGGGACCGACCAACTACGTCGCGCTCGATCCGGCCAACCCGGCCCACATCTTCACCGTCCACGCGCATCACTAGGAATCGAGGAATAAGATGCACGACAAGTTTGGCAACCTCACCGGTTGGGATCTGGAAGGTTTCCACCAGGGCGGCGACACAGAGGCGTGGCGCCGGCTCGGAAGCCACGTGGTGACCGTCAATGACGACGAACGCGGCGAACTGAGGGGCACCAGGTTCGCAGTCTGGGCACCGAACGCCCAACGCGTCCAGGTCATCGGCGAATTCAACTGGTGGCAGGGCGACGACATGGAACTGATCCCCGGCTCCGGTGTCTGGGCGCTGTGGAAGGAAGACGTGCTCGAGGGCACGCAGTACAAGTACAAGATCCAGCACCCAGACGGCACCTGGCAAGAAAAGGTCGACCCGTACGCGCGGTTCGCCGATGTGCCGCCCGGCAATGCCTCGATCGTGTGGGAAACCGCCTATGAGTGGGGCAAATCCGAGCAGGAATGGCTCGACAAGCGCGCCACCACCAATGTCTACGAATCGCAGATGAGCATCTACGAGGTGCACCTGGGCAGTTGGCGCAAGGGTCTGACCTATCTCGAACTGGCCGAACAGTTGCCCGCCTACGTCAAGTGGCAGGGCTTCACCCACGTCGAGCTGATGCCCGTCATGTCGCACCCCTTCGAGGGCAGCTGGGGCTACCAGGTCACCGGATACTTCGCTCCGGACGCGCGTCTGGGCACCCCGGACGACCTGCGCCACCTGATCGAGGCACTGCACGCCGAGGGCATCGGCGTGATCCTCGACTGGGTGCCGGGACACTTCCCGAAGGATGACTGGGCACTGGGCCGCTTCGACGGAACGGCACTGTACGAGCACTCCGATCCCCGGCAGGGTGAACAACCTGACTGGGGCACCTATGTGTTCAACTACGGCCGCAATGAGGTCAAGAGCTTCCTGGTCTCCAACGCCCTGTACTGGGTGCACCAGTTCCACATTGATGCACTGCGGGTGGACGCGGTCGCCTCGATGCTCTACCTCGACTACTCCCGTGAAGAGGGCGAGTGGGTGCCCAACCAGTACGGTGGCCGCGAAAACCTCGAAGCAATCGACTTCCTGCGCTACGTCAACAAGCACCTGTACGAGCGCACCGCTGGCGTCGTCATGATCGCTGAGGAGTCGACCAGCTTCGGTGGGGTCACCAAGCCGACCCACCTGGGCGGACTTGGCTTCGGGTTCAAGTGGAATATGGGCTGGATGAACGACTCGCTGGGCTACCTGGGTCTCGACCCGGTCTACCGGCAGTACCACCACCACGACATGACGTTCGCCATGGTGTACGCCTTCTCCGAGAACTTCATCCTGCCGATCAGTCATGACGAGGTAGTGCACGGCAAGGGTTCAATGCTCAACAAGATCGGCCAGGACGACTACCGCAAGTTCTCGACGCTGCGGGCGTTCTACTCGTTCATGTGGAGCTTCCCGGGCAAGCAGCTGCTCTTCATGGGCCAGGAATTCGCCCAGCGGCCCGAATGGAACGAGGAGGACAGCCTGGAGTGGTGGGTTGATGGGTTGTGGGGCCACAACGGCACCCGCCAGCTCATCCGCCGGATGAACCAGGTTCAGGCCGAGCACCCCGCGCTTTACGAGCTCGACTGCGATCCCGCTGGCTTCAGCTGGATGAATGCCGATGATGCCGGTCACAACACGTATTCATATGTGCGGTACAGCCGGGACGGCCAGATGGTGGCCAACATCACCAACTTCTCACCAGATCCGTATCAGCACTACCCAGTCAACCTCCCGAAGGCCGGTACCTGGCGACAGATCCTGAACACCGACCTGACCGATTTCGACGGCAGCGGCCAGTTCAACAACCCGGATCCCATCCAGGCAACCGCGCACACCTCCGACGAGGATTCCTGGGCATGGGCGACCGTGGTCGTCCCGCCGATGGCCTCGATCTGGTTGCTGTACGAGGGCTGAGAGATTGAGTGAGCAGTTCCAGGTAAAGGTGAGCCTGGCCGACGGGGTCGGCGTCCTTGAATGGGCCGGCCGCGTCGACCAGGCAACCCTGGACAAGGCTGTCAGCCTGGCGGCAGATGACGCACTGCTCGCACGAGGAGCCCACCGCCTCGAAGTACAGATCCCGGTGTGGGACACGATGGCGATCCGTGCCCTGCACGGGGCACGGTTCCGCCGTGAGGGCCGGCGCCGTAATGCGTTGAAGGATCCAGATGGCGCATGGACCGATGTCTACATTTACGCCAGGCTCGCCATCGACCAGGTCTATGGCCCCAACGGTTTCAGTGGCGTGATGAACTCAGTGCTACCCACCCACCGGGTGATCGGGCATGTGCTGTTCCGGGACATCCATGACCGGGTACTGCTGGTCGAGACCACCTACAAGGATGACTGGGAATTGCCCGGTGGGGTCGCTGAAGCCGGTGAGACACCCCGGCAGGCGGCACAGCGGGAAGTGCTGGAAGAGACTGGCCTGGTCGTCCAACTGAACCAGCCCCTGGTGGTTGACTGGATGCCGCCCTACCTGGGTTGGGACGACGCCCTCGAATTCATCTTTGACGGCGGCATCCTGGATGAGGCGAGCGCAGCGGCACTACGCCTGCCAGCACACGAGATCGCGGCCTTCCACTGGGTCACTGAGCCCGAACTGGACGACCGGGTCACCGAGCTCTCGGCCCGCCGGATTCGGCGGCTGCTGGCTGGCGCACCCGGGGTCTACACCGAAAACAGCATGCCACCGGCCTGAGCCCCACTCCCTGGTCGGTGGCAGGGATCCTGCTCCCCCGGCTGGCTGGCCTGTCGACCCCCTTTTCTAGAACAGGGCCATGGCCAGGGCGCGACGCCCCTTCTTGACTGCGGGATCTGCCGGGTCGACGGTGTCGAAGAGCTCTACCAGGCGAATCCGGACCCGCTCGCGATCATCGTCAGTGGTTCGTCCGACCAGGCTGACCAGCCGGGTGAAGGCGGCGTCTGCGTCATTGCTGATCAACTCGAAGTCAGCTGCCGCAAATTGGGCATCAATGTCGTCCGGGTCGGCATCAGCCTTTGCGATCACCTGCGGATCGAGTTCGGTGGTGCGCACCAGCAGCGCTGCCTGGGCCCGCCCGGCCTGGGCCTCGCTATCGCGGGGGTTGGTCTTGAGCAACTTGTCGAATTCCTCGACTGCCTGCTCGAAATCACCGGCCTGCAGTGCCTCGTCGGCTGCAGCGAAACGGGGGTCGAGTGCGGGCTCGGCAGGGGCCTGGACATCGTTGTCGGCCGGTGCACCCGCCTGCGGGGTGGCGCGTCCGGTCAGGCCGTTTGCGACGGCGATCTGCATGACCTGGTCGAGCACGGCCGAGATATCAGCCCGGTCCCGCGTGCCCTGGAATAACGGGGCCATCTGCCCTGCGATCAGTGCGATCGCTGTGGGTACGGCCTGCACGCCCAGGGCCTGGGCGATCCTGGCGTCGGTATCGACATCGACGATGCCGAGCAGCAGCCTGCCAGCCGCCGCGTTGACCAATTCGGTCAGGTCACGCTGCACACCAGCCGACCCGGCATCGCCGCCAGACGTCAGCAGCAACACAACGGGGTAACGCACCGATTGCTGGGCAACGGACTCGAATGATGCCTCGTCCACCTGGATGACGTAGCCACCGCTCGTTGCGGCGCCAGCCCCAGGAGCCGCAACGGACAATCCCGAGAGGTCAACTGCACCCGGACGTGAAAAGTTCTGATCAGAGCTCATGGCTCTATTCTTCCATCACTTGGAACTTGCTCAGGATTGGCCGCGAAACCACCCATGACGGGGCAAGATAGGTGGCATGGCTCATCCACGTGCAGGCCAAGTGGCCGACAAAACCGACTTGATCAATGTCGATGAAGTGCTCGCTGCCTATTACGACCTGGTTCCCGACCCCACCAATCCTGACCAGATGGTGTCATTCGGTACCTCAGGGCATCGCGGCTCCAGCCTCGACACCGCCTTCAACGAGGCGCATATCGCCGCCACCACCCAGGCGATCGTTGAATACCGGGCAGCCCAGGGCACCACTGGCCCCCTGTTCATCGGCAAGGATCCGCATGCTCTTTCGCTGCCGGCCTGGAAGACTGCCATTGAGGTGTTGACGGCCCAGGGCGTCGAGGTCCTGGCCGAGCGCGACGATGAGTACACCCCCACCCCGGCCCTATCGCGGGCCATCATCCGCTATAACCGCCAGAACGCTGGTGGGCCACAGGCCGATGGCATCGTGGTGACTCCCTCCCACAACCCGCCCCGGGATGGCGGATTCAAGTACAACCCACCCAATGGCGGCCCGGCCGACACTGACGCAACCGGCTGGATCGCAGACCGTGCCAACCAGTTGCTTGGCGACTACAAGTCCATCAAGCGCCAGCCCTACGAGCAGATCGCCGGCCAGGTGACCCGCTTCGACTACCGCACCCCCTACTGTGAAGAGCTCTCGCTGGTGGTCAACATGGACGCGATCCGCGGTTCCGACCTGCGGATCGGCGCAGACCCGATGGGCGGCGCGTCAGCCCAGTACTGGGAGTACATCGCCGAGAAGTTGCTGCCCAACCTGACCGTGATCAACCCGGTGGTCGACCCGACCTGGTACTTCATGACCCTCGACACCGACGGCAAGATCCGGATGGACTGCTCCTCGCCAGATGCGATGGCATCGTTGGTCGCCAACCGCACGGCCTACAACATCTCGACCGGCAACGACGCAGACTCCGACCGGCATGGTGTGGTGACACCCGACGCCGGTTTGATGAACCCCAACCACTATCTTGCCGTGGCAATCCAGTACCTGTTCGGTGGCAACCGGCCAGGTTGGCCCGGCAGCGCAGCGATCGGCAAGACGCTGGTGTCGAGTTCAATGATCGACAACGTCGCCAGGCTGGTCGACAAGACCCTGGTCGAGGTGCCAGTTGGCTTCAAGTGGTTCGTGCCCGGGCTCATCTCGGGCGAGATGGGCTTTGGTGGCGAGGAGTCGGCCGGCGCGTCCTTCCTCGAGTTGAACGGCAGCACCTGGACCACCGACAAGGACGGCATCATCCTCGACCTGCTGGCCGCGGAGATCAACGCGGTCACTGGTTCGAGCCCCAGCCAGCTGTACCAGGCGCTGGTCGACCAGTTTGGTACCTACCACTATGCCCGGATCGATTCTGACGCCAACCGCGAAGAAAAGGCACGGCTCAAGGCATTGGCACCAGATGACATCAAGGCCACCGAACTGGCCGGCGATGCGATCACCAATGTCTACTCGCACGCCCCGGGCAACAACGAGGCGATCGGCGGAATCAAGGTGACCACCGATGCCGGCTGGTTCGCAGCACGGCCATCCGGCACCGAGGACAAGTACAAGATCTACGCCGAGAGCTACCGAAGTGCAGAGCACCTGGCGGCAATCCAGGACGCCGCAAAGCAGGTCGTTGCCGAGGCACTCCAGGGCTGACCCAGCCGAACCCAACCAGGACCATATGGGAGGATTTACCCATGGATAATTCAGACCTGTTCATCTGCATGGACCACGTTGCTTATGTGTGCCCCGACGCCGACGAGGCGGCCAAGCACTACACAGAGGTACTCGGCTGGACCGAACTCCACCGCGAGACCAATGACGAGCAGGGTGTCTTCGAGATCATGATCGCTCCGGCAGCCGAGCTGACCGAGCACATGACCCAGATTCAGCTGATCTCGCCGACTCGTGAGGATGCCACCACCGCCAAGTGGTTGACGAAGAACCGTCCCGGACTGCACCACATCGCCTGGCGGGTGGCCGACATCGACGCGGTCACCGAGACCCTGAAGGAACGGGGCGTGCAGATCCTCTACGATCAGCCGCGCATCGGCACTGGCGGATCGAAGATCAACTTCCTGCATCCCAAGTCGGGCAAGGGTGTGCTGATCGAGATCGTGCAGCCGGGTACCGGCCACTAGGCTCGGGTAACCAGCTCAGGGACTGGTGACGGGGGATGCCTTCGCGGGCATCCCCCGTTGCGTTTGTGCGACCGGCGCTGCGACATCGTCTGCCAACCTAATCTTGCTAGCCTTCTTGAGGACGTGAGGAGTCAGCCATGACCAACAACCCGGGTGGCGAAGAGTACACCGAAGAGACCGGTCTGAACCTTTTCGATGATCGAGCCTCGGCTGCGGGTAGCTTCCCGCACGCGATGCTCGGTTATGACCGACCGACGGTCGACAACTACGTCCGCGATATTGAGCAACAGGTGGCCACCCTGCGCCAGCTCACCCGTCACCTGCGTGCCGAACTGGCCAGCGCCAAGCGCGAATATGGTGATTCTGACTACACCCGGCTGGGGTCCCACGCCACCAGCATGCTCCGGGCAGCTGAGGCGCAGGCCTCTGACCTGATCAGCAGGGCGGCCGCCGAGGCAGAGCGCATCAAGGAAGAGGGCCGCCGGGTCGCTGCCGACCTGCGTACCAGTGCCCAAACCGAGTCCGATGACATTCGGGTCGAGACACTGGGCAACCTGCGCGAGATGCGCGAGGCACTCGATGCCGAGATCGAGCAGGCCCTGCAGGCCACCCAGCGCGACTGTGAGGCGACCACGTCCACCGCCAGGGGCCACGCCCAGCAGATCGTCGATGAAGCGACCCAGAACGCCGCCCTGGCCAGTGAGCAGGCAGCCGCTGAGCGACGCCAGCTCGCCGAGCAGGCGGCCGCCGACCTCGAGGCCCAGCGGGCGGCAGCCCAGAGCGAGGTCGAGGAGCTGATGGAGAACGCCCGGGCCAAGGCCGAGCGGCTGCGCAGCGCCGCCAGCACCGAGGCCGCCACCATCCGCGCCCAGGCCCATGATGAGGCCCAGCAACTGATCGACAAGGCGAACCAGGAGGCAGCCACAGTCGCCGACAGGGTCGCCGAGCTGCTGGCAGAGGCCACCACCCGACAGGCCGAGGCGCTGGAGCAGGTCAATGCTGCGACCAAGCAGGCCGCCCGGATCCGCTCTGAGGCGATGGCTGCCGCCGAGCAGCTGCGGGCCCAGGCGGCGCAGGAGGCCGAGACCCAGATCGCCAGCTCGCACCGGCAGTCCGCAATGATGAAGGACCGGCTGGAAGAGCAGTACGCGTGGCGCAAGGAACAGCTGGAGCGCGAGGTTTCGGTGCTCACCCAGCGCAAGGAGGCCATCATCGCCCAGATGGGCAACCTGCAGCAGCTGGCAGTTGAGGCGGTCTCCGACTTCCCGAGCGACGATCCGTTCGCACAGCCTTCCGATCCAGACCAGACAAGCCCTGCTGATGGACGCGCGGACGACGCGCAGTGGCTGGCCCAGGCACCAGCGACCACCACGAGCAGTGCTTCCGAGCCCACTACGGTGATCAGACCGGAAGATCTCGCCCAGTCCACCCCAGTGGACGCGGCTGGGCCCGGAACCCCTGCAGCACCAACACCGACCGAATCCACCCCAACCGATGATCTGTCCGACATGGAGCAGACAACTGTGATCGACCCCGGACAGATCGAGCACACCCGAGTCATCGATGCGGTTGATCCCCAGTCGGCCCCAGCCGGCGATGAAAACTGACCCCGGGCTGCAACCATCACCACACAGTCCGCAGCGCGCGAGGTCTACCTAACCCAGGATCAGGTCGCGTGCCTCGGGATCCAGTCCGGCGACGACAGCACTCCTGGCCTCGATCGCTGATCGGGCCGTGAGCGCCGCTCGGGCAAGACTGCGGCATTGCTGGGCAGAGGTGCGGCTCAGGGCCATTTTGACCACGGGTATCGCCGGGGCCGACATGGACAGGCTGGTGATGCCCATCCCCTTGAGCACCAGCGCCATCAGGGGGTCGGAGGCCGATTCGCCGCAGACCCCGACAGGTTTGGCAGCCCGTGTGGCTCCCTCGGCGACGCGTGCGACCAGTTCGAGCGCCGCAGGCTGCCACGGGTCGAGCAGGTCAACCAGCGCGCTGGACAACCTGTCAGCAGCCATCGTGTACTGCGCGAGGTCATTGGTGCCGATCGAGACGAAATCGACGTATTCCAGGATTTGCCCGGAGCACAGGGCGGCCGCGGGTACCTCGATCATCACGCCCACCTTGCTCAGGCCATGCGTCCTCGCCCGCGTGGCGAACTCTGCAGCCTCCTGCGCGGTCGAGATCATCGGTGCCATCACCCAGACATCAGTGGCAGGGTTGGCCCGTCCAGCCTGCGCAACAGCAGCCAACTGGGTGTCCAGCAACTGGGGGGACGCCGAACCCAGCCGATAGCCGCGCACCCCCAACGCAGGATTCGGCTCCACCGTCCGGTTGGCGAAGGCCAGCGGTTTGTCCGAGCCGGCATCCAGCGTCCGGAGGACCACCTTCCGTCCCGCGAGCCCATCGAAAACCTGGGAGTAGATGGCGGTCTGTTCGGTCACCGACGGTGCGGTTTCGGCATCAAGGAAGAGAAATTCGGTACGGAAGAGGCCAACCCCTTCTGGTTCCTTCGGCAGTGTGTCCAACTCACTCGGGCCACCGATATTGCACAGCAGCTCGATCCGATCACCGTCGCTGGTTGCGCCCGGCCAATCCCCCACCAGCAACCGGGAGCGCCTTTCATTGCGCTGCTTGATCTCGGTGATCAGCGTCTCCGGTGGATCGACCACGACTGTGCCCTTGTGGCTCTGGATCGCCACTGTGCTGTCCTCGGGGATCTCCAGTGCCCCATGCACGCCCACGACACACGCGATATCCAGTTGCCTGGCAATGATCGCCGTGTGCGAGGTCGCGCCGCCCTGGGCGGTGATAATCCCCAAGACATTCGGGACGTCCATCGCAGCCGTGTCCGCGGGCGTCAGTTCCTGGGCCACGATGATCGCCGGTCCGGGCAGCACCGACAGATCGGGAACCGGCCGACCGCAGATCCGGGCCACAACCCTCTTGCTGACCGAATGCAGATCGGCCACGCGCTCAGCCATATACCCGCCAAGCTCGGCGAATGTGCTTGCGTAGTCGTCGAAGACGGCTTGCACGGCTGCAGCCGGCCCCATTCCCGTACCGATCTGGTCGCTGATCCGCTCGGCCAGGACCGGGTCCCGAGCTATCTCGGCGGTTGCCACCAGTACCTCCCCCAGGGCTGTGCCACCATGTCGTGTCGCGGCTGTGGTCAGGTCATCGGCGACCGCCTCAAGACTCTGGCTGGCAAGCGCGACCGCCGCCTCGACCTGTTCAGCACCGACGGGCACGGCTTCGTCGGCAGGCACTCCGGACTCGACGCGGAACCGGATCACAGGGCCCACTGCCCCAGCCGTCCCGACGCCGACACCGTCCAGTACCGAAGGGGTCATTGGGCAGGCTCCTCCAGGACCTGGACCAGGCCGGCCAACGCCGCTGGTGCGCCATCGTGGTCGTCCGCGATGGACAGCACAACTGTTCCACCCTGCTTCACCCCCAGCGTCAGCACGGACAGTATCGAGGTGGCCGGTACGGGTGGCCTGCCAGCCGTCGAGATCATCACCGGCAGCCCGGTCGCCCGGACAGCCTGCACGAACTCGGCGGCCGGACGGGCATGCAGGCCCTCCGGAGCGGCGACGGTGGCTTGCCTGCTGATCATGTTGGTCTCCTCCCGCGCCCACCCTGGTTGGTCTACCGCGGAACCTCATTGGTACGGCTGACCATACTCGTCCCACCTCGTGGTGGTGGGTTTCTTCACGCGAGGTGACGGGTTAAAACAGGCGGTCCTCAGCGTTGTCGAGGCCCCGCAACTCGTCATAGTCGACGACCACACAGGTGATACCCCGGTCAGTTGCCAGGGTGCGTGCCTGCGGCTTGATCTGCTGGGCTGCGAAGACGCCGCGCACCTGCCCGAGGAACGGGTCACGATTCATCAATTCGAGGTAACGCGTGAGTTGCTCGACGCCGTCTATCTCGCCGCGCCGCTTGACCTCTACGGCCACGTACGCGCCGGCCTCATCGCGGCACAGCAGGTCGACGGGGCCGATGGCGGTCATGTACTCGCGCTGCACGACGCTCCAACCAGCACCGAAGGTGGCAGGATTCTCTGCCAACAGCGCCTGCAGGTGCGCCTCGACCCCGTCCTTGCGCAGACCGGGATCAATGCCCAGCTCAACGGTGTGGTCATGCTCAATCTCACCAAGGCAGATCTGCAGGGTGTCACCGTTGTTGTTCTGCACCAGCCACACCTGGGTGACCCGCGGGTCGAGTTCAGCTGTGGTCGCCGCCAGCGATGCCTCATCGGGGGCCTTGACCGTCAACGTGCAAGGCGGACTCATCCAGTTGAGGGGTTTGTAGGCCCCGCCGTCGGCATGTACCGAGACCGAGCCATCCGCCTTGACCATGATCAAACGCCTGGCCATGGGCAGGTGGGCGGTCAGCTTGCCGCCATAATCAACCTGGCATTCCGCGATCAGCAAACGCACGGCGTCCAACCTACCTGACCCGAACCGGCCCTGGAGGACCGCTGGGTAGTCTTGGGGTGTGGCTCGTCGTCCTGGTAAACACACTCGCAAACACCGCCCGCTGCGGCTCTCGGAGGCACAGACGTCAACCGAGAAATCAGATGGCCGGTGGATCATGCGCCCGGTTCGGGCAGAGAACGCCACCAAGGCTTATGTCTGTCCGGAGTGCAACCAGCAGATTCCGCCCGGAGTGGCGCACGTGGTCGCCTGGCCGCATACTCCCCCGCTGGGCTCAACATCCGGACTTGACCATCGACGCCATTACCACAAGCACTGCTGGGCTCGGAGGAACTGAAGATGGAACTGCACGGTACACAGATTGGGCATGGGCCCGAACCAATGGTCTTCCTGCACGGGCTGTTCGGGCAGGGCAAGAACTTCGCCAATGTCGCCAAACTCCTTGAGGACAGGGTCACCTGCACACTCCTCGACCTGCCCAACCATGGCAAATCACCATGGAATGACTCTTTCGACCACGACACGATCGCGGCGATCGTCGCCGATGAACTAGTCCGGCGCGGTGCCGCCGAGAAGCCGGTCACCCTGATGGGGCACTCCTGGGGTGGCAAGGTGGCGATGCGACTCACCCTGCAGCACCCTGAGTTGGTCCGTCGGCTCGTGGTTGAGGACATCGCCCCGATCCTGCAGGACGACAGCGAACTGCAAGAATTTCACGACATCGTTGCTGCCCTTCGCAGCACTGACCTGACCCGGGTGCAACTGCGGGCAGATGCCGATGCGCTGCTACAGGATTCCATTGGATCGCCGCTGACCAGGTCGTACCTGCTCAGCAACCTGCAGCGCACGCCCGAGGGAGGCTGGCGCTGGCAACTGAACCTTGACCTGCTGGCCACCAACATGGCCCAAATTGGCCAGTGGCAGGGACTCGCCGAGGACCAGCACTGGGACGGCCCGGTGCTGTGGCTGGCCGGCGAGCGCTCCTGGTACGCCGCCCCGGCGCACAACGAGGCCATGAGCAGCTACTTCCCGAAGGTGCGCCGCGAGGTGATCGCTGATGCCGGGCATTGGGTGCACTGGCAACAGCCACAAGAGGTGGCAGATACGCTCAGCCACTTCATCACGGTCACCTGAATTGCCACGCTTCACCAGCGGACGCTGACCCATCCTGATCAGAGGCAGGACCTTCAGCCCAGGATCACCTGCTCGATCTTCGCCTGGCTGATGGGTGCCGGATTCTGGTCACGGGAGACACCCTTTGCCGCAATCGCGGTGATCACTTCGAGGGATTCCTCATCCACAGCCCCAAAGACCGTGTAGTCGGGTGACAACTTGCTATCCGCCCAGACGAAGAAGAACTGTGAGCCGTTGGTGTTCGGGCCTGCGTTGGCCATCGCAACCACGCCCTTCGAGTACTGCTCTGCACCGGTCAACTCGTCAGCGAACTGGTAGCCGGGTCCACCCCGACCGGTGCCCGTCGGATCGCCGCACTGCAGGATGTAGATGCCCTGGTCGACCAGCCTGTGGCACCTGGTGTCATCGAAAAAGCCCTGCTTGGCCAGGCCGAGGAACGAGTTGACGGTGCATGGTGCGGCAGCCCGATCGAGGGTGATCCGCACGGGCCCCTCGCTCATCTGGAGCGTAACCTCCATCGTCCCGGTGGCCGGCACCTCTTCGGACGGGGGCGGATCGACTGGCCTGGCGGGTTCACGGGCGGCTTCATACGCGCACGAGACGAGTTCTGCGGTCCCGTCCGGCTGGCCGGATTGGGCGCTGGGTGAGGGGTTGTCCTGCGTCGGTACTGGCTGGACGCTGGTCCCTGTCGGCCCGTCACTTGATGTGCTGTCCTGGTCGGGTTGGACGGCGCAACCCGCCACCAGTGCCAATGCTGCGAGCATCCCCATAACCCAGGCTGATGGTTTCAGCGACATCGTCTTTCCCCTTCACGAGTAGGCTGCCCACATGGTCAACCTCACCCGTATCTATACCCGCACCGGCGACGCTGGACAGACCCGACTCACCGACAACTCGGTGACCACCAAGACCGATCCCAGGGTCGAGGCCTACGGCCACGTGGATGAACTGAACTCTGCGATCGGCCTGCTGCTCGCCCAGTACCCCGTTGATGAGACGGCCCGGCAGGTGCTGCAACTTGTTCAGAACGAGTTGTTCGATGTGGGAGCCGATCTGTCCAACCCGGTGGTCCCCAACCCGCCACATGAGCCGCTGCGCATCATCCCGAGCAGTATTGAGCGGCTGGAGGAATGGTGCGACGAATTCGGGGCAGAACTGCCCAACCTGCGCTCATTCATCCTGCCCGGCGGTTCACCCACCTCAGCGCAGTTCCAGGTCTGCCGCACCATGGCTCGCCGCGCAGAACGGATGGCCTGGCACGCGGTAGAAGTGTATGGGGTGGAGGAGGGCCCGGCCGAGGCCCACGGTGGCATGAATGTGCTCGCCATCCGCTACCTGAACCGGCTCAGTGACCTGCTGTTCATCATGGCCCGGCGCGCCAATGCCATCGACGGCGTCGATGAAGTGCTGTGGGTGCCAGGCGGTGAGCGCAACCCGGACGCCCAGGGCAAGGGATAACCGGGCAGAGCTGGCCCAGCATTGGGCGGCGACCCCTCACCAACAGATAACCAGGACCACGTCCTGCCAGGGCCCGCGCGCGTGGCAGGGCGTGGTTTCTTGATCAGGGAACCCGACGGGTCCATTCGTCGGTAGAGAACTTGGTGCGCACCAATTCCTCAGCGCGGGCCAGGTCATCCTGGGTGTAGTCGGACTCGACGCAGGTGTAGCGTCCCGCGAAGTAGTCGAGGAACGAGGCCATGATCGCATCGCGGGTCATGCCGGTCTGGGAACGCATCGGGTCAACACGCTTGTTGGCTGATTTGGTGCCCTTGTCGCTCATCTTTTCACGCCCGATGCGCAAGACCTCGAGCATCTTGTCGGCGTCGATGTCGTAGGCACTGGTGACATGGTGCAGCACGGTGCCATCACTGAACCGGCGCTGTGCTGCCCCACCGATCTTGCCCTTGTCGGAAGCAATGTCGTTCAGCGGAATGTAGTGGGCGTTGACCCCTACCTCACCCAGGGCACCCAATACCCAGTCGTCCAGGAAGGCGTATGACTGCTCGAAGCTGAGACCCTCGACCAGCGCACCGGGGACGACCAGGGAGTAGGTGATGCAGTTGCCCGGTTCCATGAACATCGCCCCGCCGCCAGAAATGCGACGCACAACCTCGATGCCGTGTCGGCCGGCCCCGTCCTCATCGATCTCGTTGCGGAAGGACTGGAATGAACCGATCACCACCAGCGGCGAATCCCAATCCCACAGCCGGAAGGTCGGGTTACGCCGCCCGTCCCCCACATCGGCGCTGATCACCTCGTCCAGGGCCACGTGCATGGCAGGGGCCATCGTGCGGGCCGGAATGACGTCGAAGGTGAGGTCCTCCCAACCGACCGCATGGCCCAGTGCGCGCCGGACGGCAATGCCCACAGCTTCCGGGGTGAAGCCGATCATCGCAACCGATTCGTCCAGCGCACCGGTGATCGCGCCAGCCAGGGCTGCCGCCGACGAATCGGCCGGCATGCCGTTGATGGCAGCGTCGATATCCTCCAGCGCACTGTCAGGTTCAAGGAAGAAGTCACCAGAGACATGGGCGTTGGCCAACCGGCCCTTGACCACGTCAACATCAACTGCGACCAGTTTGCCGCCCCGAACCTTGTATTCGCCGCGCATCATGCTCCTCTATCGGTATCAGGTAATAGACAAAAGTTGAACCAATTACTCGACAGGAACGGTACCGCACCCGGCAAATCAGAGCATTGAGCGCCGGTATCCGACACGCCCGGGGGGTGCCGACTCCAGCCAGCTCACCAGCCCCATCGCCGAGCCCTCGTTGAGCGCCAACTGGAACTGGGCGGGTGGGGTGTCGCCTACCCTGAGGTCGATAATCCTGGCGGTTGCATAGCCCAGCTTCGACTCTGAAGGATCGGAATCACGTAAACCGGCAAGTTCGCAGTTCTCGCGGACGAAAACCCGGCTGGGACGTGGCAACGGGTGCCACACCTGGTACCACTCCAGCAGTTCTCCGGAATACCGTGCAAGCCCCAGCCGCCACTTCTTGCCGCCCAGTGGGCGCAGGGCACAATCGAACAGGCCCCCGCGAAGGCTGAGTATTGCCCGGCGGACCAGCAGCGTGACCAGGTAGACCAGCACCACGATCACCACGATGGTGGTGAGCTCGTCGAGCCATCCGGGCACGGTCATGAATGGCAGGGTATCGCAACGATCAATCTGTGGTGCGGCGGCCAGTCAATTGCGCGTACTTCTCACCGGCTCGCACCTGTGACAACAGGCGTCGATAGGTGCGCAGTTCGGCGTCATCGACCTCGGCAGCCATCGCCCGGCTATGCATCGCGGCCAACTGCACCCGCGCCTCCTCGACCGAGATTTCCTGGGCCAGTTCGCCGAACGACGAAAGGACGGAAACATGGTTGTCGAAAACTGACAGGAAGCCTGAATCGATCGCGATGATGTGCCGCACACCGTCGGTGCCAACGACCTCGGCACCATGCGGCACCAGAGCGGCCATCAACGCCTCATGCCCGGACAGGATGCCCAGATCACCCTCGGTTGACCGCACCAGCACGCTATGGGCCTCACCCTCCCAGACCAGTCCGTCGGTTGCGACGAACCGCACCGTCAGGGGACGCGCCATCTCAGCCCCCCTTCTTGATCTGTTCGTGCTTGGCCATGACATCGTCCATGCCGCCCACATTGAAGAAGGCCTGCTCGGGGATGTCGTCGCATTCGCCGTCACAGATCATCTTGAATGCCTCGACGGTCTCGGTCACCGGCACGGTCGAACCCACCACACCGGTGAACTTCTCGGCCACATAGAAGTTCTGGCTCAGGAATTGCGAAATGCGCCGGGCGCGGTTGACCAGGATCTTGTCCTCCTCGCTCAACTCATCGATGCCCAGGATGGCGATGATGTCCTGCAGTTCCTTGTTGCGCTGGAGGATCTGCTTGACGCGGGTCGCCACGTCATAGTGCTCCTGGCCGATGTACTGGGCGTCGAGGATGCGGCTGCTGGAAGTCAGCGGATCAACGGCCGGGTAGATACCGCGGGACGCGATCGCGCGGGACAATTCGGTGGTCGCATCCAGGTGGGCGAAGGTGGTGGCCGGTGCCGGGTCGGTGTAGTCGTCGGCCGGCACGTAGATGGCCTGCATCGAGGTGATCGAGTGACCGCGGGTCGAGGTGATCCGCTCCTGCAGTTGGCCCATCTCGTCGGCCAGGTTTGGCTGGTAGCCCACTGCCGAGGGCATCCGGCCCAACAGGGTCGAGACCTCGGAGCCCGCCTGGGTGAAGCGGAAGATGTTGTCGATGAACAGCAGGACGTCCTGGTTCTCGACATCACGGAAGTACTCGGCCATGGTCAGCGCCGACAGCGCGACCCGCAGCCGGGTGCCGGGCGGCTCGTCCATCTGGCCGAAGACAAGGGCGGTGTCCTTGAGCACGTTCGCCTCGTCCATCTCGGTGATCAGGTCGTTGCCCTCACGGGTGCGCTCCCCCACCCCGGCGAAGACCGAGGTACCACCGAAGTTGTGGGCGATGCGGAAGATCATTTCCTGGATGAGCACGGTCTTCCCGACGCCTGCTCCACCGAACAGACCGATCTTGCCGCCCTGCACGTAGGGAGTCAGCAGGTCGATCACCTTGATGCCGGTCTGCAGCATCTGTGTCTCGGGTTGCAGGGCATCGAAGGGCGGCGGAGTGCGGTGGATGGGCCAGCGCTCGGTGACCTCGACAGTGGCCGGATCTGCGTTGAGCACCTCACCGGTCACATTCCAGACATGGCCCTTGGTGACCTGACCAACCGGCACGGTGATCGGGCCGCCGGTGTCTGCCACGGGCGAGCCGCGACGCACCCCGTCGGTCGGCTTCAGTGCGATGCAGCGCACCTCGTTGTCGCCGATCTGCAACTGCACCTCGATGGTGATCGGACGCCGGTCCTCACCGACGCCCGCGTCCACGACCAATGCATTGTGGATGTCGGGGATGCGGTCGGATGGGAACTGGACGTCGATGACCGACCCGATGACGCGAGTTACTCGGCCAGCACCGGTGGTCGGGGTGACCTCTGAGAGGGTGTCGGTGACCGTCATTGGTTCAGCGCTCCTGTCCGGACGCCGACAGTGCACCTGCACCGCCGACGATTTCATTGATTTCCTGGGTGATCTCGGCCTGCCTGGCCTGGTTGGCCAACCGGGTCAGATCCCGGATCAGCTCTTCTGCGTTGTCAGTGGCCGAGTGCATGGCCTGCTGGCGAGCAGCCAGCTCAGAGGCTGCCGACTGTCGCAACATGAATTTGATCGAGTCGACGATGTACATCGGAAGCAACTCGTTGAGCACCGTTTCGGGGTCGGGCTCGAAGGTGTAGTCGGGGATGTGGGCCACCGTCGGGTCATCGGTGAACGTCTCTTCACCAGGATTGCCCTCGACTACTTCCAGCGGGAGCAGCCGAATGATCCGCACGTTTTGCGAAACCAGCGACTTGAAATGGGTGTAGACCACGTGCAGTTCGGCGACCCCACCATGGCGTTGACGCTTCAGGAATTTCTCCATCAGCACCTGTCCGATCTCGCGGGCGTGCTCGTAGTGCGGTTCCTCACTGAACCCCGTCCACGACTGCTCGACTTCGGTGCCCCGGAAGGCGAAGTAGTCCTGGGCCTTCCTGCCCGTGGTGTACAGGTCAACACCGACCCCCTGCTCCCTGAGCAACTTGAGCAGACCCTCGGCAGCGCGCACGACGTTGCCCGGGTAGGCCCCCGCCAGCCCCCGGTCACTGCTGATCACCAGGACCGCCGAACGCATCCGGTCGCGATGTTCACGGGTCAGTGGATGCTCAACCCGGGCATAGGTGGCCACCGCATTGACTGCTCTGTGCAGTTCAAAGGTGTACTCCTGGGCTGCCTGGGCCTTGGTCTGGGCGCGGTTGACCCGGGAGGCCGCAATCAATTCCATGGCCTTGGTGATCTTCATCGTGGCGGCCACTGAATTGCGGCGCTCCCGCAGTTCACGCAACGATCCCGCCATCTGTCAGCCTCTGCTCTGCTTGACGATCTTCTGCTGCTGGATGTCGTCCTCGGTAACCTCGTCGACCTCGACCTCACCCAGCAACGTCCCGGCCGAGGTGCGGAATGTCCGCTTGAATCCCTGCATCTGGCCGCTGACGGTCTCCAGGCCCGCATCATCGAGCTGGCCAGTCTCGGCGATCTTCTCGAGCAGTTCGGAGTTGTGCCGCAGGTGGTCAAGGAATTCAGTCTCGAATCGCTGCACGTCCTCGACGGGGACCTCGTCGAGCTGGCCGGTCGTCCCAGCCCAGATGACCGCTACCTGCTCCTCCATCGGCATCGGTGAATACTGCGGCTGCCGCAGCAATTCCATCAACCTCTCACCACGTTCGAGCTGGCGCTTGGAGGCATCGTCGAGGTCGGAGGCGAACATCGCGAAGGCCTGCATGTCGCGGTACTGTGCCAGCGAGATCTTCAACGTGCCAGCGACCTTCTTCATCGCCTTGGTCTGGGCTGCCCCGCCCACCCGCGACACCGAGATGCCGACGTCCACGGCGGGCCGCTGGTTGGCGTTGAACAGGTCGGACTGCAGGAAGATCTGGCCGTCAGTGATCGAGATCACGTTGGTCGGAATATACGCCGAGACATCATTCGCCTTGGTCTCGACGATGGGCAGACCAGTCATTGAGCCGCCGCCGAGTTCATCCGACAGCTTCGCACAGCGCTCCAGCAGCCTGGAGTGCAGGTAGAACACATCGCCCGGGTAGGCCTCGCGGCCGGGCGGGCGGCGCAGCAGCAGGGACATCGCGCGGTAGGCCTCGGCCTGCTTGGTCAGGTCATCGAAGACAATCAGCACGTGGCGACCCTGGTACATCCAGTGCTGCCCGATCGCTGAGCCTGCGTAGGGTGCGATGTACTTGAAACCGGCCGGATCGGATGCCGGCGAGTTCACGATGACGGTGTATTCCATCGCGCCGTGCCGGTCGAGAATGTCGTGTACCTCGGCCACGGTGGTGTTCTTCTGCCCTACCGCGACGTAGATGCACAACACCTGCTTCTTCGGGTCTCCCGAGGCCCAGTTGTCCTTCTGGTTGAGGATCGTGTCGACGGCGATGGCAGTCTTGCCCGTCTTGCGGTCACCGATGATCAGCTGGCGTTGACCACGACCGATCGGGGTCATGGCGTCGATGGCCTTCAAGCCGGTCGCCAAGGGCTCGGCGACCTCCTGGCGGTCCATCACGCCGGCCGCCTGCAACTCGAGTGGGCGTCGCTGCGTGGCGCCGGTGATCGGGCCCTTGCCATCGATCGGCCTGCCCATGGCATCCACCACGCGACCCAGGTAACCCTCACCGACCGGCACACTGAGGATCTCGCCGGTCCCCTTCACCATCGAGCCCTCAGCAATCCCCTCGGAATCACCGAGGACGACCACGCCGATCTCGCGTGCGTCCAGGTTGAGTGCGATGCCCAGTGTCCCGTTCTCGAAGCGCAGCAACTCGTTGGCCATCGCGGTTGGCAGGCCCTCGACCCGGGCGATGCCATCGCCCGAGGTGATGACGGTGCCGACTTCTTCACGCTCGGTCTGCGTTGGCTGATAGCTGGTGACGAACGAGGCCAGGGCGTCCCGGATCTCGTCGGGGCGAATCGTCAGTTCCGCCATTGCGTGCTCCACTTCTTCTTGTTCGTCAGCCGATCCGGTGACGTGCTTCATTGAGTCTGGTCAGGATGGTGCCGTCGATCAGATCGTCGCCGATCTGGATACGAACCCCACCCAATACATTCGGCTCGACCTCGATCTGGATATCGATGCCGACCCCGTAGATGCGCATCAGCTGGGCATGCAGCGCCTCATGCTGTGCCTCGGTGAGCGGCTGCGCCACGACCACATGGGCAACCGTCTCGTCCGCGATCTGGGCGGCGACCTCGACATAGCCGTCGAGGGTCTTGACCAGGGTGCGGCCACGCCTCGCCACGGCACGCTGAATCAGCTCAACCGCTGCCGGCCGGACGCGATCGCTGAGTAGTTCTGCCACCAGCCGCTGGCGTGCGCCGACCTCGATCAGCGGATCGGTGAGCGTGGTTTGCAGTTCGGAATCAGCCTCCAGGATCCGTGCGAAGTAGAACACATCGTCCTGGACCACCTCGACATCACCCGAAAGCTGATAGGTGGCCCGGATGCCCTGACGTTCAACGCTGGCCTCCAGCCCGCCCGGCCTGGTAGCCAGCACGGCCGCCTGGGCAACGATGTCAACCGCCTTGGCAGGGATGCGTTCACTGAACACGCTGCGCGCCACGTGGTCTCGCGCTTCGGCAGACACCGCCGGGTCGCTCAGTGTCGACCGCAGCCGGTACTGGGCAGCAAGCGCATCCGAGGCAGCAAAGATGCCAGCGACATCGGCTTCAGCCAGCCCGAGGGCATCGGCCCGGGCGTCCAGTTTGCGGTCGGCGAGGTTGACTTTCATCACTGCTCCGAACCGGCCCATTCCTCGGGGACGAAGCTCGGGACCTGTCGCGTCGGCTGCTCCTCGAGCTCGGCGAGGAACCGGTCAACAGTGCGCTGGGTGCGCTGTTTGTCGTCCAGGGTCTCGCCGATGATGCGTTCGGCCAGCTGCGTGGCCAATGTGCCGATCTCGGCCCGCAGGTCGCTATATGCCTGGTCGCGGTCGACCTGCAGCTGAGTGCGGCCTGCCTCAAGCATGCGCTCGGTTTCGGTCTGGGCCTGGGCGCGTGCATCGGCCACGATCTGGGCGGCCTGGGCGCGTGCCTGTTCACGCAGCTTTGCCGCGTCGTCGCGTGAGGACGCCAGTTGGTCGGCATACTGACGCCTGGTCTGTTCAGCCTCGGCCTGGACCTGCTGGGCCCGGTTGATGCCACCCTGGATCTCGGCGGCCCGGTCCTCATAGAGCTGTTCGAAGCGCGGCACAGCTACCTTCTGCACCACTACCGCCACCACGATGGCCAGCACCAGACCGACGATGAATTCTGACCAGTGCGCCGGCAGCAACGGGTTGGGCATCTCGAGCGGAATCAATCCCACACCGTTCATGACGGCACCGATCACAACACGAAGGCGAGCACGAAGCCGAGAATGGCCAGTGCCTCGACCACGGCAAAGCCGATGTAGGCGGTACCCATCATCGCACCGCGGGCTTCAGGCTGGCGTGCGGTGCCGTTGATGACGGACGCGAAAATCCACGCCACGCCGATGGCCGGAGCCATGGTGGCCATCGCATAGCCGATGACGTTGATATTGCCCGTGATGGCCAATTCCATGGGTGTCATACTGCACTTTCCTTTCGGGTTACTCGTCGGACGACGACGTTTCGATCAGTGCCCTTCGCTGATCGATGAAGATATGTACTGGGCGGTCAACAGCGTGAAGATATAGGCCTGCAGGAAGCCGATGAACATCTCGAACAGCATGAACACCAGGCTGAAGACGAGCGCGAACACCCCACCCAGGTTCAGCACGATGCCATCGGACTGGGTGAGCAGGTAGCTACCCCCGACCACGAACACCACGATCGCCAGGTGCCCTGCGAACATGTTTGCGAACAGACGCACGCTGAGCGTCAACGGACGGGTGATGAAGTTGGACAGGAATTCAACCGGCACGATGATCGGCCACAGGTACCACGGCACGCCCGGTGGGATGAGCGCATGCTTAAGGTAACCGATCCCGTGCTTGCGGAATCCCGCGTACACGTAGACGACCAGGACCATCGCCACCGCACCCCACGCGTAGCCGATATTCGACATCGTCGGGAACATGAACAGGAACAACTCGCCGAACCAGTTGTTCAGCAGGATGAAGGTGAACAGGCCGACCAGCATTCCGATATAAGGCCTGAAACCTGGCCCGAGGATGTCTCGTCCAACGCCATTGCGGATGAAGTTGTAGAAGTACTCCATCAGGTACTGGCCCTTGTCGGGCACGACCTTGAGCTTGCGCGAGGCCATCACCCACAGCACGACCACGATGATCGCCGCGATGAATGCCTGCAGCATCGGCTTGGTGAGCCAGTCAGTACCGAACAGCCCGGGGAAGATGAAGTCCTGCAGGCCTGGCGCGGTGTAACCGCCATCCTCCATTGGAATCATGCCGGCCTCCCGTATCGCTTGATGATGATGTAGAGGCTTACCCCCATGCCCAATACCAGACCGGACGGCAACAGGAAGGATGTTTGAAGGAAGCGATCAGCCAACCAGCCCAGACCACCGTACAGCGCGATGCCTGCGATCAGATAGCTGAGGATCAGCATGCCCTGGTCACGCCCCTGGGTGGCGGAATCGGGCTTAGGTGGTGTGTCGGTCTTCATGGTCCCACCCTTCTGGAGCCTCATAGGGCTGGTCGTAAACCGCGATGCGCGACCTCGAATGCCACCACATCAGGCCACTGGTCCAGGCAAGCAGCGCACCCACTGCACCGACCGCCACCCAACCCGAACTCAGCTGGCCAGCCACTGCCGGTGTTGACATGCCCCACCAGAGCACTACACCCAGCAGGGCCACCCTGATTGCATAGGAGGCCATCGTGATGGTCATCCCGGTGGCGTCCGGATACTGCATCGCGAACCTTTCGACCAGCAGGCCGGCCGCGAAGTAGGCCAGCACCAATCCGCCTGCTGCCAGCACACTGAACAGACCACGGGTCTGGTCGAGCACTGTCGCGACCACTGCAGCGATGGATACAACACTGGCCACTGCAACGAAGGCCGGTCTGGGCAGGGTTCCTGGTGCGCGCATCACGGCGGGTTCCGCAGCCACGCGACACCTCCTCATTGACGTTGCTGGGCAGCTACTCACTGCTGCATGGCAAAGCTGGTTTCGAGTCTAGGGCATCTGGCCGGTGACTTGGGCCAACGTCCGGCGAGTTCCCGAATTATCCCTGTTCCGCCGGCTCGCCGGCAACAGGGTTGTCACTAGGGCAATCACCACACCGCCACCCAGCAAACCGAAGGCTATCCTGGCGTCTATGAGCCCCAGCAGAATCACCCCGTAGGCGATGACGGCCGTCCACAGGTACATCACCAGCACGGCCTTCACCATCGAGTGGCCGCGCTGCAGCAGCCGGTGGTGCATGTGCTGCTTGTCGGCCATGAACCACCAGCGACCCTGCCAGGTGCGCCGCACATAGGCGGCCACCATGTCGATGATGGGCAGCGCCATGATCGCGAATGGCAGCACCAGCGGCAACCAGCTGGGCAGCAGGCCGGTGCCGTCGGCATTCAGCGATTGCGAATCGATTTGCCCGGTGAACGACAGTGATGAGCAGGCCAGCAACAGCCCGAGCAGCATCGACCCGGTATCACCCATGAAGATCCGGGCGCGATGGAAGTTGTGCGGCAGGAAACCCAGGCAAACCCCGGTGGTGGTGACGCTGATCAGGCTGGCGGTGGTGGCAACCACGAAGTTCTGTTCGCGCGCCAGCACATAGGTATAGGTGAACATCGCAGAAGCGCCGATGCCGACCACACCGGCCGCCAGCCCATCCAGACCGTCCATCATGTTGATCGCGTTCACGCAGAAGAAGATGAACAGGACCGTGACGATGATCGAGCTGATCTGGTCAAGAGCGATCACCTGGTTGGGCAGCGAGATCCAGTACATGCGTACGCCGTTGAGCACCACGATGCCGGCAGCCAGTACCTGGCCGGCAGCCTTCGCGATCGGTGGCAGATCGATGACGTCGTCGACCAGCCCAACCAGGCAGATGACCACGGCGGCGCCCAGCACGCCGAGCGAATCACGTGTGACCACGTCGTGGCGTCCCAGGAAGGGCATCATCGAACCAAGCAGGAAGGCCATCGCAACCCCAGCGAGCATCGCCACTCCCCCCAGGTATGGGGTTGGGTGGGTGTGCACATCGCGTTCTCGGATCTCGGCCTGGATACCCAGCCTGATGGCGACGACCCGGCACAACCCCGCCACCAGATAGGT
>JBMNPP010000017.1:0-22797 GCA_050943675.1 Brooklawnia sp.
CGACCCCTCGGCGCTGTGGACACTGCACGAAACCCTGCACGTGCTGACCCGCCTGATGGCCCCCATCGTGCCGTTCATCACTGAGCGGGTCTGGCAGGACCTGTTCGTGCCGACCGATCCGCAGGGTCCTGATTCAGTGCACATGGCCCGCTGGCCGGTCGCCGATGAAACGCAGATCGATGCCCGGCTGGCCAACTCGATGCGGCTGACCCGCGCACTGGTCGAGTTGGGCCGGGCCGCCCGGGCCGAGGCCAGGGTCAAGACTCGCCAGCCACTGGCCCGTGCACTGATCGGCTCAGGTGCCCGTGCCCACCTGGACGATGAACTGGTCGCCGAGATCTGTGCCGAGCTGAACATCGGGGCAGTGGAGACCTTCGATGCCGCTGGCGACCTGGTCGATTTCTCGGCCAAGGCCAACTTCCGCGCGCTGGGCAAGCGCTACGGCAAGCAGACACCGGTGGTCGCCGGGGCCGTGGCCGAGGCGGACGCCGCGGCGCTGGCCAGCGCACTGTCCGCCTCCGGGGTGGTGCGGCTGGATGTTGACGGTGTCGGTGAGGTGGAGCTCGGCCCAGATGACGTCTTCATCACCGAGCGGCCCCGCGAAGGCTGGTCAGTTGTCGAGGAGGACGGCCAGACGATCGCCCTGGACCTCGAGTTGACCCCCGAACTGGTCGCGGCCGGGCAGGCCCGTGAGGCGATCAGGTTCATCCAGGAGACCCGCAAGGCCAGCGGCCTGGATGTTTCCGACCGGATCCAGTTGGCCTGGGCGGCAGACTCCTCCGAACTAGCGGCAGCGGTCACCGGACATGCCGAACAGATCGCTGACGAAGTGCTGGCCACCTCGATGGCGGCCGGTGAGCCCGGCACTGACTGGGCCCACGACACCGAACTCGGCCTTCGGGTACAGGTGGTCAAGGCCGGGCAATGAGCTGGCAGGTTGCGACCAAGGCCGGACTGCTCGAGCGCAGCGGCGGTGACCCGTATGTCGCCCTGGATGTCGCCCCCGACGGTCTCGGCCTGGTCGGCCCGCTCGGCTGGCTGGCCACCCGTGTCGATCCAGACGGTCGAGCCGGCGTGACTGCCGGGCTGAGCGTCCAACCCAGCGCAGCCGAGAGCGCCGAATTGATCGCCGCCCTGAACAGGTTGGCCACGGCCAACGGCTTCCGGGTGACCTGGATCACCGCGCCCGACACCATTGAGCTGGCCCTGGACGAACGCTGGCAGCTCGGTGGGCACTGGGTCTGGATGTCGGCTCGCGAGGTGTCACCCGACGACACCGGCTGGCCGCTGGTCGAGCTGGACGACCACGCCGATGCCGAAGAGTTGCGGGCCTTCGCACTGCCGATCAACCCGATCTGGGAGGGTGACCCCGGTATCGGCAAGAACCGGTACTGGCTGGGCGCCCGCAATGGTGCCGGTCGCCTGATCGGCTGCGGCACCGTCTATGAAACCCCGGCCGGCATCGGCCACCTCGCAGGCCTGGTGGTTGACCCGGCCCACCGCAACCAGGGGTTGGGACGGGCCCTGGTCATCGCGCTCAGCCAGCGGGTGCTCGCCGATGATGGGGCAACCACCCTGAGCGCCTACGCCGGCAACAGCTCAGCGATAAGTGTTTACCGGCGCGTCGGATACCAGTTGAACCACCGGTTCCGCAGCCGCTTCCTCGAACCGCGGCGCTGAGCCGGTCAGGGGATCAGCAGCACCTTCCCGGTGGTCTGGCGACCCTCCAGTGCCTGGTGGGCCCGCGCGGCATCGGCCAGTGGGAACTTCGCACCGATGGGCACGTTGAGTTCACCGGCGGCTGCCCACTCGAAGATCTCGCGGGCCCGCCACAGGGTCTCGTCCCTGGTCAGCGTGTGGTGGATCAGGGTGGGGCGCGTCACGAACAGTGAGCCGCCCGAATTCAACCGCTGCAGGTCGAAGGGCGGCACCTGGCCTGAGGCGCCACCGAACAGCACCAGCATGCCCCGGGTGCGCAGGCTGGCCAGCGAGGCGTCGAAGGTGGCCTTGCCGACCCCGTCGTAGACCACGTCCACCCCGCCGTCCGCCCACTGGCGTACCAGCGGCGCCAACTGCGTGGCAACGTCATCCAGTTCGGTGTAGATGATCACCTGGGAGGCGCCATGGCCACGCGAAAGTTCCGCCTTTTCGGGGGTGCCGGCGGTGGTGATGACCCGGCCGCCGTGGCGGACGATCATCTGGGTCAGCAGACCGCCGACCCCGCCGGCACCGGCATGCACCAGGGCCGTGGTGCCCGGGCCAACCTCATAGGTGGAGCGGCACAGGTAGTGCGCGGTCATCCCCTGCAGCGGCAGGGCCGCAGCGGTCTCGGCGTCCACACCGGCCGGCACGGGCAGCAGGTTTTCACCGGCCACCTTCACGTATTCGGCATAAGACCCGGGCGCCTCCGACCAGGCCACCTTGTCGCCGACCTGGACGTCCACACCGGGGCCGGCCTCGACCACGGTGCCGGCACCCTCGCTACCCATCACCAGCGGGTAAGCAACCTTGTAGACGCCCGCTCGCCGGTAGGTATCGATGAAGTTGAGCCCGGCGGCTGCCACCTTGACCACCACCTCGCCCGGCCCGGCCACGGGTTCGTCAACATCGAGGTACTGCATGACCTCGGGGCCACCTGCATGGGGAGTGATGATTGCTTTCATGCCAACCATTTAACCCGAACCGCGGTATTGGCTCAGCAGTGGGCGGCGGCAACCGCCAGCTGCAGGGCGCCGGCGAACCGGGTCTCACGCTGCTGGGCAGTCATATTCATCGACGGATCAAGCAGGTGGTCCGAGACGGTCAACACCGTCAGTGCCTGCCGACCGAACTGGGCGGCCGCCCCGTACAGTGCGGCCGCCTCCATCTCGACGCCGAGCACGCCGTATCGGGCCAGCAACGGCAACCAGTCGGGGCTCGGGTTCTTCAGGTAGAAGTGGTCATTGGACATGATCATGCCCACATGCACGTCCTGGTCGACCAACCCTGCCGCTGCCCCCATCGCTGCCTGCGCCAACTCGAAACTGGCCACAGCAGAGAAGTGCAGGCCCGGCAACCGGGCCTGGTTCATACTCGAATCGGTGTGCGCCCCGAGCCCGATCACCACGTCACCGACCCGCACCTGCGGCGCGATACCCCCGCAGGTACCGACCCGGATAATGCGTTGCACACCGTAGAGCTCAAACAATTCGGTGGCGTAGATCGTCGCCGACGGCATGCCCATCCCCGAGCCCATCACCGACAGGCGCCGGCCAGCCACTGTGCCGGTGAACCCGAGCATCCCGCGCACATCGGTGACCAGGCGCGCGTCCGGCATCAGTGCGTGCGCGATGCGCTCGGCGCGTTTCGGGTCACCCGGCATCAGCACGGCTGGCGCGAAATCACCGGGTTCGGCAGAAATATGAGGAGTGGCCACGGCGCAGTGTTCCTTTCACTGGTGACATGGTTCAGGGTAGGGGATCATTCAGAAGAGTCAGCGACGACAGGAGGCAAATGTTCGACGACGACCTGCGATCAGCCACCCAGAGCTGGATCGCCCATGATCCGGATGCCCGTGACCGCCTCGAACTGTCCGCCCTGCTGGCAACTGCCGAGGCCGGCGACCAGGCCGCCACAGCTGAGCTCGCTGACCGGATGGCCGGACCCCTGACCTTCGGCACTGCCGGCCTGCGCGGTGCCATCGGGGCGGGCAGGGCCCGGATGAACACCGCCGTGGTGAGGGTTGCGACAGCCGCGCTGTGCACCGTGCTGAACGCCGAGGTAGCCGACGGATTCCATGTCGTCATCGGTCATGATGCGCGGTACCGCTCAGCCGAGTTCGCCCGCACCGCAGCCGCCGTGGTCACCGCGGCAGGCGGACGGGCTTCGCTGCTCCCGGTGGCCGCCCCAACCCCGCTCACTGCATTCGCGGTCGGGCAGTTGGCTGCCGAGGCCGGCGTGATGATCACCGCCTCACACAACCCGCCTGCCGACAACGGCTACAAGGTCTACCTGGGTGGCCAGATGGTGCCCGCTGATGAGCGTGGCGCCCAACTGGTCAGCCCCACCGACCAACGCATCATGGCCGCGATCCTGGCAGCCCCGCCAGCTGACCAGGTGCCCATGGCCGCAAGTGGCTGGCAGGTGCTCGACAGCAGCATCGTGGACGACTATGTCGCCGCTGCGGCAGCCCTGGATGCCCGCCTGGCCCCCACCCGGGCAGGGGAGCCGGCCGGACTGCGGGTGGTATTGACGGCCATGCACGGGGTAGGCGCCGAGATGGCCGCGCTCGTGCTGGCCCAGCGGGGTTTCACCGACCTGCACCTGGTAGCCGAACAGTGCACCCCCGACCCCCGCTTCCCGACCGTGGCCTTCCCGAACCCGGAAGAGCCCGGCGCCCTGGACCTGGCGATTGACCTGGCCCGCACCGTCGAGGCAGACCTGGTGGTCGCCCTCGATCCGGACGCCGATCGCTGCTCGCTGGCCGTGCCTGATGGCCAGCGCGGGTGGCGGCAGCTCAGCGGTGACGAGGTCGGGGTGCTGCTGGGCGACTACGTGGCCCGTGCGCATGCAGGCACCCCGGGGGCATCGCTGGCCCGCTCGATCGTGTCTGGATCACTGCTCGACCGGATCGCTGAGGGCCACGGACTGCATGCTGAGCAGACCCTCACCGGTTTCAAGTGGATCGCACGGGGCCCCGGCATCGTGTACGGCTACGAAGAGGCCATCGGCTACTGCGCAAACCCCGCAGTGGTCCGCGACAAGGACGGCATCACCGCCGCCCTGCTGGCCTGCCGACTGGCTGCCATCGCCAGGGCAGATGGCAGCACACTGCTCGACCTGCTCGACGAGCTCGCGCTGCGCTACGGGCTGCACGCCACCGCACCGCTGAGCTTCCGGGTCGCTGACACCCAGCTGATCGGCCAGGGGCTGCAACGCCTGGCCGACAACCCGCCCAAGGAATTGGCCGGTGCGCAGGTGGTTGAGTTCTTCGACCTGTCCCAGGGCTACCTCGGGCTGGAGCCGACCCCCGGCTACCGCATCCAGACCAGCAACCATGACCGGGTGGTAGTGCGTCCATCAGGCACTGAACCGTTGCTCAAGTGCTACCTGGAGGTCATCGAGCCCGTCGGCGGACGCGAAGACCTGCCAGGGGCCAGGCAGGCGGCCACCGCGCGGCTGGAGGCGATCAAGGCGCAACTGACCGGGCTGCTCGGCTTCTAGCGATCCCAGACCTCGGGCTGCGGGCCGGCCCCGCGTTCGGTGACCGAGGCCTGCAGCCAGGGGCCGGTCATCCGGGCCACCAGGTGTTGCCGCTCGGCATGATCCAGGAAGAGGGCTGAAGCCGCTGCCAACGCGATCTGGGCCATCTGCATACTCGACAGGTTGAAGGCCTGGCTGACCAGCGCGTACTCGCGGCTGAGGGTGGTCGCGCCCAGCAGGCGGTTGTCGCAACTCAGCGTGACGTTGAAGTCGAGCCAGATCAGGCTGCCCACCGGGTGCGAGGCGATATCTGGTGCCACCCCGGTCTGCAGGTTCGAACTGGGGCAAACCTCCAGCGGGATGCGCTGGTCACGCACGAAGCGGGCCAGCCGTCCCAGCTCGTGGCGGCCATCAGGCAGTGCAGTGACATCGCGGATGATGTTCACCCCGTGCCCCAGTCGCAGCGCCCCGCACACCTGGACAGCCTCGTGCAGCGAATCGAGTTCACCCTCTTCACCGGCATGGATGGTGTAGAAGAAGTTCTCTTCCCGCAGCCGCTGGAAGGCCGGCAGGTGCCGGCTGGGCAGGTTGCCGGTCTCACCGCCGGCGATGTCGAAGCCTGCCACCAGACTGGTGTCGCGGTGCCGCAGGGCGAGCTCGGCGATCTCCAGGCTGCGGTCGGCATGCCGCATCGCACTGACCAACTGCCGGGCCACGAAGGTCTTGCCGTCCGCTGCGGCCTGCGCCATCCCCTCGCGAAGCCCATCGGCAACCGCCTCGACGGCCTCGTCCAGCCTCAGTCCGGCACGCAGGTGCTGCTCGGGGGCCCAGCGGGCCTCACCGGCGATCACCCCATCGGCCACCTGGTCGGCCACCCACTCGCGGGCCACCCGTTGCAGGTCGTCGGCCCGCTGCATGCAGGCCGTGGTGTGGTCGAAGCACGTCAGGTATTGGGCCAGTGAGCCGGAACTGGCTGTCCGGTGGAACCAGCCGGCCAGGCCCTCGGCGTCATTGGCCGGTAACTCGTGCCCGACCTCGTCAGCGATCTGCAGCATCGTCTCAGGACGCAGCCCACCGTCCAGGTGGTCATGCAGGGCGACCTTGGGCAGGGCGCGGAAGAAGCTCTCGTCAGCCATGCCCGCCAGCCTATTAGCCGAAGAGCATCCGGTCGCTGACACCGCCGGAACCGGCGACCCGGTCGAACTGGGTGAGCAGGTCACGCACCGTGGCCTTCTGCTTCGCCTCGCCAGTCATCTCGAGGATGATGCGCCCCTCATGCATCATGACCAGCCGGTTGCCCAGCCGCAGCGCCTGCTCCATGTTGTGGGTGACCATCAGCGTGGTCAGGTTGTGCCGCGCGACCATCTCCTTGGTGAGCCGGGTGATCAGCTCGGCGCGCTGCGGATCGAGGGCGGCAGTGTGCTCGTCCAGCAGCAGGATGCGCGGCTGGGTGAATGTCGCCATCACCAGGCTGAGCGCCTGGCGCTGGCCACCCGAGAGCAGGCCGACGCGGGCAGTGAGCCGGTCCTCCAGCCCGAGCTCGAGGATGCTCAACTCTTCGCGGAACTCCTCACGACGGGCCCTGCTCACCCCAAGATTGAGGCGGCGGGAGCGGTTGCGCGCCCACGCGATCGCCAGGTTCTCTTCGATCGTCAGGTGCGGGGCAGTGCCGGCCATCGGGTCCTGGAAGACCCGGCCGACCTGCTTGGCGACCTTGTGGTCGGCCAGCTTGGTGACGTCCATGCCGTCAATCCACACGCTGCCGATATCGGGACGGTAACGCCCGGCGACAACATTGAGCAGGGTCGACTTGCCGGCCCCGTTGCTGCCGATCACCGTCACGAAATCGCCGGGGCCCATGTGCAGCGTGACGTCACGCAGCGCGACCTTCTCGTTGATGGTGCGGGGGAAGAAGGCCTTGGAGACATTGCGGACCTTAAGCATTGCGGCGTCCCGCCTTCCTGGTCACGCCCTGGCTTGGTGGCCGGGCGTCCCCGGAATCGAGCTCTTCGGGATCGGGGGTGTCCCAGGGCTCGACGACGAATTGCTTCTCGCGCGTCCGGTTGCGGATCTGGTTGAACACATCCCAGCGCGGCAGCACCAGGGCCAGGATGACGATCACGGCGCTGAGCAGCTTCATGTCGTTCGGGTCGAACCACGGGATGCCCAGGGCTGCCTGGATGATGCCGCGGTAAATCACCGAACCGATGACCACGGCGATCGCGGTGATCCAGACGCGGCCATTGTTGATGATCGCGGTACCGATGATCACCGAGGCCAGGCCGGCCACGATCAGGCCGATGCCCATGCCGATATCGGCGAAGCCCTGGTACTGGGCGAACAGGGCCCCGGACAGCCCGACCATGCCGTTGCTGAGCGCCAGGCCGACGACCTTCATCAGGTCGGTATTGATGCCCTGCGCCCGGGCCATGCCCTCGTTGTCGCCAGTGGCCCGCAGGCCCAGGCCGAGGTCGGTGGACAGGAACCACACCAGGGCCAGCACGAATACCGCCAGCACCAGCGCCAGCACGCTTACCGATACGTAGGTGCCGAGTTGACCGCTCTCCCGGAACGGGGTGAACAGTGTTTCGGTGCGCAGCAGGGGGACGTTGGCCCTGCCCATGATGCGCAGGTTGATCGAGTACAGCCCGATCTGGGTAAGGATGCCAGCCAGCAAGGGGTGGATCTTGCCCAGGGTGTTCAACAGCCCGGTGATGACACCGGCCACCAAACCCACCACGCCCCCCATGGCGGTGGCCACCAGGGGCGACCACCCTGCAACAAGCAGGATGGCCGCCATCCCGGCGCCAGTGGTGAAACTGCTGTCGATGGTCAGATCAGCGAAGTCGAGCACCCGGAAGGTCAGGTAGACCCCAAGTGCCATCAACCCGTAGATCAGACCAAGGTCGAGCCATGCCATGTATCAGGAGACCTTCTCGTCTGCCGCGTCGAGCAGTTCCTGCGGCACGGTGATGCCCATCCGCTCGGCGGCGCTGGTGTTGATGACCAGCCTCGTGCCGGGCTGGGTACCCACGGCCAGGGTGGCCGGATCGGCTCCCTCGGTCAGGATCTGCACGGCCATCTCGCCGGTCTGCACGCCCAGGTCGAAGTAGCTGATGCCAAGGGTGATCAGACCGCCCTTGTTGACCGAGTCGGTTTCGGCGACGATAACGGGGATCTTCTTCTCTTCAGCGACCTGCAGCACCGAGTCGAGCCCGGCGACGACGAAGTTGTCGGTGGGGACGTAGATCGCGTCCACGTCACCCAGCGCCTGCACGCCCTGGAGCACTTCGGCGCGGGCACTGATGGTCTTCTCGACCACTTCGAGGCCCTCTGCCTGGGCAGCCTCGCGAGCCATCTCGACCTGGACGGCCGAGTTGATCTCGCCAGAGGAGTAAACGATGCCGAAGTTCTCGGCGTCCGGGACGATCTGCTTGATCAGGGCGATCTGGTCGGCGACCGGGTTGATGTCGCTGGTGCCGGTGACGTTCGCGCCGGGAGCCTCATTGCTGTCGACCAGCTCGGCGGAGACCGGGTCGGTGACCGCGGTGAACAGCACCGGGATCTCGGTGACCGCCTGGGCCGTCGCCTGTGCCGACGGGGTCGCGATCGCCAGCACCAGGTCGATATCAGAGGTCGCGAACTTGCTCGAGATGGCTGCGGCCGTGCTCTGGTCGCCCTGGGCGTTCTGCTCGTCGTAGGTCACGTCGAGCCCGGCGTCCTCGATGGCCTGCATGAAGCCATCACGGGCGGCATCCAGCGAGGGATGCGAGTCGAATACGTTGATGCCAATCGTGTAGCTGTCCGAGCCGCCACCGGCCGGGGTGCCGTCCGAACCGCTGTCAGTTGAGCCGCCACCGCAGGCGGTCAGGGTGAGTGCGCCAGCGGCCACCAGCGCCGCCAACATGCGCATCGGGTTCTTCACTTCTGGGTCCTTCCACGTCATGGTGCGCCACCGAATCTGGCGGTGGTGCACTGCCGGGCTTCACGCTACCCGTTCACCATCTGGACGCAGAGGATGTCTCAGGCCGGGTTACCGGGTGGCTGTTGCCACTGGCTGCCACTTTCCTTGTCGTCCGGGCCCTCGGAGCGATGGCGGTCAGTGGGCGGCTGGGGTTGTTGGGGTGGCGGCTGGGTGTCCCGGTTGCTCATGAACTGCTGGTAGCGATGACGCTGTTGCTGGGTGCGCATCGCCGGGCGCAGGAAGATGACGAAGGCCCAGATGAGCCACCACCAGGCGAAACCGCTGGGTGCGAAGAAGATGATGAAGAAAAGGATGATGGGCACTGCGACGGCGAGCCATGGTGCGGCATTTCGCATGAATTGCTGCCAGGCCGGTTCCTGGGCTGCCTGCTGGTAGTACTGCGGCTGTGGCTGGCGGGCCTGGTAGGGCGCCAACTGCTGGTGGTCGCTCGGTGTCCAGGTGGTGCCGGCCAGATCGGGCAGGTCGGCCAGTAGATCAGTGAGTTCGTCGGGGTCCTGGGTGGCCTGGGCTATCTCGACGCGGCGGTTCAGCGTGTTCTGGTCAAGGTGCCCGGAGGCTCGGCTGCGCTGCAGCTGAGCGATCACGCGATCACGTTCAGCGTCGCTGATCGGCTGGCGATACATGGCCTCAAGGCTACTTCGCGGCCGAAACCGGCAGCATCTGGCCGTGTGCCTTCCCTTCAGCTATGTAGGCGTTGCAAGCTGTTCCTGGGCGACAGCTGACGACCCCTGCATAGCTGAGCGTTCGCAGACGGGCCATCTGGTGGTTGGCCGGGGGCGAACAGATAGAGTTGCCCCGTCGCCGATCAAGCGGCGTAAGGAGAAACAGATGAGGCAAGCACGCACTCAGCGGATCGTCCAGAAATTTGGCGGCTCCTCGGTCGCCGACGCCGAGTCGATCAAGCGTGTCGCACGTCGCGTCGTGGCAGCCCAGAAGGCGGGTAAAGATGTCGTCGTGGTCATTTCGGCGATGGGTGACACCACCGATGAGCTGATGGACCTGGCACTGGACGTGAGCCCGCAGCCGCGGCCACGCGAACTGGACATGCTGCTGACCACGGGCGAACGCCAGTCGGCCGCGCTGCTGGCGATGGCGCTGAACGACCTGGGTGCTGAGGCGCTCAGCTATACCGGCAGCCAGGCCGGGGTGATCACCACCGCCCAGCACGGCAATGCACGCATCATCGACATCACCCCTGGGCGTATCCAGAAATCGCTTGAAGAGGGCTTCATCGTCATCGTGGCCGGTTTCCAGGGTGTCTCGCAGACCACCAAGGACGTCACCACGCTGGGCCGGGGCGCCTCCGACACCACTGCTGTGGCGCTGGCCGCCGCGCTGGGGGCCGATGTGTGTGAGATCTACACCGACGTCGACGGGGTCTTCACTGCCGATCCGCGCATCGTGCAGGGGGCCCGGCAGATACCGCAAATCAGCTACGACGAGATGCTTGAACTGGCGGCCTGCGGCTCGAAGATCCTGCACTTGCGCTGCGTCGAGTACGCCCGTCGTGAGGGCGTCACCGTGCATGTGCGCAGCTCGTTCAACAACAGGCCGGGCACCCTGGTGACCGGGTTGGTCGATACGGAGAAGGGCAACAAAATGGAAGAGGCCATCATCAGCGGTATCGCGCATGACCGCAGCGAGGCCAAGGTCACTGTCGCTGGGGTGCCCGACCGGGTGGGCGTCGCCGCGTCCATCTTCGAGGTGATCGCTGATTGCGATGTCAACATCGACATGATCGTGCAGAACGTGTCCGAGTTGGCCACCGGCGCCACTGACATCACCTTCACCGTGCCGAGCAGCGACGGCAAGAAGGCTGTCGACTCGCTCAACGCGGCCAGGGAGCGCATCGGTTTCGCAGAGCTGCGCTATGACGACCAGATCGGCAAGGTCTCGGTGGTCGGTGTCGGCATGCGCACCCATCCTGGTGTCACTGCCAAGTTCTTTGCGGCGCTGGCTGCGGCGGGGGTCAACATCCAGATGATCAGCACCTCCGAGATCAGGATCTCGGTGGTGATTGATGCTGCTGATGTGGACGCCGCCGTGCAGGCCGCCCACACCGCTTTCGGCCTGGATTCAGACCAGGCGGCCACCGTCTATGCCGGGACTGGTCGTTGACCCCACCCGGTGATCGGCCGGAGGAGCAGCCCGCGCGCCGGGCTGCTGAACCGGCTGCTGGCCAACCGTCTCCTGGGGAGCCGGGCAGGAGCGTGCCCGCCCGCGCCGAGGACCCCGAGCAGTTCATCGAAACCCGCATCCATCCGGCGGTCCCCGCCCAACCCGAAGCGGTGACCGATTCCACCGAATCGCTGGTCGACCAGATCGACCGGGAGGACCGCAAGAACCTGGGCCGCAACTCGGCACTGATGGCCTCCGGTACCCTGGTCAGCCGAATCCTGGGCATGGTCAACGCCTCGCTGCAGACCGCTGTGCTCGGCACACTGGTCGTCGGCGACGCATTCAAGTCGGCCAACACCCTGCCCAACTTCATCCTGGTGCTGCTGTCCGGCGGCATCCTCAACGCTGTGCTGATCCCACAGATCACCAAGGCGATGAAGCGACCCGATGGGGGCAAGGATTTCGTCGACCGCCTGGTCACCGCGGCCTTCGCGCTGATCGTGCTGGTGGCTGTTGCGTGTACCGCCGGGGCTGCGGTGCTGATGCGGGTGTTCACCTCACTGAGCGGCACGGGCCTGCAGTTGGCGATCGCGTTCGCCTATATCTGTATGCCCCAGGTGCTGTTCTATGGCATCTTCGCCGTGCTGGGCAACATCCTGAACGCTCGCGGCAGGTTCGGGGCCTACGGTTGGGCGCCGGTCGCCAACAATGTGGTGGCCATCAGCGGGCTGGCCGTCTTCCTCTACCTGTGGGGTCAACAACCCCACGCCGAGGCCTGGACCCCGGCGATGATCTGGGTGCTGGCCGGTTCGGCCACTCTCGGCATCGCAGTCCAGGCCGCGATCCTGGTGCCCGCGTTGTACCGCAGCGGTTTCCGGTGGACGCCACGGTGGGGCCTGCGCGGCCACGGCTTCGGCCAGCTCGGTCGCTTCGCCTCGCTGACCTTCCTCGCCCTGCTGATTGCGCAGGGCGGTGGCCTGCTGATCATGAAGGTCGCCACGCACATCCGGGACGCAGCCGATGCCACCGGTGCTGACGTCGCCAGCTACCTTACCTACCAGAACGCGCTCAGCATCTTCCAGATGCCGTATGCGCTGCTCGCGGTGTCGCTGCTGACCGCGCTCTTCCCGCAGATCGCCAGGGCCTGGCAACGCCGCGATGACCCCGAGGTCGGCATGACCGACATGCAGGAGCTCGTCCGGCGTGGGCTGACCCTGCCAGCCCTGGGCGTCATCCCCGCCAGCGCAGTGCTGATCGCACTGGCCGGCCCAGCGATCCGCGTGGTCTACTTCAGCCTGGACGCGCAAGAGGCGGCTGCCACGTCGGCGGTGCTTGTCGTGATGTGTGCCTCGATGCTCGGCTACACGATCGTTACCCTGCAACAGCAGTACTGCTTCGCCTCCGAGCAGGGCATCACCAACCTGTGGATGCAGATAGTGGTGACCGCCGTGCAGGTGGTCTTCGCGCTGCTGGCCTACCTGGTGCCGCTGGAGTACGGGCTGCTGGTCATAGTGGCGGGCATGTTCTTCGGTAACTGGGCGTTGGCGATCATCTTCGTCCTCTATGCCCGGCACCAGATCGGCAGCTATGGGCTGCGTTCGGTCGGGCTGCTCTATGTGCGGCTCGGGGTGGCCTCGGCCGTCGCGGGCGTGGCGGCCTGGGCAACCGCCCTGGTGGTGCTGGCGCAGCAGAACACCCCCGAGTTGGAGCTTGGCCGGATGATGACCTGGGCCTGGCAGTTCGGGGCCGGGGTGGCCGGCGGGCTGGTCTTCATCGCCGTGTTGCTGGTGGTGGCAAAGCTGATGCGGATCAGGGAGTTCTTCGACTTCGTGAACCCGATCCTGCGCCGGCTGCGCCTGCCGATCATCGGTTGAGCTTGTCGTGACCGGCGACCATCCTGTCGTACCGCAGCGCGTCATCCCACCCGACGCGGTCATCGCGCAGCCAGTTCATGGCGGCCAGCCGCTGGATCGTGATCTGCGCATCCAGTTGCGTGAGTTGCGCGCCCTGCTGCGCGGCATCATCGATCGCCCACACGAGCGAGCTCAGGCACTCATGCTCATCGGCCAACTCGCTGGGCGGGCGCAGTGCCAGCCCAGCCATGAAGGCCTCCTCGCCGCCGGCCAGGACGATCCGCTTCACCTCGTCGACCGGGCAGGGATGGTTGGGCCAGCTGATCTCGATACGCGACAGCGCCCACAGCAGTTCCTGGGCGGCCTCGATGCGTTGTCTCAGCCGCTGTGCGTCGGTCTGGCCGTGGCCATCGAATAGCGCCCGCTCGTCTGGCGTCAGGTTTTCGAAACCGCGCGGACATACCCGCTGCATGGCTGCCGCCTCGATGGGACGCCCCGCGATCAGGGACGCCGCGAAGTCACTGACGAGCACCAGCGACAGCACCCGCAGCCCGGTCTGCTCGGCGCTACGGGCTGTCAGCTCCGCGTCTGCTCTGGCCGGTGGTACCGCCTCGGGCACCTTGACCTGCCACGCGTCTGCCAGCCATTTGCGCACCGCAGTGGCCCGCTCACGCGTTTCGGCCGTGAACGGCACCTGACCGGTGGGTTCGCCGTGTGGGCCGGGCAGCAGGGGACGGCCCTGGCCGTCCAGTAGTGCCCCGTCGGCCACCAGCACGGCATTGGCCTGCCCGGCCCAGTCGGTGAGCGCGGCCAGCCGGTCGTGGTCAGTGATGTTGTCCAGCCTGAACGCATAGAACCGCTGGATATCGCGCAGGTGCCGCTGCAGCGCGGCCGCGGCAACCGGATTGGGCGGGGCCTGGTGCCGGGCGTGCCTGCGCAGCGCGTCCAGGTGGGCGGCAAGTTCGATGTCGCCGGCATCCTCGCCGACGGCGCGCTCGTCCACCATGGTGAGGTCGAGCGGGCAGGATTGAAGCAGCGTCGAGTACGCCTGAATCAACATGGCACAAACATTAGCCGTCCGGCTTGCAGGGTCAGCGGCGGCCATTGCTGCCGGCCCGGCCCGCCCGCAGCGCATCGAAGAGGAAGATGGCCACTGCCACCCAGATGATGATGAAGCCGATCCAGCGCTCCAGCGGCATCGGTTCACCGATCACCAGCCAACCGGCCAGGAACTGCATGATCGGAGCGATGTATTGCAGGATGCCCAGCGTGCTCAGCGGGATCCTGATCGCAGCCGCTGCGAACAGCAGCAGCGGGATCGCCGTCAGCGGGCCGCTCAACAACACCAGGGCGCCGTAGCCGGTGAAGGGCACCACCGTGTGCAGGCCACCGACCGCCAGCCAGATCAGGTAGCCCAGCGCGATGGGGGTGGTCGCTGCCGTCTCGATGGCGAGCCCGGGCAACGGCGGGACCGAGGCACCCACCTTCTTCTTGGCCAGGCCGTAGGTGCCGAAACTGAACGCGAGACCGAGGGCGACCCACGGCACCTGCCCGTAGCCCACGGTCAATACCACTACAGCCAGCGCGCCGACGCCGAAAGCAGCCCACTGCAGGCGGCGCATCCGTTCGCCCAGCAGCAGGACGCCGAAGGCCGCGCTGACCAGCGGGTTGATGAAGTAGCCGAGTGCCGCATCAATGGCGTAACCGTTGTTGACACCCCACACGTACAGCGTCCAGTTGGTTGACACCAGCAGCCCGGCGACCAGCAGCACCAGTACCGTTCGCGGGGTGCGCAGCACCTTGACGAAGCGGTGCCAAGTGCGGGTGGCGACGATTGCCAGCAGGCAGAAGACCAGGGCCACCACGATCCGGTAGGCGACGATCTCGAAGGCGCCCGAGCGCGCCAGCAACTGGAAGTAGAGCGGGAACATGCCCCAGATCAGGTAGGCAGAGAAGCCCAGCGTCACACCTCTACGGTCAACCACGCTGTGCATCCTCTCAGAACCGCTGCACCTACCGTTAGCGGGCAGTGACCTTGCCGTGCAATTGTGCGACCGGCTTGAGGAACATGGGCCGGGCCAGCACCCAGCCGACTGCGACCACCAGCAGGCTGACAGCGAACAGGATCACACCCAGCCAGCCGTCACCATCGGTCGCAGCGAAGGCGTGGTTGAGGTTGCGACGGGCTCCGGTCAACAGCACCAGGCCCACATGGGTGGTGATGAAGATCGTGAAGTAGCACATCAGGATGAAGTGCAGCGTCCTGACCGGGGCGATGGGGATGAGCTGGCTGGCCCGTTCCCAACGCTTCGACCACGCTGGCGAGATCCTGAAGCCGGTACACACCGACAGCGGCGCCGCAATGAAGATCGTGATGAAGTAGGTGAGCAACTGGAGCGCGTTGTAGTGGATCCAGCCGTTCTCGGTCGGCCAGTTGAACGACAGGTACTGCAGCCCCACCGACAGTGCATGCGGGAAGACGTCAGCGCTGGTGGGCACCACCTTCATCCACTGGCCGGTGGCGAACAGCGCGACCACGAAGACCAACCCGTTGAGGGCCCACATGGCATTCAGCCAAAGATGCAGCCAGGTATTGAAGGTGATCTTGGTTGGTTTGCCCCGGGTCTGCGGGAATTTGGCGTTGTCGCGGGTGAAGTACGCCTTCGGACGTCGGGTGAACCGCACCAGCAGACCAGCCCTGATGATCATGATCATCAGGAACAGGTTGATGAAGTGCTGCACACCGAGCCAGGCCGGCATCCCCACCGGGGTCTCGGCCGGCATCGTCGGGACTCCCGGGTAGCGCTCAACAAATGCTGCGACCGCGGGCACCCCGACCAGGGCGCGGGCCCCGGCGATGACTCCGACGATAAGGACGGCCGCGCCCAGGCCGATCAGCAGCCACTTGCGCCAGTTCATCGGTTGCGGAGTTCTTCGATCAGTTGCGGGATGATCTCGACTGCGTCACCGACCACGCCCAGGTCAGCGATGTCCATGATCGGTGCGTCCTCGTCGGTGTTGATCGCGATGATGTGCCGGGCCGACTGCATGCCGGCCTGGTGCTGGATGGCCCCCGACACACCGGCGCCGATGTAGACATCGGGCGAGACTGTGACCCCGGTCTGGCCGACCTGCAGGTTGTGTTCGCAGTAGCCGGCGTCGACGGAGGCCCGCGTCGCCCCGACCGCTCCACCCATGGCATCGGCAAGTTGCTCGACCAGCGGGTAGCCGTCACGGCCCACGCCACGCCCGGCTGCGATCACGACCTTCGCTGAACGCAGGTCGGGACGGTTGCTGGCGCTGGCCCGCTGCTGGCGGGCAACGATCCGCGCCCCGGCAGCCTCAACCGTGGGTAGTGCGGTGACCGCTGGTGAGGCGACTGCGGCGGCCGGCTCGTCCCTGATCGTGGCGGTCAGCCCGATGATGGGCAGTGCGTCGGGGTTGGCTGCCGAGGTGACTGTGTAGTCGCCGCCCAGCACCTGCTGGGTCACGGTGCAACGGCCATCAATGAACTGCACATCACTGGCGTGGTTGATGTATCCCGCCTCGTGCCGGACGGCGAGCCGGGCCCCGGCCTCGCGGGCGTCGTTGGTCTCGGGCAGCAGCACCGCTGCCACCTTGCCATTGGCTTCGAGTGCGGCATCCAGGGCATCGACCAGCGGGGTTACCAACTGGTCGGCGCCGGCATAGGTGTAGACACCAGCGGCCCCCAGTTGGCCGAGTTGACCAACAAGTGCCCCAGTATCGGTATCGGGCAGCGTCACCAATACGGCGGTGGGGGTGCCGAGCTCGGATGCGACGGCCAGTGCGGCAGTGGTCTCGGGCAGGACGTGGCCGTGCCGGTGCTGGGCAAGGACGATGATCTTGTTCATGGGGTTCACTTTCCGATCAGCTGCTGGCTTGCGAGGTAGTCGGCGATTTGCCGGGCAGCGGTGCCGTCGTCATTGGTGATGAGCTGACCCTGGCTGCGGGCGGGCCGGGGGACGACGCTGGTGGTCGTCCAGACCGGGGTGTGGGTGGCCACTCCGAGTTCGGCCAACCCGACTTCCTGGCGGGGCTTGCGTTTGGCGCCCATGATGCCGCGGAAGCCCGGCACCTCGGGCTCGGCGATCGTCTCGCGCAGCGACAGCACAGCGGGCAGCCCGGCAGTCACCGTGGCCACTGTGTCGCCGTCGTCGCGGGTGGTGGTGAGTTCATCGCCGGCCAGCGTGGCGCTGCTGGCGTGGGTCAGGTGCGGTACCCCCAGGCGTTCGGCGATCATCGCGGGCACGATGCCGCCGCGGCCGTCAGTGGCCGCGTCGCCTGCCACCACCAGGTCGAAGCCGATGCGTTGCAGGGCGGCGGCGAGCACCGCCGATGTCTGCAGGGCATCCGAGCCGGCCAGGGCGTCGTCGCTGATGTGTACCGACTTGTCGGCACCGATCGCCAGCGCCTGACGCAGGGCCTTGGTGGCTGCATCGGGGCCCATGGTGACCACGGTGATCTCGCCCCTGGTCTGGCGACGCAACTCCAGTGCCCAGGTGAGGGCGCGGGAGTTGATCTCGTCCAGGCCACATTCACCCGAGCGGTCCATCAGCCCGGTGTCGGTGTCGAGGAACCTGGGCTCCTCGGTGTCCGGAACATGCTTGACTAGCAGGACGATTCGCATCTGAATTCCTTTTGCTTGCTATCCACCGTTGAGAAAGCGCTTTCTCTGGTAAGGTTAGGGCAGTGAGGTCAAGTTCGCAAGCCTCTTCGGCAAAGATTGCCGCTACAGTCCTCGGCAAGCCCACTCTGGCTTGGCGGGATGGCGAATTGCTGAAAGGTGGTGCAGTGTCTGGTCGGGTCAGAATCGATGACGTCGCCCGTGAGGCCGGCGTCTCCATCGCGACCGTATCACGCGTCCTGAACGGCAAGGGCCGGGTCAATCCACAGATGACCGAGTTGGTCCGGGCTGCCGCAGAACGCCTGGGATACCGGCCCAATGTGCTCGCCCAGGGTCTGGCGACCGGCGAATACCGCACGATCGGTGTGGTGGTGCCTGACCTTGGCAACCCGTACTTCACCGACATCCTCAGCACCATCGTCGCCGACGCTGCCGACGACGGCTTCCGCGTGGTGATCTCGGACGCCCGCGGCAGTGCCAGTGATGAACTCAATGCCTGCCTGCAATACCGCCCCTATGTCGACGGCCTGATCGTGGTCTCGCCGCGCATGTCAGCTGCCGATCTGGCGGTGTTGGCGGCTGAGCAACTGCCGGTCGTGCTGGTGAACCGTCACGAACCCGGTATTGAGCTGCCGGCAGTGCTGGCAGATACCCGTAGCGCCACAGTCGAGTTGTGTCGGCACCTGGCCGAACTGGGGCACCGGCGGGTGGCCTACATCGCCGGACCGGAGTCGTCCTGGCAGAACAGTGAGCGGCTGGCCGGGCTGGATGATGCCCGCGAGCTGGGCATCACCTCGGTCGTCATCGCCAGTGAGGGGACGATCCAGGCTGGCCACGATGCCGCCGAGCAGGCGCTTGGGGCCAATCCGACGGCGATCCTGGCGTTCAATGACCTGGCCGCGATCGGGGTGATGACGCGGCTCAACGAACTAGGACTCCAGGTGCCGCGCGACATCTCGGTGGCCGGTTTCGATGACATCGAGGTCGCCCGCTATGTGCGGCCCGCGCTGACCACCGCAGTCAGTCCCAAGACCCAACTGGGTGGGCTGGCCTGGCAGGCCCTGTGTGCCCGGCTGCGTGGTGCGGACGCCGATTCCAGCCGGGCGTCATCGCCGGTGATCGTCCGCGAATCGACCGGGCCGGCCAGTTCCTGACAGCCGCCCTTGCGCCGGGAGCCTCGGGTATGTCATCCTGAGAAAGCGCTTTCTCGACGTTGGGGAGCGAATTTGAACGTACCGGGAGGATCGCCATGACTGATCACCAGCCGACTGCTGCCGAACGCGCCGAGGATGTCGCAGCCCTGACCGAGATGGTGCGCGAGTTCGCGGCCACCCGCATCGCGCCCATCGTCGAGGAACTCGACGAGACAGAGCGGTTCCCGGCCGAGATCTACCAGGAGATGGGTGAACTCGGGCTACTCGGCATCACCGTGCCCGAGGCCATGGGTGGCGCTGGTGGGCTGGCCAGCGACTACGCCATCGTCATGGAAGAGCTGTCCTACGGTTACGCCAGCGTCGCCGACCAGTGCGGTCTGGTCGAGTTGGTGTCCTCACTGCTGGTTGCGCATGGTTCGCAGGCGCAACAGCAGCGCTACCTGCCCGGTCTGCTCGCCGGCACAGAGCGCTGTGCCTACGCATTGACCGAGGCGGGCGCCGGCTCGGACCTGGGCGGGGTCAAGACCCGGGCGGTGCGCGACGGGGACGACTGGGTGCTGAACGGCGAGAAGATCTTCATCCACAATGCCCCGGTGGCTGACTACGCCATGGTGCTGGCGGTCACCAACCCGGAATTGCGCAAGCGCGGTGGCATGTCGATGTTCCTGGTGGACACCGACCTGCCCGGGGTTGAGCGGGCCTACCGCGAGCACAAGATGGGGCAGCGCGCCTCGCAGGTCGGCGGATTCGTCTTCGACAACGTCCGCCTGCCAGCCGACGCGCTGCTCGGTGAAGAGGGCACCGGTTTCGGTGCGGTGCTGTCAGTCCTGGAGAAGGGACGCCTGGGTATCGGTGCCCTGGCCAACGGCATCACCCGCGCAGCGCTGGACACCGCTCGCGAGCACGCGATCACCCGTCGCCAGTTCGGGCAGCCGATCGGTGGTTTCCAGTCGATCGCGTTCACGCTGGCCGACATGGCCACTGATTACCATGCAGCCCGGCTGCTGCTCAATGAGGCGGCCGCCAAGCTGGACGCCGGCGCAGACGCCAATGTCGCCTGCTCAATGGCCAAGCTGTTCGCTTCCGAGGCGGCGATCCGCACCACGGGCAAGGCGGTACAGATCCTGGGTGGCTCTGGCTTCATCCGGGGCGTCCCAGCCGAGCGCCTCTACCGGGATGCGCGCATCACCACGATCTACGAGGGCACCAGTGAGGTGCAGCGCATGATCATCAGCCGTAGCCTGGTTGGTCGGCTCTAGCGGGATCACGGTTGGTCAACAGCACGATCACCACCAGCACGATGATCGCGCCGAAGACGAAGACCAGATCTGATACCCGGCTCGTCGCGGCCAGTGCGCCGCTCTCGAGCCGTGATTGGGTGGCCACGTTGAGCAGCCCCGACAGCGCCGCAGTACCGTCGGTGGCCAGCAGCAGCACTCCGACGCCGATGGTGAGCAGACCAGAGATGATGGTGACCCACGAGTTGCGCCAGGTGCGGCGGCCGAGCCGCAGTTCGACGGTGCGGGGCCGCAGCCAGTTCATCCCGCGAGCGCCCAGGTGTCCCCACAACGCAGCCAGGACGACCAGCGGCAGGCACATGCCCAACCCGTACAGCGCCATCAGGGTCGCACCGTAGATCGGGCTGCCGAGGCTGGCGACCAATAGCACCGAGCCGAGGATCGGACCCGCGCAGACCCCTGCCACCGCGTAGACGGTGCCGAGCAGGAAGGTTGACAGCACTGGCGCCCCGCGCCCGGCGCCATCGGCGGCACCCACCCGGCCGGGTAACCGGATGGACACCCCGGCCAGCAGCAATGCTCCTGCACCGATCACCAGCCAGGCGACCACGCGGATCATGGTTGCGCGGTGGTCGATCAGCAGTCCACCCAGCGCCGAGGCGAACACGCCCAGCGGGATCAGGCTGGCGACCAGCCCCAGGTAGAACACCCCGGTGCGGATCAGGATCTGGCGCAGGCTGCCGAAGGCGTAGGCGAAGAAGGCTGGCAGCAGCATCACCGAGCACGGTGACAGCAGTGACAGCAGCCCCCCGAGGGTGGCCCCGGCGAACCCGATATCCATCAGCTGATGCCGGCCTCGGCCAACTCCTGGGTCAGGACGTCCCGGAAGACCTCGATGGGTTGGGCACCGGCGACCGGGACATCACCGACCAGGAAGGCGGGCACTCCGGAGATGCCGAGTTGGCGGCCCTCTGCCAGGTCTGCCTCGACAGCCGCGAGGAGTTCGGCATCGTCCAGGTCAGCGGTGAACTTGTCCAGATCAGCCACCCCGGCCTGATCGGCGAATTCCACCAGCCGTTCGCGGGGCAGATCCGGGTGACCGCCCTCTTCGACACCATTGGCTGCAACGACGTTCATGAACTCCCAGAACTTGCCCTGGTTGCCGGCTGCCCGGCCAGCGACTGCGGCGTCATAGGAGTAGTCGCCGAATAGCGGCATATCGCGGAACTCGACGCGCAACAGGCCGAGGTCGACATATTCGGCGACGATGCCCGGCAGGATTTCCTGCTCGAACAGCGAGCAGTACGGGCACCGGTAGTCGGCATATTCGACCATCACGACGGGCGCATCGACAGCACCCAGGGCCATCGGGTCACCCTCGATGCGCCGCGACAGGTCTACCCCGATCCCGCTGTCTTCGGTCTGCTCGGCCTGCGGTTGCTGCCCAGCGGTCACCGTGACTGTCGTGGTCGGTTCGGTAATTGACTTGTCGGCGGTCGCCCCGATCGCGAAGTTGAGCAGCAGCATCAGGGCTGCGCCGGCGGCGATCCCCAGTGCGAAGGTGCGGTTGCGGCGCGCCTTGGTGTAAGTGGGTCTCTGGTCGGTGGGGGCCACTGTCACGTCCTCAGGCAGGTTGCGATACCCACTAGGGTATCCGCGGCTTTGGTTCGAGTCGAACCAGCCTGTCAGGCGGGCACCTCCCAGGTGTGCACCGGTTCGTTGGAGTGCATGCCCTCGGCATAGGCCGCCGTCATCTCGCGCAGCGCGTCGATCCGGGAGCGGCCGCGATCCTCCAGCCGGTGGACGACCGCCCGCTGCCATTCGGTGCCATTGCGGCCGGAAAGGCAGCGCTGCTCGATGATGCCCAGCAGCCGATCGGCGATCACCGGGTCGACATCGAATTCGCGGAGTCCTTCGTGGGCCAGCGGCAGCAGGGTGCGCAGCACGAGTTCGCTCGCCGGCAGGACGCCCTGCCCGGGCCAGAACAGTTCGGCGTCGATGCCCCGTCTTGCGCCGGAGGTGAAGTTCTCCTCGGCGGTGCTGAAGGCCATCCGCGTCCACACCGGACGCTCTTCCAGCGCCAGCGCCCGCAGCGTCCCGTAGTAGAACGCCGCATTGGCCAGGGTGTCGGCGATGGTCGGCCCGGCTGGCAGCACCCGGTTCTCGACCCGCAGGTGAGGGGTGCCGTCGACCGTGTCGTAGATCGGCCGGTTCCAGCGGTAGATCGTGCCGTTGTGCAGCATCAGTTCCGACAGTTCCGGCACCCCGCCGTCATCGAGCACCTGCTGCGGATCCTCCTCGGAGATCTCGGGCAGCAGTGCAGGGTAGTAGCGCACGTTGTCCTCGAACAGGTCGAAGATCGAGGTGATCCAGCGCTCACCGAAGTAGACCCGGGGACGCACCCCCTGGTTCTTCAGCTCGATGGGGCGGGTGTCGGTGGCCTGCTTGAACAGCTCGATGCGGGTCTCGGCCCACAATTCGCGGCCCATGAAGTAGGGGGAGTTGGCGCCGAGCGCAAGCTGTGGTCCGGCCAGTACCTGGGCGGCATTCCAGTTGTTCGCGAACGCGAGGGGATGTACCTGCAGGTGCAGCTGCACCGAGGTGCAGGCCGATTCGGGTGCCA
>JBMNPP010000018.1:0-22257 GCA_050943675.1 Brooklawnia sp.
CCCCGATGGTCCCGGTGCACTCCTGGTTGCCGGACGCAGCCGAGCAGGCCCTGCCCGGTGCGACGACCCTGCTGGTCGGTGTGCTGGACAAGATCGGCACCTTCGGGATGATCCGGCTGTGCCTGGACATGTTCCCCGAGGCCAGCAGTTGGGCCACCCCGCTGGTCGTGGTGCTGGCGGTCGTGTCGATCCTGTACGGCGCGTTCATGGCCATCAGCAGCAAGAACCTGCTGCGGCTGGTCGCTTTCACCTCGGTGAGCCACTTCGGATTCATGGTGCTGGGCATCTTCGGCTTCACCCAGGCCTCGATCAGCGGCACCATCTTCTACATGCTCGCGCACGGCTTCAGTTCCGCCGCCCTGTTCCTGACAGTCGGCTTCCTGCTGTACCGTCGCGGTTCGGTAGAGATCGCCGACTTCGGTGGCGTCCAGAAGATTGCGCCAGTGATGGCCGGTGTCTTCCTGGTCGCCGGTCTGGCCACCCTCGGCCTGCCGGGTACCGCCAACTTCGTTGGTGAGTTCACCATCATGACTGGCGCCTGGCCGCGCCAGATGGTCGCCGTCGCCTTCGCCGTGCTGGGGACGGTGTTCGCCGCGCTCTACGTGCTGTGGGCCTACCAGCGGGTATTCACCGGTGAGCCGACCGCCGAGGTGACCGAACACATCACCACCGACCTCAATGGTCGCGAGCGGATGGTGGTGGCGCCGTTGATCGCACTGCTGCTGTTCTTCGGTTTCTATCCGCAACCAATGTTCGATGTGGTCGAGCAGACCGCAGTGACGACGATGAGCCAGGTGGGCATGACTGATCCCGAGCCTGCATCGATGGGAGGCAAGTGATGAGCGAGTTTCTCCCCGCTGCACCGATGTTGCTGGTGCTCGTGGGCGCCACGATCGGGGTGGTCCTCGAAGGAGCGATACCCCGGCTGATGCGCAGCACAGTGCAGGCGGCCTGGACGGTCCTGGTACTTCTGGCTGCTATCGGTTGGACCCTGGTCAACTGGACCTCGGTGCCGCTGGGCATCTACGCGCTGGGCTCCCTGTCGCTGGACGGGCCGAGCTGGCTCAGCTGGCTGCTGCTGCTGGTCTTCGCGCTGATGGCGACCCTGCTGTTCGCGGAACGCCGGGTCGGTGGCGGCGAGTCGCCGTTCGCTGCCAGTGTCTCGGCCGTGCCGAGTTCGCAGTCCGAGCGCGAGGCGATCGCGGCGCGCCAGGAACACTCCGAGGTTTTCCCGCTGCTGCTGTATTCGGTCGGCGGCATGATGGCCTTCGTTTCGGCGACGGACCTGCTGACCCTGTTCATTGCGCTGGAGGTCTTCTCCTTCCCGCTGTACATCCTGACCGGGATGGCCAGGCGGCGCCGCCTGCTCAGCCAGGAGGCCTCGCTGAAGTACTTCCTGCTGGGCGCGCTCAGCTCGGGCATCTTCCTGTATGGGATTGCGATGCTCTACGGCTACTCCGGCGCCTTCCACTTCGATGCGATCGACGCCGCAATCCAGGCCGGTGGCCAGTCGCAGGGCCTGCTGCTTGCCGGTATCGCACTGGTGGCGGTCGGGTTGCTGTTCAAGATCGGTGCAGTGCCCTTCCACAACTGGGTGCCTGATGTCTACGTCGGCTCACCGACACCGGTGACCGCGTTCATGGCGATCTGCACCAAGATGGCTGCCACCGTCGGCATGCTGCGCCTGCTCTACGTCGCCCTCGGCGCGATGCGCTGGGACTGGCAGGCTGCGCTTGCTGTGATCGCGGTGCTCACCATGCTGATCGGTTCGCTGGTCGGCCTGATGCAGTCCGACGTCAAACGTGTGCTGGCCTACTCGTCAGTTGCGCACGGCGGTTTCATCCTGGTCGCCGTGGTCGGTGCAGTCACCGTTGAGAGCGGTCTGGCCGAGGGCCGCGTCGGCTCGGTCTCGGCAGCGCTGTTCTACCTGGCGGCCTACGGCTTCGCCACCCTGGGTGCCTTCGCCATCCTGACGCTGGTCCGGCGCTCCGGTGCCGAGGCCACCAGCTATGCAGCCTGGGCAGGCCTGGGACGACGAAATCCACTGCTGGGCGGGTTGATGACCTTCTTCCTGCTGAGCATGGCCGGTATCCCGCTGACCGGTGGCTTCATCGGCAAGGTGCTGGTCTTCGTGGCCGGCTGGACCGGTGGTTTCGGCTGGCTGGTCGTCGTCGCGGTGGTCGCCAGCCTGATCGCCGCAGGCTTCTACTTCAGGGTCATCTGGGTGATCTTCGGGCAGGCCCCGAACACCGAGACCGCTGTGGTCAGCCCCGGAATGGGCACGTTCGCCGTGATCTGGATCGGCGCCATTGGTACCTTGTTGCTTGGTGTCCTGCCCGGTCCCTTGATGGACGTCGCGGGTGCCGCAGCCGGATTCCTGCGCTGAGCGCCGGGCTGAACGCCAGCCAACGGGCAGGCCAGAGATGGGAGCATAGTGACCGCGGAGATGTCCGACGAGCAGTTCTCGGTGCTCATCACTGACCAGTTGTTGGCGGTCGAGGACCGGCTGATCGAGGCAGCGACGTCGGATAACCCGTTCGTGAATGAGGCTGCCGGCCACGTGATGTCAGCCGGCGGGAAGCGCTTCCGGCCCGCACTGGTCAGCATCGCCGCCCACCTGGCCGAGGCGCCCGACCCGGAACGGTTGATCAAGGCGGCGTTGGTGGTCGAACTGAGCCACGTCGCCAGCCTGTACCACGACGATGTCATGGACGATGCAGACATCCGCCGCGGAGTGGCCAGCGCGAACCGTCAGTACGGCAACACGGTGGCCATCCTCGTGGGCGATTTCCTGTTCGCTCGCGCGTCCAGCCAGGTGGCCTCACTCGGCAAGGATTTCGTCCTGCTGCAGGCCGACACCTTCGCTGAGCTGGTCACCGGGCAGATAGCTGAAACCGTCGGCCCCGACCCGGATGAGGACCCGATCGCGCACCACCTGCGGGTGCTCAGCGGCAAGACTGCCTCACTGATCCGCACCTCGGTGCTGTTCGGCGGCATGGTCGCAGATGCCGGGCCCCAGATACTGGACGCACTGGGCAGGTACGGTCACGAGATCGGCATGGTCTTCCAACTGTCCGACGACCTGATCGACGTGATCTCCGACACCACCGGGAAGACCCCGGGAACCGACCTGCGTGAGGGCGTCCCGACCCTGCCGACCCTGCTATTGCGGGCCTCCAGCGACCCGGCCGACCAGGAGTTGGTCAGCTTGATCGATGCCGGGCTGGCCGATGATGACGACCTGGCCCGCGCCCTGGCAGGCCTGCGGGCAAGCGACGTGATCGTGCAGGTACGGGCCGAGATCAACCGCCGGGCCGAGATCGCCCGTGGCCACCTGGCCCCGCTGCCCGATGGGGCACCCAAGCGGGCACTGGCCAAGCTGTGCGATGAGGTAGTCACTCGCTCGAGCTGACCAGGCCCGCCGGAAGATTCACCAGATTCTGACCCGCTCTGCCGGATCCAGCCACATCGGGTCGTCCGGGGTGGTGCCGAAGGCGGTATGGAATTCGTCGAGGTTGCGTACCGTCTGGTTGCAGCGGATCTCGTCGGGGGAGTGTGGGTCGGTGGCCAGCCGCTCGCGCATCGCCTCGGGACGCATGATCGTCCGCCAGGTCTGGGCCCAGCCGAAGAACAACCGCTGTGCAGCCGGGATACCGTCCACCGGTTCTGGCTGTTCATCACCGACAGCTATCTGCCAGGCCTCGAAGGCGATGGCCAGCCCGCCGAGATCACCGATGTTCTCACCGAGGGTCAACTCGCCGTTCACCTTGACTTCGGGGGTCACCGAGGGTGCCAGCTGACCGTACTGCTCGACCAGTGATTCGGTGCGTTCCTCGAAGGCTGCCCGGTCATCGTCGGTCCACCAATTGCGTACCCGGCCATCGCCGTCGCAGGTTGAACCCTGGTCGTCGAAGCCGTGACCGATCTCGTGGCCGATGACCGCACCGATCGCTCCGTAGTTCACTGCGTCGTCGGCCTCGGCGTTGAAGAATGGCGGCTGGAGGATGGCGGCGGGGAAGACGATCTCGTTGCGCAGCGGGTGGTAGTAGGCATTCACTGTTTGCGGGTACATCAGCCACTCATTCGGGTCGATGGGGCCCGAGAGTTGCTCCAGCATGTGGTCGAAACCGAAGCTGTTGGCCCGCAGCACGTTGCCGATCAGGTCATCGTCGAGTTTGAGGGCGGAGTAGTCGCGCCACTTGCCCGGGTAACCGATCTTCGGGGTGAACTTGCCGAGCTTGTCCAGGGCCTCGGCCCGGGTGGCCTGGGTCATCCACTCCAGTTTGCTGATGGATTGGCCGTAGGCCTTGAGCAGGTTGTTGACCAGTTCGTCGGCTCGGGCCTTCGTGGCTGGTGGGAAGTGCTCGGCCACGTAGATTTTGCCGACGGCCTCACCGAGCATACCTTCTACCAGGCTGACGCCACGCTTCCAGCGTTCCCGGAGCACCGGGATGCCCATCAGGGTGCGGCCGTAGAAGTCGAAGTTCTGCTCAACCAGTTCGCTGGAAAGGTAGGGCGCCATTGCATCCACCAGGTGCCAGCGGGCCCAGGCCCTCCAATTATCCAGTTGGTCTTCGCTGACCAGTGCCTCGACCTCACCGATGAAGGTGCGTTGGCAGTTGATCACCTCGGCGACTGCAGCGGCAGGCAGTTCGGCGCCGGCCAGGAACTCATCCCAGGCGAGCGAGGGCGCGAGCGCGCAGAACTCACCCCAGGTCTGTGGGTAGTACATCTGGACGATGTCGCGGGTGCGCACCTTGTCCCAGTGGGCAGCGGCGATCCGGGTTTCCAGTTCGAAGGCGCGGCGGGCCTGCTCGGCAGGCTCGGCCACACCGGCCAACTCGAGCATCCGGGTCATGTGGTCCTGGTAGGCCTGCCGGGTCTGGGCATGGGCGTCCAGGCGGTAGTACTCCTCATCGGGCAGGCCGATACCCGACTGGCCAACGAACACCAGGTAGCGCTTCGGGTTGCCGGGATCGGCATCGTTGTCGACATCGAAGAGGGCGTTGACGCCGTGGCGGACCGACCAGCCCCAGAACCGGGCCAGTGCCGCAGTCGAGTCGATCTGGTCGACCCGGGCCAGCAACTCGTGTAGTGGTGCGGCACCCAACTCCTCGACCCGTTCGGCAGCCATGAACGAGCCGTAGAGGGCGGCGATGCGAGCGGCGTCCCCGGTCGGCTCCGGCTGGGCAGCGCAATCCTCGATGATCCTGCGTACGGCCTTCTCGGATTCCTCGCGCAATTCGTGGAAGGCTCCCCAGCCACTCCGGTCGTCGGGGATCTGGGCCTGTGCGGCCCAGGTGCCGTTGACGTGCCCGAAGAGGTCAACGGTGGGCGGTACAGCTGGGTCGAAATGTTCAAGGGCCAATGCAGGGCTGTTCACCCGTCCAACCCTACCCAGCCGGCAGCAGGGTCGCTTCTGCTGCTAGCTGACCACCCAGGTGTCCTCGCCGTTCAGCAGTGACTGCCAGGCGTTGGCGGACTGGCCAGCACCCGCACCGGTCGCTACGGCGATCTGCTGGCGGCCCAGGTCATCGAAGGCGGGTCGGTCGACCTGCCGGAAGATGCCGATGGGGCTGCGCTTGATGTGGCCTGAGTCGGTCAGCCTTGAAATCGCGAAGGCACGGGTCGGATCGGGCAGGTGCGCGTCATGCACCAGTACCGAATCCAGGCCGACCTCGTCGACCTCGGCCAGCCGCAGCGCGCCGTCGGTACCGGCCACCACTCCCAGGTGCCCACTCGGGGTGGTGATCGGTTCACCCTGGTTCAACTGGATGACACCATCGGCATTCGGGTCGAGCAGGTCGTCCCAGGCTCCGTCATTGAAGATCGGGCAGTTCTGGTAGATCTCGACCAGGGCGGTGCCCCGGTGGGCGAAGGCCGCCTGCAGCACACTGGTGAGGTGCTTGCGGTCGGAATCGATACTGCGCGCAACGAAACTCGCTTCAGCGCCCAGCGCCAGCGAGACCGCATTCAGCGGGGTGTCGATGGCACCGGCCGGGCTCGACCGGGTGACCTTGCCCAGTTCGCTGGTGGGGGAGTACTGGCCCTTGGTCAGCCCGTAGATGCGGTTGTTGAACAGCAGGATCGTCAGGTTCACGTTGCGGCGCAGGGTGTGCAACAGGTGGTTGCCGCCGATCGACAGCGCATCACCATCACCGGTGGCGATCATGATCGCCAGGTCTGGACGGGTCATCGCCAAACCGGTCGCGATCGTCAACGCCCGGCCATGGATCGAGTGCAGCCCGTAGGTGTCCATGTAGTACGGGAACCGCGCTGCGCAACCGATACCCGATATCACCACCGTGTTCTCACGGGCGATACCCAGGGTCGGCATCAGTGATTGCACAGCGCTCAGGATGGCGTAATCACCGCAGCCGGGGCACCAGCGCACCTCCTGGTCGCTGGCGAAGTCCTTACGGTTGAGTGGGGTCACGCTCAGGGGAATGCCGGTCAGCCCGGCGGCGGGTTCAGTCACGGTCAGCCTCCTCAACAACTCCGACCAGGTGTTCGGTCAGTTCGGCAACGTTCAACGGCAGCCCCCGCACCCGCGACCACGGCTGCGCGTCCACCAGGTAGCTGGCTCGCAACAGCATGCTCAATTGGCCCAGGTTGATCTCTGGAACCACGATCCGGTGCCCGCGCCGCAGCAGTTCGCCCAGGTTCGCCGGCAGCGGGTTCAGGTGTCGCAGATGTACTTGTGCGATCGGCAGGCCCAGTTGACGCACCCGCCGCACAGCAGCGGTGATCGCACCCCAGGTTGAACCCCATCCGACCACCACGACACGGGCGGCCCCGGACGGATCGTCCCATTCAGCCTCAGGCACCTTGATCCGCGCGATGTGTTCGGCTCGCAACCGCACCATGGTGTCGTGGTTGGCCGGGTCGTAGCTCACATTGCCGGCACCCTCGGACTTCTCCAGCCCGCCCAACCGGTGTTCCAGGCCGGGGGTACCAGGGATCGCCCATGGCCGGTCCAAACTGTGCGGGTCACGCTGGTAGGGCAGGAAGCTGGTGTCGCCGTCCTGCACGGTGGCAAACTTCGGGTCGATGGGTGCCAGGGTGCCAACATCTGGCACCTGCCAGGGCTCCGAACCGTTGGCCAGGTAGGCGTCCGACATCAGGATCACCGGCGTGCGGTGGATCAGCGCAATCCGGCAGGCCTCGATGGCCGCATGGAAGCAGTCCGACGGTGAGGCCGCCGCAATCACCGGCACCGGCGACTCGCCGTTGCGTCCCCACAGTGCCTGCAGCAGGTCTGTCTGCTCGGTCTTGGTGGGCATGCCTGTGGACGGCCCGGCCCGCTGCACGTCGATGATGACCAGCGGCAGTTCGGTCATCACGGCCAGGTTGATCATCTCTTGCTTCAGCGAGAAGCCCGGACCGGATGTGGTTGTGACGCCCAGCGCCCCACCGAATGAGGCACCCAGTGCAGCACCCACTGCGGCGATCTCGTCCTCGGCCTGGAAGGTGTGGACGCCGAAGGCCTTGCGGCGGGCCAGGAAGTGCAGCAGGTCCGAGGCGGGCGTGATCGGGTAGGCACCCACGAAAAGAGGCAGGCCGCTCAGCTGGGCGGCACTGATCAGGCCCAGTGATAGCGCCTGGTTGCCAGAGATCTGCCGGTATCGTCCGGCCGGCTGGCTGGCCGGGGCCACCTCGTAGCGCACGGTGAAGGTCTCGGTGTTCTCGCCGTAGTTCCAGCCCGCATTCAGCGCGGCGATATTCGCGTCACGAACGGTGGTGTTGTCGGCAAAGCGTTGGGCCAGCCATTCCAGGGTGGGGCTCAGGTCGCGGCTGTACAACCAGCTGACCAGCCCGAGGGCCACCATATTGCGGGTGCGGGCAATCGCCTTGCGGTTCATCCCGAATTCCGCGACGGCATCGCGGGTCAACGATGTCAGGTCGAGCGCGACCAGCTGCCAACCGCTGAGCGAACCGTCATCCAGCGGGCTGGTCTGGTAGCCGGCATGCGACAGGTTGCGTCGGGTGTACTCGGCGGTATCGGTGATCAGCACCCCACCGCGCCGCAGCGACGGCAGGTGCACCTTCAGCGCGGCCGGATTCATGGCCACCAGCACGTCGAGATCGTCACCGGGGGTGACGATGTCCCGGTCGGCGAAATGCACCTGAAAGCTGGATACCCCACTCAGGCTGCCCTGCGGGGCGCGGATCTCGGCGGGGAAATCGGGCAGGGTGACAATGTCATTGCCCTGCCGGGCGGCGTCGGTACCGAACCGGCCTCCGGTGAGCTGCATGCCGTCGCCGGAGTCTCCAGCGAACCGCACCACGACCCGACTCACTTGATCAGCCCGATTGGGCACCGTGAAAACCTCCTGGACTCCTGCACCCGGATACCCGGACGCGAGCTCATCCCAATGTAGTGCGCTCTACCAACACCACCGGTAGAACTAGGCTGGCCCTGTTCGGCTGCTGAAGGCCGGCGTGACAAGAATGCAGACCACCGATGAAGACCTGGCTCGCCTCCCACTGGGGCAATGTCGTTGAGGCATGGCGCGTGCCCAACGTGCGCCGCGGTCTCTTGGGGACCCTGCTCATTACGCTAGGAGCGTTTTCACCGGCCTACCTGCCCCGCAACTCCACGTGGTGGCAGATGCTCTCGGACGCCCAGATCGAGGGCTGGCCCACCCGCCTGGCGGGCACGGTGGTCACGATGGTCGGGTTGTTCCTGTTGCTGGACGCCTGGTTCCGGCTGAGGCCCCGGCGCAGTGACGCCGACGGGCAGGAGTATGCCTACCACCATGTCCGCCACTGGGCCATCCTGCTGATCTGGGGCGCACCCTTCCTGCTGGCACCGCCGATCTTCAGCCATGACGCCTACAGCTATGCCGCGCAGGGCTGGCTGATCCACAACAACATCAATCCCTATGAGGCCGGCCCGGCAGTGCTCCCCGGCACCTTCGCCGACCAGGTGTCGTGGGTATGGCGGGACACCCCGGCACCGTATGGGCCGCTCAGCCTGCAACTGCAGCACCTGATCGTCGACCTGTCGGGTTACCGGCCCTATATTTCTGCGGTCGCGATGCGTTCCCTGTCGGTGCTGGGGGTCGGCATGATCGGCCTGCTGGTGCCGCGCATCGCCCGGCAGCGGGGCGTCGACCCGGCATTGGCGGCCTGGTTCGCCACCTTGAATCCGGTGCTGGTGATCGACTTCATCGGTGGGGCGCACAATGATTCGTTGATGATGGGCTTCGTGGTGGCAGCACTGTGGGTGACCGGCCTGCCCACCGGGCAGCGCATCAGACTGGGCGGCTGGAGCCTCGACCCGCACCGGTGGGGTAGCGCCTGGTGGCTATTGGGCGCAGTGCTGGTCGGGTTCGGTACCGCGATCAAGCAGCCAGCGATCATGGCCGCATATGCGCTGCCCCTGATGACCAGACCCTGGCCCAACTGGCGCCCACGTGAAGTAGGGATCTCGGTCGGCCGCATCCTGGCCAGCATGGCGGTGGCGGCCGGCACCTTCGCACTGATCAGCCTCGCCACCGGGCTCGGCTTCGGCTGGATCAACGCCGTGAACGTTCCCGGCATGGTGATCACGATCGCGCCCTTCACCGTCATCGGCCAGGCAATCCAGTTGGTGCTCAACATCTTCGGCCTTGACCCGACCGGCTGGGCGGCAGTGCGGGCGAGCCGAACCGTCGGTGTGGTGTTGGCCGGGATCGTGATCGCGGTGATGGCGCTCACGGTGGCCCGCAAACAGCCCCTGCGGTTCCTCGCGCTGGGCTATCTCACTGCCGCGATGGCGCTGCCCGCAGTGCGCAGCTGGTACATCCTGTGGGGTGGGCTGCTGCTGCCGCTGTCCGGGCCCCGCAAGCGTGAACTGGACATCGCGATATGGACCACTGTGGTGCTGCTCTGCTACAACGGCATCAACATGAGCTGGCGCAATGACTCGATGGCCCTGGGTTTCGCTGCCGCTGCCGGAATCTGGTTGCTGGCACGCAGGCACCAGGTGCCGCGTCGCCTCAAACTCGGAGGGAAGACATGACCGAATTGGTAATCGCCCGGGTCGATGCAGGGGTGGGGGAGTTGATCCTCAACCGTCCGGCACGGATCAACGCACTCACCCGGCCGATGATCGATGCCCTGGGCAGGCATCTGGTTGCCTGGCAGGACGATCCTGGTGTCGAACAGGTGGTGCTGCGCGGTGCCGGTGAGCGCGGTTTCTGCGCAGGCGCTGACGTGCGCGAGATGCGCGACCAGTTGCTGGCCGGTGACGCCGATGCCGCCCTGGGCTTCCTGCTCGCCGAGTACGACCTCAACGAGTTGATCTGGCGATACCCCAAACCGGTCACCGCCCACCTGCTGGGTATCGCCATGGGCGGTGGGTTGGGTCTGGGAATGCACAACACCCACCGCATCGGTGAACCAGCCACCCGGCTGGCGATGCCCGAGGTCGCCATCGGGCTGTGGCCAGATGTCGGGGTGGCCTACGAACTTGCGCGTACGCCGGGTCGTACTGGTGAATACCTGGCCATGACCGGCGAGACGATCGATGGGGCCTCGGCATTGTGGGCCGGCCTGCTCGACCAGTGCCCCGGGGTCGATACCGACACTTCGTGGCTGGCGACCAACCAGCAATGGATCGATGACTGCTTCGCCGCGGGCACGGCTGCTGCAGTCGTGGCCGCGCTGGAGGCCGCCGACGAACCCAACGCGAATCACGCAGCGCAGACCATCCGGGCGCGCAGCCCGCTATCGGTATGGATGGCGTTGGAGGCTGTGCGGCGGGCGCGGACGATGCCCGATGTGGCTGCCGTGCTCGACCAGGACCGTGTGCTGGGCCGGTCGCTGATCGCTGACCCGGATGACTTCATCGAAGGAGTCCGGGCACGGATGGTTGACCGCGACAACCAGGCCCGCTGGCGCCACCAGCGAATCGAGGACGTCACCAACGACGAAGTGCTGGCCCGGTTCAGATGACGTAGTCGACGACCACCGGTGCGTGGTCGCTGATCCGGGTGTCATAGGACGCATCCCGGTCGGTGCCCCCGTCCACGGCCGCCCGAGCCAGACCCGGTGAGGCCAGGTGGTAGTCGATGCGCCACCCGGCGTCATTGTCGAAGGCCTTGCCGCGCCAGCTCCACCACGAATACGGCCCCTCGACCTCGCCATGCAATCGCCGCACGACATCGACCAGGGTGCGCGGCGAGATGATTGATGCGAACCATTCCCGCTCAATCGGCAGGAAGCCGGCCGAGGTCTTGTTGCCGCGCCAGTTGCGCAGGTCCAGGGGAGTGTGGGCGATGTTGAAGTCACCCATCACCAGGTACTGTCGGCCTCGGGCAGCCGCGGCCCGTCGGGCGCGGCCCAGGTGGCGGGCGAAACCGGTCAGGAAGGCCATCTTCCGTTCATACCTGGCCAGCGCTGCCTGCGGTGGCGTGGCACCACGGGGTGCATGCGGGGAGTCACCCTTGGGCACGTAGACGCTGGCGACCGTCACCGGTTTGTCCGCCAGGTCAACCTCGAGGTAGCGGCCTTCCATGGTGAAGCTGCGCAATTCGCGGGCGAGCGGGTAATCAGCCACCGGCACAACGGCCTCGGGGCGGCCACCGGGTGCCCAACGCAGCGCGCGGGAATCCCAGGAGCGCACCGCGGCCACCGGCTCACGGGTGAGCACCGCCACACCATTGCGTCCGGCCAGCGAGCCCGGGTCGTAGGCGACGTGGTAGCCATCGAAGGCGGCCAGCGGCAGTTGGTCGGGCGGGCAGCGCACCTCTTGCAGGGCGATGACGTCGGCTGCGCGTGCCTCACGCCAGGCCTCGAAACCCCGGCGCTGGGCAGCCCGGATGCCGTTGACATTGTGGGTGGCGATACGCATGCAGGCCAAACTACCCGGTCAGCGCCCGATGCTGCGTGGCTAGACTTGGCCGGGTGAGCAGCAAGCAACGCGGCAATGGTCAACCGGGCCCGGTCCCGTCCTACCGCAGTCGGCCGGCGGTGATCGCTGTCATTGGCTGGTGGACGGCCGCGATCCTGGCCGTCATCGCCTGGCAGTTGCTCAACAATTCGATGGCCGATGGCAACTCCAGGGGGCAGCAGTCGGGTATCTGGCTGGTGGGTTTTGCTGCCCTGGGATCAGTGGTCGGCTGGGGCGCCAGCGTCGGTTCCATCCTGCGCGATCGCGGGCGGGTGCGTGCCGGGTCGATCTGCCTGCTGCTCATCCCGGTGCTGGGTCTGGTGGCCAGTTGGCGTGCGGTCTCATCGACCGTCTGCGATCCGGCAGATCCGTTGATGGCGTTGTGGTTGGTGGCCTCCGCGCTGCTGCTGTGCATCGGGACGCTTCTGGTTGTGCTACCGGGCCACCTGGGAACTCACTGAGTCGGCCGCCTCGGCCGGCCGGAGCCTGATCAGGCAACCGGTGGGCGACCCCCATGGCTGCAGCTCTACCTGCACCTGCCCGGCAACCGGACGGGTCAGCGCACGCATCAGGCCGGCGTGGATCCCGCACACTACGTGGGGGCTTCGGCGGGCTGCGGCGAGCACCGGGCAGGTACGCAATTCGATCACGCCGTCGGCCCTGCGCTGGGGGGTGAACCCAAGCTCTGCCAGCCACTCCACCAGGTCATCTCCGGATTGGGCGGCGCGCAGTTGGGCTGCCAGCCGTTCACCCCACGCCTCACCGGCGGCCTGGATCAGTTCGTCGGCATTGGGCAGGTCGCTGATGGCCTCGGCCATCGCGATGGACATCTCCAGGTAGTCGATCCCGGAGCCCAGTGCGGTCGCCCGATAATGCCGGGCGGGACGTCCCGGCCCCGGTGAGCGGACCTCGCTGTATTCGGCCAGACCGCTCTCGGTCAAGGCCGTCAGGTGCTCGCGCACCGTGTTGGGGTGCAGGTCAAGGGTTTCGGCGAGTTCGGGGATGCCCCAGGCCTCCGGGCGGCTGCGCAGACGGTCCAGGACGCGGGCACGCGCCGCGGTCATGCCGACCGATGTGCCTCCAGTGTCCCTGGGGCCGCCCCGCCTGGCCTGCTTCATACAACCGGATTCTACGGGTCCGGGAAACCGCATACCAGTTGGGTGGCCTGCAGCGGCTCCCCAGCCAGCCAACCGGCTGTGACAGGATCAATGCATGGAGATCGAGACCGTCAGCGTTGGCGGGATGATTCGGCTGGGACAGTTCCTCAAGTACGCGGGGCTGGCCGAGTCAGGGGCACACGCTCGCGAACTGGTGGCTGCCGGTGCCGTCGAGGTCGATGGTCAGGTGGAGACCCGGCGGGGCCGGCAATTGCACGGCGGTGAACTGGTGCGGGTGGCAACCGAGACCTTCGAGGCCACGGTCAGGGTCGGCTGAGATGGGCTTTTGGGACGTGCTCGGGGTGGGGTTGGCCCTGGTCTATGCAGCGACGATGCTGCTGCTGGTCACCATGCTGGTGGCCCGGACCAGTCGCCGGGTGCTGGGCATCCGGGTTTCGACGGCCCGCGCACTGCTCGTCACGGCACTGGTGCTGCTGGTGCCCGGCTATGCACTGAACTTCGTCGAGCTGCCCTTCGACCTGGCCAACCCGGCGGCCTTCAACGCGATGACCTTCATCATCGTCGTCCTGTCCAGCGCGCTGGGGGCCTTCACCCTGGGCCTGTTGGTGCTGATGGTGCTGGAGGTGGTCATCCCCACCGGTTCGCTGCCCCCGCTGCGGGCATTGCTGACTGGTTGGCGGTCCCGGTTGCGCCGCACCGGACGCTACCTGCACATCATGGTGATCCTGGCCAAGTATGGGCTGACCGCTCCCCTGCGCGGGGTACGGCGGGGCACCGACCAGTCAACCGCAGCTGCAGTGCGCCGAGCCATGGAGGATGTCGGGGTCACCTTCGTCAAGCTCGGACAGATGCTGTCGACCCGTAGCGACCTGCTGCCACCGGATTACATCCATGAACTGTCGAAGCTGACCACCCACGCCGAACCCCAGCGCTATGATCGCATTCGCGGCGTCCTCGAGGCCGAGCTGGGCAGCCGGCTTGACCGGCTGGAGATCGAGCCGGAACCGGCCGCCTCGGCCTCGGTCGCCCAGGTGCACAACGCCACCCTCGACGGCCAGGCGCGGGTGGTGGTGAAGGTGCAGCGCGCTGGTGCCGCCGAGCAGGTACTGATCGACCTGCAGATCCTGGAACGCCTGGCCGGCACCCTGGCCGAGAACGCTGTCTGGGCCCGGCAAATCGGGATACGCGAAATCGTGTCAGGTTTCGCCCAGTCCGTGCGGGAAGAACTGGACTATGGCAGCGAGGTCGACAACATGGATGCGCTGCGGCCCGGGTTGGCCGCCAGCGGCGTCCGGGTGCCTGTGGTGCACCAGGACGTGAGCAGCAAGCGGGTCATCGTGATGGAACGCTTCGACGGCGTGCCGATCTCACTGGCCGCCGGTCTGCTGCCAGAACTTGCCGACAGCGTCCGGCAGGAAGCCGCAGGGACCCTGCTGCGAGCCGTGCTCGGGCAAATCCTCGACCAGGGGGTCTTCCACGCCGACCTGCACACCGGGAATATCGTGATCTGGCCAGACGGTCAGCTGGGTCTGCTCGATTTCGGCTCGGTGGGTCGCCTGGACGCCGGGTCCCGCCGCAACCTGGGCCTGCTCCTGTGGGCAGTGGACGCCGACGACCCGGGCCTGGCCACCGATGCGGTCCTCGAACTGCTCGACCATGACGACACCGTGAACGAACGTGCCCTGGAACGAACCATGGGCGTGCTGCTCACCCGGGTGCGTGGCGGGGCGACCGGCGGCTCATTCGCCTTTTTCCAGCAGGTGCTGCGCGTGGTGCTCGACCAGGGCATGGGGGTGCCCGGCAATATCGTGCTGGCGCTGCGCTCACTGGGCCTGCTGGAGGGCACGCTGAAGTTGCTCGACCCCCAGTTCGACCTGATCGGCAGCGCCCGCGACCTGGCCAGGGCCGTGGTCGGCGACATCTCACCGGCAGGGGTCAAGAAGGAATTGTCGAGCCAGGCGGTGCGCGCGGTACCGCTGCTCACCCAGTTGCCACGCCGGTTGAACCGCATCACCGACGACCTGCAGACCGGCCGGTTCACCACCCACACCCGGATCGTCTCGCACCCCGAAGACCAGGCCTTCCTGACCGGCCTGGCCAACCAGGTGGTCGTCGCAGTGCTGTCAGGGTTCGCCGTGCTGGGTGCAGTCCTGCTGATCACCTCGAGTGGGGGACCGATGCTCTACAGCTTCCGGCTGTTCGACATCATGGGTTACCTGCTCGGTTTTGCAGGTCTGGTGCTCGCCCTGCGGTCGGTGGCGATGGTATTCGGGCGTCGCCCCTGAGCGGGTTAGCGGTAGTTGGTGAACTGCACCGCGAAATCGTAGTCGGCGGCCTTGACCATCCGCTGCACTTCCTGCAGGTCGTCCCGCGATTTCGAGCTGATCCGCAACTCGTCGCCCTGGATCTGCGCCTTGACCGACCTGGGACCCTCGTCACGGATCAGTTTGGCGACCTTCCTGGCGTCCTCGGCCGAGATGCCGTTACGCATCGATGCGGTCATCTGCCACAGTTTGCCCGACAACTTCGGGTCGGTGGCCTGCACTGCCTTCAGGTCCACGCCGCGGCGGACCAGCCTGGATTGCAGCACATCCCAGATCGCCTTGACGCGCTCCTCACCATTGGCCGCCATCGCGATCTCGTCGCCGGACCACTTGATGGACGCATCGGTGCCCTTGAAGTCGAAGCGCTGCCGGACTTCTTTCGCGGCCTGGTTGAGGGCATTGTCAACCTCTTGCCGGTCGACCTTGCTGACGATGTCGAATGAACTCACTGCTGCCATGGCACCCATCCTGCCAGAGCCGCGATTTCGTATCGCCGCGCCAGGTCTGCTATCGTTTCCAGTCGCTGGTCAGCCAGCATGGCAGCTTGCCCGAGTGGCCAAAGGGAGCGGTCTGTAAAACCGTCGGCACAGCCTTCGATGGTTCGAATCCATCAGCTGCCACCAATATCGCCCAGCCTTGCTGGGCCCGCCGGTGGGGGATCCAAGACCCCACCGGCCTTGTTTTTCTGCGATCCTTCAGCCCAGCGGTCAGTCGGTGTAGTGCGGGGTGGTCGCCAGGGCCTTGGCGATCTCGGCGGCCAGGCCGACATTGTTGTGGTAGATCCGCTGGTTGACCTTCCAGGCCTCGCCACCTGTCGTCTCTTCCAGGCTGACCAGCAGCACCTGGGTGTCGTCCTCGCCACCCTCGGTGTACTGCGAGGCGATGCGGGCTGCCTCGGCCAGGTGCCGGTCGTAGTCGTGCACTGACTTCTCCTGCTCCACCGGGTTCGAGACCAGGATCGCCTGGGTCAGACCGAGGTCGTCGCGGGCCCGGGCGATGTCGGCGATCTCCTCGGGATCATCCACCCGGTGGTCGACGGCATAACCACTGCTGGGTACATAGAAGCCCGCGAACTGGCTGCTGCGGTAGCCGAGCACCGGCACACCCATCGTCTCCAGGCGTTCAATCGTTGCGCCCACATCCAGCATGGGACGCACACCCGAGGCGACCATCACCACCGGGTGGGCTGCCAGGGCCGTCAGGTCGCTGGATTCCTGCAGGGGGGTGCCAACGTTGTGGGCGTGGTGGACACCACCCAGTCCGGTCGACGCACAGACCTTGATCCCGGCCCGATCAGCCAGGTGCAGGGCCCCGGCCAGGGCCACCCCGCCGGTCAGGCCCCGGGTCTGGGCGATGGGCAGGTCGCGGATCGTCAGCCGGGCAGCCGAGGTGTCATTGGCCAGGCGCTCCAGTTCCTCATCGGTCAGGCCGATCACGGCCTGGCCCTCGATGAACCCCATCGTGGCTGGCACCACAGCGGCTTCGGTGAGTTGCTCCTGCACCGACAGCGCCACTTCCAGGTTGAGCGGGCGGGGCAGCGCATGGGTGATGATGCCAGTCTCCAGTGCGACCACGGGATAGCCGTGGTCGAGTGCATCGCGCACCAGCGGGCTGTAGCGAATGGTCACTGGTCTTCCTCCAGTTTGCTCAGGACAACAACGTCTGGTTCGATCTTGATTCTCGCCTACCGCGGGCAGGTTCTGATCACCAACCCCCTGTTACCGGACACGATTTGGAACTTGGTTGAGTTATCCGATAGATTGATCCGTCGGCTGGCCCCGATAGCTCAGTCGGTAGAGCGCGTCCTTGGTAAGGACGAGGTCTGCGGTTCAACTCCGCATCGGGGCTCTGTTGTACCGGGCCGTCCGCTACCGCGCGGACCATCCAGCTCGGCCCAACGAATGGCGGGATAGCTCAGGCGGTAGAGCAAGCGGCTCATAATCGCTGTGTCGCGGGTTCGAGTCCCGCTCCCGCTACGAAAACCGGTGGCTTGCCACTAGACAGACCTGAAGGGATCATCATGGCGAAGAAGACTGGTGACGTTCGTCCCAAGATCACTTTGGCGTGCACCGAATGCAAGGACCGCAACTACATCACCAAGAAGAACCGGCGGAACACCCCCGACCGGCTCGAGGTCATGAAGTTCTGCAAGCGTGAGAACAAGCACACCCTGCATCGCGAGACCCGCTGAACCCGGTACAAAACACTGAACCACTGGAACGGTCGCCTGCCCGGCAGGCGACCGTTTTGCATGCCGAGAACTGCGCTACGTCCCATTGGGTGTGCTCGGCTAACGTTGAACTGTGCCCATCAATCCTGACCACGTTGGACGCGAGTACCCGGCCACCCAGCCGTACCGCGTGAGCCGCGCCAAGATCGCCGAGTTCGCCACTGCACTCGGTGACACCAACCCGGCCTACTTCGACACCCAGGCGCCAATCGCGCCGCCCACCTTTGCTGCCGTGATCGCTGCGCAGGCCTGGAACGCACTGTTCACCGACCCCGAACTCGGGTTGGCCCTGCACCGCATGATCCACGCCGACCAGCGTTTCGATGTCGTCCGGCCGCTGCGCGAGGGTGACGACGTGGTGGCCACCCTGACCATCAAGAAGGTGCGCAACCGCGGCCAGGTCGACATGATCACCGTGGACGTCGCACTGGCCACCGTCGAGGGGGAAGACCTCGGCAGCGCCACCAGCCAGCTCATCCACACCAGGCCAGAGGAGGACGTGCAGTGATTGACCTTGCCACCGTCGCGGTCGGCGATGAACTTCCACCGCTGGATATCCCGCTGACCCGTCCGGACGTGGTGCGCTATTCCGGGGCCTCCACCGACTTCAATCCGATCCACTACAGCGACCGTGCCGCACAGGCCATCGGTCTGCCCGGTGTGGTCGTGCATGGCATGTGGACGATGGGTGCCGCGCTGCGCGTGGTAACCGACTGGGTGGGTGACCCTGCACGAGTGGTCAACTACTTCACCAGGTTCGTCGCACCAGTTGCCGTGCCCGATGACGACCAGGGCACCGTGGTCGCGGTTCGTGCCCGTGTGTCCGCCGTAACCGATGACAGGGTGACGATCACCATCGAGGCCACCCACGGTCAGGACAAATTGCTCGGTGCGGCCAAGGCAGAGGTGTCGCGATGACCACTTTCAGTTACGACCCGGACGTGATCGGTTTCGCCACCGACCTGCGTGACGACACCGCTGTTGATACCTGCACCCTGGAGCGGGTCAGCGCCGAGCTGCCCGACCGGCAGGTCAACGAGTCGTTGCTGCTGGCCGAGCACACCACCTTCCGGGTCGGTGGGCCGGCCCGCAGGCTGGTGCACGCCACCACCGACGACGAAGTCGTCCAGGCGGTCCACGAGGCTGACCGGGCCGGTGAACCCCTGCTGGTGTTGTCGGGCGGCTCCAATGTGCTTATCGCCGATGAGGGCTTCGAGGGCACCGTGGTGATGGTCGACACCCACGGCCTGGTCGGTGATGTCTCGGAGTGCGGTGGCGCGCTGGTGCGAGTCAAGGCCGGCGAGAACTGGGACGATTTCGTCAGCTACACCATCGACCAGGAATGGTCCGGTATTGAGGCGCTCAGCGGCATCCCGGGACTGGTCGGGGCCACACCGATCCAGAACGTCGGCGCCTACGGTCAGGAGGTCTCCCAGACCCTGGCCCGGGTGCGCACCTGGGACCGTCAGCTCGGCGAGTTTCGCACGTTCACCGGTGACAAGTGCGGCTTCGGCTACCGCGATTCGCTGTTCAAGCGGTCCCGCGAGCCCGAACAGGCCACCGGACGCTATGTCGTCCTCGAGGTCTGGTACCAGTTCCGTCTGGCAAGCCTGTCCGAGCCAGTCAGGTACGCCCAGTTGGCCAGCCTGCTCGAGGTGCCGGTGGGTAAGCGCGTCCCGGCTCGTGAGGTACGTCAGGCGGTGCTCGAACTGCGCAGCCAGAAGGGCATGGTACTCAATCCGGATGACCATGACACCTGGTCGGCCGGCAGTTTCTTCACCAACCCGATCATCACTGCGGAGGAGGCTGCTCACCTGCCCTCCGGGGCGCCCAGGTTTGCCCAACCGGACGGTCGGATCAAGACATCGGCTGCCTGGCTGATCGACCACGCAGGATTCCCCAAGGGGTTCCCGGGTACCGGGCAGGCCCGGCTGAGCACCCGGCACGTGCTCGCGTTGACCAACCGGGGGCAGGCCACCGCCAGTGAACTGGCCGACCTGGCCCGTCAGTTGCGCGCCGGTGTGCAGGACAGGTACGGCATCAAGCTGGTTCCCGAGCCGGTCCTGGTCGGCCTGTCGCTGTGAGCGTGCCCCTGTAGGGGGGGCTCAGGACTGGCGGACGGCTGCGATGGCCCTGGCGACGTGGTCCACGTTGCCAGGGTTGAGCGCCCCCACACAGATCCGCCCGACGTCGGTGCCGTAGACAGCGAATTCCTCGCGCAGGCGGCCCATCTGCTCGGTGCTCAATCCCGAATAGCTGAACATGCCCACCTGCTCGACGATGGTGCCCATGTCCATCACCCCGGCGGCCTCCAGCCCATCCACCAGCGCTCGGCGCATCCGCTTGATGCGCTCGCGCATGCCGGCCAGTTCTTCCTCCCACAGTTGGCGCAGTTGGTCATCGGCCAGCACTGTGGCCACCAGCATGGCGCCATGGGTGGGCGGGTTTGAATAGTTGGTCCTGATCACGATCTTCAGCTGGGACCGCACCCGGTCCACTTCTTCGGCGTCGGCGCAGACGATGGACAGTGCGCCAACCCGCTCGCCGTAGAGGCTGAAGCTCTTCGAGAACGAGGTGGCACACAGGAAACTGGGTGCCCGTGCCGCCAGTTCGCGCACCACCCAGCTGTCTGCTTCCAGGCCCTCGCTGAAGCCCTGGTAGGCCAGGTCGACGAAGGGCACCAGGCGTCGCTCGGTCAACACCTCGAAGACCTGCTCCCATTGGTCATGGCTCAGGTCGAAACCGGTCGGATTGTGGCAACAGGCGTGCAACACCACGATGCTGCCCGGCTCGGCGGTGCGCAGGTCGGCGAGCATCCCGTCGATGTCCACCCGATGGCTGGCGCGGTCGTAGTAGCGATACTCGACCACCTCGAAACCTGCCCGGCTGAACAGCGCCCGGTGGTTTTCCCACGACGGGGTGCTGATCCACACCTTCGCATCCGGGTTGATCACGGCAAGCAAATCGGCACCGATCTTGAGTGCCCCGGTGCCGCCCAGGGCCTGCACGGTCATCACCCGGCCAGCCGCCAGCGCCGGCGAATCAGCACCAAAAACCAATTCTCGCACGTCATTGTCATAGCTGGCCAGGCCGTCAATGGGCAGGTAGCCGCGGGGCTTGGGACGCTCGGCCAGTCGCTGTTCGGCGAGTTCGACACAGCGCAGTAGGGGCACCCGCCCGGCGTCGTCCTGGTAGACCCCAACTCCCAAGTTCACCTTGTTCGGGCGCGGATCAGCGTTGTACTTCTCGGTGATCCCGAGGATCGGATCGGCTGGCGCCTGCGCGACAGAACTGAAGAATGACATGGTTGTCTACCTTTCGACAGGCAAAGGTTACCTCGGCGCATCAGTTTCGCATTGATGCGACCAAACGAGTACACTCTGATTCTTGGTGGCATTCACCAATGGTTGCCCGTGCCCAACGGAACCGGTGAGATGCGATCGAAGGGCAATAGCTCAATTGGCAGAGCACCGGTCTCCAAAACCGGCGGTTGGGGGTTCGAGTCCCTCTTGCCCTGCGAAGTAGCAGGAGTCCCGGGAGTCACGTGCTGGGGCGCCTGCTCTATTGCACGTGACATCTGGTGGAGGACGATCGGTGGCTGACAGCAACAAGCCAACGCCTGAGAGCGATGAGGCGGCGGCCGAGCGTGCCCCGGACGTGACCCCGCAGGGCCCTGAACTGGCACGCGAGGACCTGCCCGATCCGGCAGGCGAGGTCAAGGTAGCCCCTGGCGAGACCGAGGCAGAAGAACTGCTCGATGCCGTCGAGGTCGTGGATGAAACCCCCGATTCTGGTGACCCGGAAGACGTCGTGATTGATGACGCAGACCAGCTTTCCGAGGCGACCACAGCCGCCCGCAGGGCCCGGTCGGCCAAGCCGGTGAAGCGCAACCTGACCGTCGCGCCGGTAAAGAAGAGCAAACCAACACCCAGGCAGTCCGAGGCCAGGGTCGTCGAGCGCAAGCGGACCACCCCGGCAATGTTCGTCCGCCAGTCGGTCGGCGAACTGAAGAAGGTCGTGTGGCCCACCGCAGGCACGCTGCGGCAGTACTTCATCGTGGTGCTGGTGTTCGTGACATTCATCATGTTTTTTGTAGCGGGCCTGGACGCCCTGTTCGGCTGGCTGATGCTGCTGTGGCTCAGCTGACCGGCGAAGGAGGAGACCATGACCACTGAACCCAATGAAGAGCAGGCTTTCGACCAGGTCGAGATCGACCTGGATTCCGGTTTCGCTGCTGATGAGCCCAGCAAGGCCGACGAGGTCGAGATCAACCTTGATTTCGGCGGCGAGGCTGACGTCGCGGCTGAGCCCGCCGAGGACATCGACCTGAATCTTGACTTCCTGACCGAGGACGAGCAGGCCGAGGACGAGGAGGCCGACCACGAGCCCGATGAGGCACTGACCACTGCGCTGGAAGAGTTGCGTACCGAACTGCGCACCAAGCCTGGTGACTGGTACGTCGTTCACACCTATTCAGGCATGGAGAACCGGGTCAAGCAGAATATCGACGCCCGGGTGGTCACCCTCAACATGGAGGACTACATCTTCGAGACCCTGGTACCCACCGAGGACGCCGTCGAGATCCGCAACGGCCAGAAGAAGAACGTCACCCGCACCTTTATGCCCGGCTATGTGCTGGTGCGCATGGACCTGACCGATGACTCGTGGGCCGCTGTGCGGCACACCGCCTCGGTTACCGGTTTCGTG
>JBMNPP010000019.1:0-22239 GCA_050943675.1 Brooklawnia sp.
AGCGTGGTGATCAGGTCGTAATTCAGCTTCGGCTCGGCCTTGTAGAGCCCGTGCACCGTCCCGAACGAGCAGGCCAGCGCGGTCACATTCGTCTCAGCCACGAAACGCTCGGCCATATCAGGGTCGGTGTAAAGGGTCTCATCACCCACACCAGCGTCACTGTCCTGGCCGTCCTCGCGTCCCGGCATGACGCCGAGCTCGGCCTCGACCCCGGCACCGTACTCGCCTGCCAGCGCCACTGTTTCCTTGGTGACCCGCAGGTTATCGTCGAACGACAGCCGCGAACCATCGATCATCGCCGAGTTGAACCCGACCTCGAAACCCCGCCTGATGAAATCCACTGACTCACCGTGATCGACATGCACCACAAGTGGCGCAGTGGAACGCTTGGCCAACTCGACCATCGCCGGGCCGATGTCCTCGATCGTGTTGACCGGTTCATGCACCTCAGCGTGCTGCAGGATCATCGGAATGTTGTAGCGCTCGGCGATCTTGATCGTGGCAGTGAGCATCTCGAAGGTCGGGGTATTAATGGCGGCCAGCCCGCAATTGTACTTCTGGCCGTAGTCGAGGGCTTCCTTCAAACTGATGAGCATCTTTACTCCTTGATTGGCGACTTGGTTGTCGTTGCAAGCGGTGGATACGAAGGCTCGAGGCACACGTCTTCTCCTAGCTTGGCACTGCCGCGCTGTCAGCGCACTCGGGGGCCGAAAACTCCAGTACGCACGCTCGGTTGAGCAGGGTGAGCCCGGCCAGGTGAGACTCGGCGCAAGCCGCTCCCCCCGGTGGCGGTGTCAGCGTCCAACCGTGAGCAGTTTGCGCAGGTATTCGCCGTAACCTGACTTGGCCAGGCTGTCGGCCCGCTGCAGCAGGTCATCGTCGCTGAGCCACTCGTTGCGCCAGGCGATCTCTTCGGGGCAGCCGACCTGGAGCCCCTGCCGAGCCTGGATGGTGCGGACAAAGTTGCACGCATCATTGAACGAATCGAAGGTGCCGGTGTCGAGCCAGGCGGTGCCGCGGGGCAGCACTTCGACCTGCAGCCTCCCCTGTTCGAGGTAGATGCGGTTGATGTCGGTGATCTCGAGCTCACCGCGGGCGCTGGGAGTCAGGTCCCGGGCGTATTCGACGACGTTGTTGTCGTAGAAGTAGAGGCCGGGAACTGCCAGGTGTGACTTCGGCTGCAGCGGCTTCTCCTCGATCGAAATCGCCTTCCCCGTCTCGTCGACCTCGACGACGCCGTAGGCCTGCGGTTCTGCGACCCAGTAGCCGAAGATGGTGGCACCGTCCACCTTGACGCGGTTGCGCAGCTGGGTGCCCAGGCCCTGTCCGTAGAAGATGTTGTCCCCCAGGATCAGTGCCGCGCCCTGCGAACCCACGAAGTCGGCGCCGATGGTGAACGCCTGCGCGATCCCCTTCGGCTCGGCCTGCACCGCGAATGACAGATTGATCCCGAACTGTGATCCGTCGCCCAGCAAGCGGTGGAACGATTCCGCCTCATGCGGTGTCGTGATGACCAGGATGTCCCGGATCCCGGCCAGCAGCAGCGTCGACAGCGGGTAGTAGATCATCGGCTTGTCGTAGACCGGCAGCAACTGCTTGCTGGTGGCCTTGGTCATGGGATGAAGCCGGCTTCCAGTGCCCCCGGCAAGAATGATGCCTCGCATTACGTGGTCCCTTCTGGTTGCAGGTACTCCCTCAGCCGCTCGTCGGACTGGGCGACAGCGAACCCGGTCGCCTCGATCCTGCCGAGGTCGAGGGTTGAGTTCAGCGGGCGCGGACCAGTCTGCTTGCCGGCGAAATACTCCTCGGTGCTGACCGGGCGGACCCGGTTGGGGTCGTGACCGGTCAGCTCGAAGACCCGGGCAGCGACCTGGTGCCAGCTCATCGGTTCACCAGAGTTGGTGAGGTTGTAGGTTCCGAATTCGGCCCGGGTGCGCAGCAGGTGGATGATCCCGGCAGCCAGATCAACGGTGAAGGTCAAGCGGCCGGTCTGGTCGTCCACCACCATCGGGTCGACGCCACGCTCGGCGAGGTCGGCCATCGTCCGGACGAAGTTCCTGCCGTCCCCGACCACCCAGCTGGTGCGGACCAGGTAGTGCTGCGGCACTGAGGAGACTGCCAGGTCACCGGCGGCCTTCGACTGACCGTAGACACCCAGCGGGCTCGGCGGCTCTTCCTCAGTGTGGGTCCGGCTCGCACCATCGAAGACGTACTCACTGGAAACGTGTACCAACCTCAGATTGTGGGTGATGGCGGCCCGGGCGAGGTTCGCGGGGCCAACCGCATTGGCCAGCCAGCAGGCCCGGCGTCCCGCAGGGGTTTCGGCGGCGTCCACATCGGTCCAGGCGGCCGCGTTGATCACGATGTCGAAGGCCGACCAGTCGAACCCAACGACCTGCTGTGCGTCGGTGATGTCGAACTCGGGCCGATGGACCCCGGTGACGCGGTACCCGTGCTCGGGGAGTTGAGCCATGAGCTCCAGGCCGAGCTGGCCGGTGGCGCCGATCACGAGCACCCGCGCCTGGGTGGGCTTCGGGGAAACGAACCGCACCACATCGCTCAATGCGGGATGTGCGAGGTCCTTCTCCGAACGGATGGTCTGATCCAGCGGGATCGGCCAGTCGATGCCGACGGTGGCATCGGCGAGGTTCAGGGCCGCATATGCCGCATCGGGACGCCAGTGCTGGTTCACCAGGTAGCTGTAGGCGGTGCCGGCCTCAAGGGTTTGGTAGGAGTTGCCGACCCCCGCCGGCACGAAGATCGCCACACTCGGGTCGATCTGGCAGGTGTAGACCGCACCGAAGCTGTCACCCTCGCGCAGATCAACCCAGGCACCGAACACTCGCCCGGTCACCACCGACACGAATTTGTCCCATGGCTCGGCGTGGATACCGCGGGTGACGCCGGCGTCCTGGTTGAACGAGATGTTGTGCTGGACGGGCCCGAAGTCCGGTAATCCGAGCTCGACCATTTTGGCGCGTTGCCAGTTCTCCTTGAACCAGCCGCGCGCATCGGCATGCACGGCCAGGTCAACGCGCAGCAGCCCGGGGATGGGGGTTGACCGCACCCCCAACTGCTTCCCCGACTGCATCTCGACCAACCTCGGCTTCTACTGCCCCTGGGTGGCGTACTTGGCCTCCACCGCAGCCTTCTGCGGGCGCCACCACGCCTCATTGTTGCGGTACCAGTCGATCGTTGCAGCAAGTCCCGCCTCAAAGTCTGGATAGGCGGGTTGCCACCCGAGTTCGGTGCGCAACTTGGCCGCATCAATCGCGTATCGCAGGTCGTGACCAGCTCGATCGGTGACGTGGTCGTAGGCATCGCTGGGTTGACCCATCATGGTGAGGATCAACTCGATGACCGACTTGTTGTCCTTTTCGCCGTCCGCGCCGATCAGGTAGGTCTGGCCCGGAGTTCCCGACTCCAATATGCGCAGGACAGCGGAATTGTGGTCATCAACATGGATCCAGTCGCGCACATTCAATCCCTGCCCATACAGCTTGGGCCGGATGCCGTCGATGACATTGGTGATCTGTCGCGGAATGAACTTCTCTACATGCTGTCGCGGCCCGTAATTGTTTGAACAATTGCTGATCGTTGCGCGTATTCCGAAACTGCGTGCCCACGCCCGCGCCAGGTGATCCGAGCCCGCCTTGGACGCCGAATACGGGCTTGAAGGATTGTAGGCAGTGGTTTCACTGAACCTCGCCGGGTCATCCAGCTCGAGGTCGCCGTACACCTCGTCGGTGCTGACGTGGTGGTACTGGCGGTCGTGACGGCGCACCGCCTCCAGCAACGCGAACGTGCCGTACACGTTGGTGTTGATGAACGGCTCGGGATCCAGCAGCGAATTGTCGTTGTGCGATTCGGCAGCGAAGTGGACAACCACGTCCACCCGCTGCACCAGTTGATCAACCAGATCGCGGTCACAGACATCGCCATGCACGAACTCGAAACGGCTTTCAGGCAGGCCAGACAATGACGCCTGATTGCCTGCATAGGTTAATTTGTCCAACACGGTAACCCGGTGGTCAGTGGACCCCAGCACTTGGTGAACGAAATTTGCGCCGATGAATCCCGCGCCCCCGGTGACTAGGAGAGCACTCATGAATGTACGGTAGCCCAGCGAAACTGGGTATTTCGCGGTATCGACCACCTGCCTTGCTTGCCGTAGCCCATTTCAGGCAGGCATGGACCGAAGTGGTGCCGAAATGAACTGGCAGGTGCACCCGGCGGCTGCCACCCCGGCCCGCAGGCCTGTCGCTCAGTAGGTGCGCTCACCGAAGACAGCGGTACCGATGCGCACACAGGTGGCCCCGTGCTCGATGGCGAGCTCGAAGTCACCCGACATGCCCATCGACAGTTCGGGCCATTCCGAACCGGCGACGTGGTCGTCCCGCAGCTGGTCGCGCAGGTCACGAAGCAGGTCGAAGCAGGCGGCCACCCGCGTCACGTCCGGGCCGGGCGCAGCGATGGTCATCAGGCCGCGGACGTTCAGCGAATCGAAGGCCGCCAGTTCGCGCGCGAAGGCATGCACCTGGTCGGGCGGCAACCCGAACTTTGAATCCTCACCAGAAGTGTTCACCTCGACCAGCACGTCGATGCTGCGGCCCAGGCCCTGCAGGCGTCGGTCGAGACCTGCCGCCACCTTGAGTGTTTCGAGTGCCTGGAACTCCACGGCCCGCTCGGCGACGTGCTTGATCTTGTTCGACTGGAGCGGGCCGATCAGGGCGAATTCGACGTCAGGCAGTTCGGCGGATTTGGCCACCAGTTCCTGGACGCGGTTCTCACCGAAGCGGGTGATGCCGGCGTCCCGGGCCGCGGCTATCGCACTTGTCGGGTGGTTCTTGCTGACCGGCAACAACCGCACCTCGCTGGCGTCGCGGCCTGCCCGTTGGCAGGCCTGGGCGATGCGTTGGTTGAGGGCGGCAATATTGCTGGCAATCAGTTCTGGGGCAGTCATCGGCCCCTACTCTACGAGACGCCCTTCGACACCTACGGCCAGCGGGCGGCCAGCGAGATCACGCCGAGCCCGGCCAGCACACTGCAAACCAGTGCGTACAGGGCGTACCGCTCGGTGACTTCGACCTCGACATCCTCATAACCGATCGAGCTGGCCAGGGTCTCGTAGACATCGCGCAGGTCGCCCAGTGATTCGGCGGTGTATTTCTTGCCGCCCGAGATCTGGGCCAGCTCGAGCAGTTCGCGGTGGTTCACCGGCACCGGGACGCGCACGCCTTCTTCGTAGACGTAGCCGCCAGGGGTGCCGTAAGCGATGGTGTAAACAGGGACGTCCTGGTCGGCGGCGGCCTGCGCAGCGACCGAAGGTTCGCGCCCGCTGTTGGTGTATCCGTCCGACAGCAGGATCACTGCGCCGGGGGCTGGTTCGTCGGGGTTGTCCGGGTCGGGTGGGGCCAGCATGAGGGCGTCCAGTGAGGTGAACACACCCTCACCGACCGCGGTCGCCGGGATCAGTTCAAGCGAATCGATGGCCCGTTTCACCGCACCCCTGTCCAGGGTCGGTGGTGAGACCATCGTCGTGGTGCCCCCGAAGGCGACGACCGCGATATTGAAGGTCGTCGGCAGCATGTCAACGAATTCCTTGGCCGCGGTCTGCGCGGCCTCGATCCGGCTGGGTGCCACGTCCTGGGCCCGCATCGATTTCGAGATGTCGATGGTGATGACCACGGTGGCTCGTTCGCGTGGCACCTGCATGTACCCGATCGGCTTTGCGTAGGCGAGGATGAGGGCGGCCATCGCCAGCAACGCCGCCAGCACCGACAGATGCCGCTTGATCGGGGAATCCCGCGGGATGACCAGGTCGAGCCGGGTGCGTTGGCGGCGGGTGCCTGTGCGCAGTCGGCTGCTCAACACCAGGTAGAGCACGGCCACACCGGCCACCAGCAGCATCAGCCACAACCGGCCAGGATGCATGAAATCAATCATGGGTACCATCAGGGCCACCTCGCTGCCATCGAGACTGCACCCAGCGACGCCACGAACGCGAACGCCAGCGCGTACAGCGCCCACTGGGCGGTGACTTCCTTCTTCACGTCCTCATAGCCGACCTCTGAACGCATCTGGGTGTAGACGTCGTCCAACTGGCCCGCTGTCTTGGCGTCCATCGCCTGACCACCGGTGGTCTCGGCGATCTGGCTGAGCAGTTCACGGTCGGGGGCCACATTGGCCCGCTGGCCATCGATATCGACATAGCCGTTGGCGGTGCCGAAGGCGATGGTGTGAATCGGCACCTCAGCCTCCAGCGCCTTCGCGGCGGCCTCCATCGGTTCGGTGGAACCACCAGTGTTCTGGCCATCCGAGAGCAGGACGATGATCGCTGGCGCCGGGTCGGCGTCCTCCTCGCCGGGCGCCATCGCGATAGCGCTCAGGCTCGCGGTGATCGCATCGCCGATCCCGGTGCCCTCCTGCAGGTCCATCGTGTCGATCACCCGCTGAACCATGCCGCGGTCGGTGGTGGGTGGTGCCAGCACCCCGCTGCTGCCACTCAACCCGACCAGGGCCACATTGAAGCTGTCGGGAAGCTGCGCAATGAAGTCCTTCGCGGCCTGCTTCGAAGCCTCGAGCCGGCTCGGTGCGATGTCGACTGCCTGCATCGACAGTGAGCGGTCGAGCACCACCACCACGGTGGCCCGTTCGCGGGGCACCTTCTCGATACCTGCGGGTCTGGCCCAGGCCCCGGTGATGGCGACCAGTGAGCACAGTGTCATCGCGACCGCCACATGGCGGCGCCACTGCGACTGCCTGGGCAGCACCGCACCGACGATGCCGGTCTGGGTGTAGCGCATGCCCCGGTTGCGTTTCAGCTGCAACAACAGCAGGTAGAGCAGCACCAGCACCGGCAGGATGACCAGTGCCCACAGCCGCTCGGGGTTGAAGAACTCCCAGAGCAGGACGCGGGTGGTGTCGTCGCTCACTTGCTCACCCCCTGCGGTGGGGTGTGCAGCACGGCAGCGGTGCGCCGGTAGGTGAGCACGAACCTGGCAATATCAGCCACCCAATCCCGGTCGGTTTGCAGCCTGATGTGGCCGACCCCGGCACGGCGCATCGCCACTGCGACCCGTTCACGCTGGGCCTGGGAGGCCGCGTCGATCATCCTGCGTGCCCTGGGGTCCGAGGTGTTCACGTAGCGGGCGAAATCTGTCTCGGGGTCACGGATCATCAACTCGCCGACATCGGGGAACTCGACCTCACCGGCGTCCACCACCTCGACGCACAACACCTGGTTGCGCACCGCGAGACGCCGCAGCGGGCGTTCCCAATCGGGTGGGGTGTTCGGGTCGAGCTCCTCATCACCGGGCTGCAGGAAGTCCGAGACGACGATCCGCATGCCGCGGCGGCGCTGGGTCCTGGTCAGCGCCTCGATCCCGTCGGCCAGGCTGACGGTCGCCGGCTGGTTGTCACGCTCGATCGGGTCGTCCAGCAGGTTGCCGAGCAGCCCGTAGAGGGCCTGCCTTCCTGATCGGGCTGGCATGCGCCGCACCGAATCGGAGTGCAGCACCAGGCCACCGAATCGGTCACCCATCGACTGGCTGATGAACCCGAGGGTGGCGATGGCCGCGATGCCGAGGTCACGCTTGGTCACCCCGGCTGTCCCCCAGTTCATCGACGGGGTGGCATCCAGTAGCGCCCAGATCTCGAGTTCACGGTCAGCCATGGTGTCGCGGACGTGCGGCACTGTGGTGCGGGCGGTGACAGCCCAGTCCATGCGGCGCACATCGTCCTGCCCGGGCACATACAACCGGGCATCGTTCAGGTCTGAACCGGGACCGGGCAGCAGGCCCATGTGGTCACCCTGCAGGAAGCCCTCCAGGCGGCGCACAACCGTCAGTTCCAGGCGGCGCAGGGCAGCCTCGGGTGCGAGCTTGTTCAACGGAATGGTGGGCCCGCCGGGTTCACGCAGGACGCTGGCCGCAGCGCCCACATCACCGCGACCGTGCGCCAGCGTGGTGCCGGACGGCGGCGGGGTGAAACCGGGGCGTGAATTCATCAGCTGTAGTTGGGCTGGTGGCGGTGCTGGCCGTGGGCGACCTGTCGTGCCTGCTGGTTCCACACCGGGGTGGGGGCCGGCACCATCGCCAGGATGCGTTCGACAACTTGCAGTGCGCTGATGTTGTCGGCGATCGCATCAAAGCTGAGCACCAGGCGGTGCGACATGACGTCCTTCGCGACGGCCTGTACATCGGTGGGCAGCACATAGTCGCGGCCGTGGATCAGCGCCAGGGCGCGCGCGGCCGAGGTCAGGCCGAGCGTGGCACGCGACGAGTTGCCGATCTGGATCACCTGCGACAGGTCGGGCATGTTGAACTCTGCCGGGTTCCTGGTCGCCAGCACCAGACGCACGATGTACTCGGCGACCAGGTTGTGCACGAACACGTGCGAGGCCATGTCCTGCAGGCGCAGGGTGAGCTCAGGGTTCAGCACGGGCTGGGCGACCGGTGGTGTAACGGCCATCCGGCGCAGGATCTCGAATTCCTCATTGCCCTTCGGGTAGGGCACGTCGACCTTCAGCAGGAAGCGGTCACGCTGGGCCTCCGGCAACGGGTAGACACCCTCGGATTCGATCGGGTTCTGGGTGGCGATGACGATGAACGGCTGCTTCATCGGGTAGGTGGTACCAGCGATGGAGACCTGTTTCTCGGCCATCAACTCCAGCATCGCGGACTGCACCTTGGCCGGGGCACGGTTGATCTCGTCGGCCAGCACAAAGTTGGTGAACACCGGACCGAGCTCGATATCGAACTGCTCCTTGGACGCCTGGTAGACCCGGGTGCCGACGATGTCGGAGGGCACCAGGTCGGGGGTGAACTGCACCCGCGAGAAGCTGCCGCCCACGACTGTCGCGAAGGTGCGCACCGCCAGCGTCTTGGCGGTGCCGGGCACGCCCTCAAGCAGGATGTGGCCCTTGGCCAGCAAACCCACCATGAGCTGCTCAACCATGTGTTCTTGCCCGACGATGACCCGCTGCACCTGCGCGATGGCTTCACCGACCACTTTCGCGGCTTCCTGGATGGACAGCGGGCGCTGGTCGTTAGAGGTGCTACTCACTCAAATCTCCTGGTGTGGGCGACCTGTGACGTGAGCCGAGGTCGGGCGTCCCTGCCACGATACCTTGCCCGGCAGCACCCCCTCGGCCACCGATCAGCGTATTAGCAAGCAGCGGTACAGCCAAAAGCCTGGCTCCCCCTCAGCGGGGAGCGTAGGTGGTTCAGCCGGGTTGCCCGGATGTGGTGTGATGGGTGACGAAATGTCTGACTCACTCAAAGCGCCGCAACCTGTTCCGTTGCTGGTCAGCGATCCACCGCGCGTCGGCGACTTCTGGCTCGACGCTCGGCTGACCGCGCGTGAGTCGGGCGTGGCCTACCTGGCGCACGCCGACGAGAAACCTTCAGTGATGCTGCTCGTCCTCAGCGAGGGGGCCGCCCACGATGCAGCCGCCCGCGACCGGTTGGCTGGCGAGGTCAACAAGCTGCACGCTGAATCGGTCGTCGCCCGTGGTGGTCACGGCCAGGACGGTGGCCGGCTGGGTCACAAGTACCGCAGCGAGGCCGACGACCCGGTCTCGCCTGGCGACCCGCCGATCGCGCCGTGGGTGGCGTTGGCCTATGACGGCAGCCCCGCAGCGCTGGCCGAGGCTGAACGGCTGCTGCGCAGCGTCGACCTGTCGAGTGTGCCGAACCTCGGTGCGGCCGCTGGGCCGGATTACCGGCTGCACTGGGTGGACGACGCACGTCCCGGCGCCTGGCGGCTGTGGCCGATGTCGTGGCCGGGCCGTCATGACCGGGCCGGCTGGATGCCCTTCTTTGCGTCCTGGCTGCTGACGATCCTGCTGGCGGGGCTGGCCCTGCTGATCGCTGTGCTGCTGTTCCAGAACAGCCCGCCCAGCTCGGCCTCACCCCCGGTGCCGACCGACCAGAGCCAGTCAGACAGTTCGACGCAGTCACCGGAATCACCGCAGTCGGGCTCACCGGAGTCACCTGAATCCGGCTCCCCCGAATCACCCCAGTCCGGCTCCCCCGAGACCAGCCCGGGGAATGAGGGTTCACCGTCGAAGGACCCGTCGATGGGCACCGAGGGCACCGATTCGGCGACCGCCACCGAACCACCGCCACCGAACACCAAGCTCTGAGGGCAGCCACATGCACGGCTTCGACCTCATCGCCACCGACCTGGACGGCACCTTCCTGGACAACGACCAGCGAGTTCCTGAATTGAACGCCCGAGCGGTGCGGCGGGCCGCCGAGCTCGGCATCGAGACCGTCTACGCCACCGGGCGGCCAACCCGCTGGCTGGGGATCCTGCGGCACCTTCCCGAAACCCATGGTTGGGCGGTGGCCGCCAACGGTGCAGTCACCCTCGACCTGGTCGAGGGCAGGGTGGTGCATTCGCGTCACCTGCCTGAACGGATCACCGCGCAGATCGCAGCCGAGATCCGTGACCGGCTACCCAACAGCATCTTCGCCGTCGAATACGTGGAAAGCTGGGGTGCCGAGCCGGTCTATGAGGCGGTCTCGCCGCACCTCGAACCGACCCATCGCGGCCCGGTGGCTGAACTGTTCGCCCGTGAGCACGTGGTCAAGCTGCTGGTGATCGACCCGACGATGCCGACCGAGGTCCTCAACGAGGTGGTGTGCCAGGTCGTCGGCGACCGGCTCACCGTCACCTTCAGTTATGTCTCCGACATCGGGATGCTCGAGATCTCTGCGCCGGGCGTCAGCAAGGCGCTGGCCCTGGCAGAACTGCTGGCCGATCTCGGCATCCCTGCTGCACGGATGATCGCCTTCGGCGACATGCCCAATGACCTGGCGATGCTCGGCCTGGCCGGGCAGGGTTTCGCGATGGCCGGGGCACACCCGAGCCTGCTGACCGCTGGCCACCCCAGTGCCGGCGACAACAACCTTGGTGGGGTGGGTCGGACGATCCTGCGCTTGCTGGGCGAGGGCTCATGACCGGGCCCGCCCCCACCATCTACACCGTGGCCGAACGCGCCGGGGTTTCGGTTGCCACGGTCTCACGGGTACTTCAGGGCCACCGCGCAACCTCAACTGCCGCCCGCGAACGGGTGCTCGCCGCGGTTGAAGAGCTTGGTTACAGCCCGCTGCGCCGCAGCATCAAGCGCCCGCAGACCCTGGGTGTGGTGGTGCCCAACCTGTCCGAGCGCACCTGGACCGAACTGCTGCTCGGCCTGCAAACCCAGACCGGCACGGCTGAGGCACGCATGGTGCTGGCCTGTGACGGGCTGGGTGAGTCCGCCGAGATCGACGAGGCAATCAACGGTTTCGCCACCCACACCGACGGCCTGGTGCTGTGCGAATCAACCGCGTCAGACCAGTTGGCCGCCGAACTGGCCGAACGCCAACCAGTGGTGCTGGTTGGCCGTGATGGTCTGGCCGGCTGTGACGTGCTTCAGGTCGATCAGGTCGGGGTGGTCGCCGAACTGGTTGCGGGTCTGGCGGGCCTGGGCAAGCAGAGCGTGGTGTTCATCGGTGACCCGGACGCCAGCCAGGCACTGGCGCTGCGGTACACCGCCCTGGTCGATCTGCTCGACCAGCACGGCATGGCCTGCCAGACCCTCGCGGTGCCGGTCAACGAAACCGGTGCCGACCAGGGCTTGCCGGCGGTGCTGGCCGGTCGCTTCGATGTGGCGGTTTGTGCCACCGATGAGGTTGCGCTGCGGTTGATGCACATGCTTGTCTGGCGCCGGGTGCGGGTGCCAGCCGAACTGGCTGTCGTGGGTTGGGGTGGCCTGGCTGCCGCAGACTACGTCGTCCCCCGCCTGACCACGGTGCATGAATCGGCCCGCGAGCTTGGTGCACTGGCCGCGGCCCGGCTACGCGCCCGGCTGGACGGGAACGCGGCTGCCGCACCGCAGGTGCTGACCCCACACCTCACCTGGCGTGAGAGCACTGGGCGTCCCGAGTCGAACTGACCGCCGCCAGGAAGCAGCGTGATAAGATTCAACCCAAACAAAAGACTCAACCGAGATGGTTCCGAAGGCTCGAAAGCGATGCTGCTGTTCGAGCCTGTTTTGATTCAGCGGCATCGCCCAGACAACTACAAGCGCTGATGCGCATGTTCACCTGTTGAGGAGATTCAATGCCGAAGACCCGCCGAATGAATCAGATATTCGCCGCCGATGGGCGTTCGGTGACGCTCGCCCTGGATGGACTGGGCTTCACCTTCTACGCAGCCGGGGTCGATGAGGCGGCCCGCAAGGTGCCCCGGATGGCCCTGCACGGCCTGGACAATGTGCTGGTCACCTATGGGCAGGCCAAGAATTTCACCAAGTACTTCAACGACGTCGGCATGTGCCTGCGCGTCGATGTCTCGACCGCGCTCTACGACACCTCGGTGCCCGACACCATGCCCGCCTTTGACGTCGAGGACGCCCTGCGGGTGGGTGCGGACGGCATCGTGATCATGAACTTCCCGGGAGCCGAGAACGAGGAGGCAACCAACGCCTTCGCCGCGATGCTGGCCGACCAGGCAGACCGCTGGAATGTGCCGTTCATCATCGAGACGCTGCCGTTCGGCTACCCGGTCACCTCCGATGAATCCAATGATCCGCGGATGATCGCCACCGCCGCCCGGTTCTCTGAAGAACTCGGTGCCGACATCATCAAGACCCGCTACTCCGGTACTGACGCCGACCGGCAGATCGCCGAGGCCTGCACTGTCCCGGTGCTCGCCCTGGGTGGCCCGAAGAGCGGCCACGAAACCTACTTCGGCTTCGTCCAGCACGTCATCCAGGCTGGTGCCGCCGGGGTTGCCGTCGGGCGCAACATCACGATGGACGAAAAGCCCTTCGCCATGGTCGCGGCGCTGAACGCGATCGTCCACGACGACGCCACACCAGCACAGGCCATGAAGCTGTACAACGAACTCGATTCATAACCGTGCTGGAATTCGCTGCACCGACGGTCATCCCGTCGGTGCGATTCCTCCCGCTGCTCGAACAGGCGCTGCAGGCGTCCTCGCCGTACATGCTGCTGACCAATACCCACATCGGCAACCTGGGTGAATTGGCCAGGCTCTGCCAGCGCAACGACAAGCAGGTGCTGGTGCACGCCGACCTGATCGGGGGGTTCAGGCCCGACCGGGACGGCCTGCGCCTGCTGCGGAACATGTTCGGCGTCCACGGTGTGTTCACCCAGAGCGCACAAGTCGTCTCGATCGCCCAGAAGCTGGGCATCAAGGCGATCTACCGGTTGTTCATGGTCGATTCCAGATTCATGGATACCGGTCTGCGGAGTCTTTCCGATGTCCACCCTGACGGCATCGAGATCCTGCCCGCAGCGATCGCGAGCAGGATCTCCGGGCAGGTACTCCCCCTCGCCGAGGGTGTCCCGAAGATCGCTGGCGGCTTCATCACCACCCAGGTGGATGCCAGGCAGTTGTTCGACGCGGGCTACCAGGCGATCACCACCTCTGAGCCACGACTGTGGCTCGACACATGACGACACAGGAGTCCCCTCATGAACGCAAAGTACGTACTTGGTATCGACAACGGCGGCACCCTGACCAAGGCCGCGATCTACGACCAGCACGGCAATGTGCATGCCGTGGCGCAGGCCAAACTGACCACGCTGACCCCGCGTCCGTTCTTCACCGAACGAGACATCGACGAATTCTGGCAGGCCAACGTCAACGCCATCAAGCGCGTGCTGGCTGATTCGCAGATCGACCCGGAAGACATCGCTGCCCTGGCTGTGACCGGGCACGGCAACGGCATCTACTTCGCTCGCGAGGACGGCTCGGCCCCGCACAACGGCATCATCTCGACCGACAACCGGGCCCAGGAGTATTCCGACCGCTGGGTGGCCGACCCTGATTATGACCGGCGGGTCCGGGCCAAGACCGGTTCGCTGGTCTGGAGTGGGCAGCCGGTGGCGCTGCTGGCCTGGTTCGAGGACAACATGCCAGAGCTGTACGACGACACCGATTACGTGATGGCTGCCAAGGACTACATCCGGTTCCGCCTGACCGGCGAGGCGAAGATGGAGACCAGTGACTCGTGCGGGGTGTCTTGGGCGAACGTGGTCACCAAGGAACTCGACGCGGACGTGTTCGACTTCTTCGGCATCAAACGGTGGATGAGCAAGGTGCCCGAGTTCTGCGACACCGTCGACATCGCCGGTTACGTGACCGAGGAGGCCGCGAAACTGACCGGCCTGAAGGCCGGCACCCCGGTGGCCGGCGGCATGATGGACGTCGGCGCTGGCGCCATCGCGGCCGGTCTGATCGACGAGGGCCAGTTGTGCGTCATCACCGGCACCTGGTCGATCAACGAGATGATCTCGCGCAGGCCAAGGCTGGACGCCGACGTCTTCTGGACCACCGTGTACCCCATTCCGGGCACCTGGCTGGTGATGGAGGGTGGCCCCAACGGCGTCAGCAACCTCGACTGGTACATAAACTCGGTGATCCGGCGCACCCTGGACAACTTCGGGCACGAGACCCTGTCCAATACCGAGGTATTCCGTATTTGCGAAAAGATGATCTTCGACTTCACGCCGAGTGTTGACGACCCGATCTTCGTGCCCTACATCAATGGCACCTACATCGTCCCCAATGGACAGGCCGAGTTCATCGGGCTGAACAGCTTCCACGACATCCGGCACATGGTGCGCGCAGTTTATGAGGGCGTGGTCTTCTCGCACATGTACCACATCAACAAGCTGCGCGATTACACCGAACTGGGCAAGACGGTCAGGTTCACTGGTGGGGCCGCCAACTCCGAGATGTGGACGCAGATGTTCGCCGACGGGTTCGGGATGCCGCTCGAAGTGGTTGACGCTGCGGAGTCCGGCACGCTGGGCACGGCCATCGCCTCGGCCGTGGCTGCCGGCATCCACCCCGACATGGAGACCGCCGTGCAGGCGATGACCAAGCCGCCGCGCAAGACCGTGCAGCCCCTCGATGAGTTCTCCGGTTTGTTCGACAAGCGCTACCAGCGTTTCGCCGAGCACCTCGAGCAGTTGCGCAAGTAGGGCTGATGAGCGTGCATCAGAAGAAGATCCTGGCGATAGCCGACGCCTATATCCCGGCCGATGTGGTTGAGGCCGGCACCACCGCCCTGGTAGATGCCGGCCACGACCTGCAGATCGAGACCTGGGGGCCGGCGACCCCTGAAGAACTGCAAGAGATCAACCTGGCCGTCGAGCAGCGCGGGGCGGACGCCATCGTCCTGCCCAGCAAACTGCAGGCCAGAGTTCGCCAGGCGGACGTGGTGATCACCCAGTTCGCCCCGATCGGCAGTGCGTTGATCGAGTCAGCGCAACTGGCCTACATCGGGGTGATGCGTGGCGGCACCGAGAATATTGCCCAGGCCGCCGCCGACGAGCACGGGGTGCAGGTGGTGAACACCCCGGGACGCAACGCTCGGGCGGTCGCTGAGTTCACGGTGGGCCTGATCATTGGGGAGACCCGCAATATCGCGCGCACCCATGCCGCGATGCGCCGGCACGTCTGGTTGAAGGACTTCCCCAACTCCGGACAGGTGCGTGAACTCGAGGATCGGGTGCTCGGGGTGATCGGGGCAGGCGCGATCGGTGAGATGGTGATGCGGTTCATGTCGGGCATGGATATGCAGTGCCAGTTCTATGACCCGTTCCGGCAGGCCAGCGACTACGGCAGCAAGGTCGACGACCTGGGCGAACTGATGGCCACCTCAGACGTGGTGTCGATCCACTCCAGGCTGGGCCCCGACACCCACCACCTGGTTTCAGCCGAGATGCTGGGGCTGATGAAGCCGACGGCGGTGCTGGTGAACACCGCTCGGTCGGGCCTCGTCGACGAGCAGGCACTGGTTGCGGCGCTGCAGGCCGGCCGCATCATGGGTGCAGCGATCGACACCTTCGACCACGAGCCACTCCCGGCGGATTCGCCGTGGCTAGAGTTGGAAAACGCGACAATCACCTCACACTTGGCCGGGAGCACGCTCGATGCGTTCAGCAAGACGCCCCGGCTGTTGAGCCAGCGGCTGCTGGCGATCTGGGAGAAGGGATGATTCATGGATCTTGGGTTGGCAGGTAAACGGGCACTGGTGACAGGTGCTGCGTCCGGCATGGGTGCGGCGCTGGTGCGGACGCTCGCTGCCGAGGGCGCCCATGTCTGCGTCAACTACCGCAGCCGTCTGGGTGAAGCGCAAGAGATCATCGACGAGATCACTGCTGCTGGCGGCACTGCGGTTGCGGTGCAGGCCGACCTGGCCCACCAGGACCAGACCCGGCGACTGTTCGACGAATCGGTGGCCGCGCTGGGTGGCCTGGACATCCTGGTGAACAATGCCGGGATCTGGCTGACCTGCGAAATCGGTGAAATCACCGAAGAGCAGTGGGACCTGTCGATGGCGGTGAACCTGAAGTCCCCGATGATGCTGTCGCAGTGGTTCGTCAAGCACTGCGTCAACAACGGCCACACCGGGCGGATCCTCAACATCACCTCGCAGGCTGCCTTCCGGGGTTCCAGCACCGGGCACCTGCCCTACGCTGCGTCCAAGGGCGGCATGGTGACGATGACCAGGTCGATGGCCACCGAGATGAAGGACAACGGTGTGACCGTCAACGGTCTGGCCATCGGGACGATGGAATCCCCGATGATCGCCGAGGCCCTGGAGGACCGCCGCGAGTTCTACGAACGCCGCATCCCGGTCGGCTACCTGGCCTCACCGCAGCAGGTCGCCGACGTCGCCACCTTCCTTGTCTCGGAACGCTCCACCTATATGACCGGCGCCACCGTGGACGTGTCCGGCGGTCAACTCCTGCACTGAGGCTGTGTGGTCTGCCCGGGCGATTCGCTCGGGCGGCCATTCCTGTTCAAGGATCCACACGGAGGCTGGCGAATACTCACATGGCACCGCGCTGTTCGTGGCTGATCGCCCTTGGCCCATCCTCGGCATGGTAGGAGTAGGGTTGAGCAGGTGCGCATCGATGCGTGTCCAGCTGAAACGACGCCTTGAGAACAAACAGCCGTCAGCGTTGACGGCTTGAACAGGGAGTAGAGAATGTCCCAATTCGGCAATCAGCCCCCATACGGCGACCCCCGCCGGCCTGTCGCTGGACCGCAACAGCCCCGGTACGTGGCGCCTGCACCCCCACAGCAGCCCCGGTACGTGGCACCACCCGCTTCCCCGCCGCAGGGCCCGCCCCCATCAACTCAGACCAAGCCGATCTGGAAACGGCCGTGGTTCATCATCTTGGGAATTGTGGTGTTGCTGGGTCTTGGCAGCATGCTGACCGGCGGCGACGACGACGCTAACATGGCGGCCGCACCGGCAGCCGAGACAAGCACGGTTGCAGAGACGTCCGAGCCAGAGCCCGCCGCCACCGAGGCAGAACCCGAGCCAGAACCTGAGCCCGCACCGGAGCCAGAGCCCGAACCCGAGGTGCCCTCCGAATACAGGGCCGCACTGCGCAGTGCCCAGAACTACTTGGATTTTATGCACTTCAGCTACGCAGGGCTCTACGACCAACTCACGTCGGAGTACGGCGAGAACTTCCCAGCAGAGGCGGCACAGTACGCGATGGACAACGTGAAGGCCGACTGGAACGCTGAGGCCTTGGAGGCGGCAATCTCCTACCGCGAGATCATGGCCATGTCCGACGCCCAGATCTGGGACCAGTTGACGTCGGAGTATGGCGAGAAGTTCACCCCTGAGCAGGCCGATTACGCCATCGCGAACATGCCTGCATGAACTACAAAGACTGGCGAAGCAACAGGCCGCTCGTGACAGTGGCCGGTGCAGCCGAGCTCACCAAGTGGTCGCAGAGCCGGTCCTGGTCATCTGTTGGAGGGGTTGACTGCCACACTGGCCAACCTTGCCTGCCCGGGCGCGATTCGATGTCGTAGGTGGTTCGCCACTACAATGACGGCACGCGTAGGGCCTTCGCCCGGGCAGGCGCGGGGCGTTAGCTCAGCAGGTTAGAGCAGGGGACTCATAATCCCTGGGTCGCGGGTTCGAGCCCCGCACGCCCCACCAGAAGGTCGTTGTTCAAACCGCCGACATCAGCGGTTTGAGGTCCAGATTCCGCCGTCCGCTCCTTGTAGTGGACGGCGCGGGTCTGGACTTCGGGGTTGAAGAACGCGTTGAACGGTTCCCCTGGCTCCCCGACGATGCCGTCTTCGGGCAGCACGATGAGCTTGTCGAAGAAGGCTTGGTTGGCGATGCGCCGCAGTGAGTCGTCGATGCTCATGTAGATGGCGTGGCAGTCACCCGCGAGCGCGAGGCAGTCGTCGATGTGGCCTTGTGCTTGCTCGTACTCGATGTCTCCGGCATCGATCTGCGCTTCGAGGAACGCGAGGCGTCGAGCGATGCGCTCCTGCTCTTCACCGAGCAGGTCGAGAGGGATCGCTCCGGCGTAGTGGGCTTGGAGCAGCTTCTTCCGTTCGCTCAGCAGTTCGTCGCGCTCCCGCTGGTAGGCCTGCCGTTCGTGGCGGGCGGTGGCGTGGAGGCGGTCGAACTCAGCGATGATGAGTTCCCGTAGCGCAGTCACGATGTGCGGGGCAATCTGGATGCTGCGGTAGTAGTCCTCGACGGCGGCCTCGATGTCTGGGACGAACATGGCTTTGCGTTCGCAACTGGTGCGCTTGGAGTGCCTGCCGGAGCAGATGAAATACGGGTAGATCACCCCGCGTCGGCTCTTCGCGTTGGTCAGGATGAGGCGCGACCCGCACTCTCCGCAGTAGACGCTGCCTTTGAGGTAGTGGTCGTGGGCCTGGGTCTTCTCGCCGGAGGTCTGGTGCGCGGTGAGCACGGCCTGCACTCGGTACCAGACCTCGGTGGCGACGAGGGGTTCGTGGAGCCCGTCGTAGGTCGCGCCCCGGAAGCGGACGCTGCCCTTGTAGTACGGGCTGGTCAGCATCCGCTGGATCGTGGACAGTGCGGGTGGCTTCGCCGGGCGCTTCGGGGTCGGCACGGTGGTCAGGCCGCGGTCGATCAGCTCTTCGCGGAGCGTGATGGTCGAGTAGTTGCCGGTGGCGTAGGCCTCGAACGCCCACTTGACCAGCGCTGCCCGTTCGGGGTCGGGTTCGACGATGCGCATTTCGCGTCCGAGGTCGTCGCGCTTGGTGACGTTGAGGTAGCCGATTGGCGCTTTGCCGTTCGTGCCACCGGTGCGGGCCTTCTGGTTCATGCCTTTGGCGACTTCGCTGGCGAGGTTGCGGCTGTAGAACTCGGCGATCGTGGACATGATGCCGTGCAGCAGCATCCCCGATGGTGTCTCGTCGATGTTCTCCGTGGCCGAGACGAGCATGACCCCGGCCTCCTTCAAGGCCAGGTGGATCGACACGTCATCGGCGCGATTGCGGGCGAGCCTGTCGACCTTGTGAACGATGCAGTAGGCGACGTGGTTAGCCTTGACGTACTCGATCATCCGCACCAGGTCCGGGCGGTCTGCCTTGCGGGCGGACTCGCCCGCATCGACGAACTCCTCGACGATGATCGCGTTCAACTCGCGGGCCTTGCGAAGGTTCGCTTCGCGCTGGGCCGGGATGGAAAAGCCCTCGTCGCGCCCACCCTTGGAGGCCTGCTCCTTGGTGGAGACACGCAGGTAGGACACGGCGAGCGTGGTGGTCTCGCCGATTCGATCCAGCGCATCGGTGTCGGCTGGCTGTGTGAGGGTCATGGGTCGCGTTTCCTTCCCCAACGAGTGGGGCCAGCACGAACGGCGGGTACCGCTGGTGCGGTGCGACTCGTAACAGGAAACACGGCCCGGATGAGGCTCTGAGGAGCCCGTCCGGGTAAGCCACGAAGGGCCAAACAGGACTGCGCACCACGACCGAACCAAGGTTCAGTCGTTGGCTTCTTGCGTGTCTGATTCTACCTCGTGGCCCTCAGCCGGGCCAGGATCGGTGTTGGCCCGGCGGCGCTTGTCTTGGGTGGCGCGCTGCCGGGCCATGCCGATGAACAGCTGCGCGAGCCGGTGGAGGTCGGGCGTCTCGCGGACCTCAGCGGCGAGCTGGTAGTCGCGCATCCGTGCGGGAGGCGCACCGGTGGGTCTGCTCATGTCAGTTCTCCCGTCTCGGGGTCGAGGCTCCCGTAGAACGCTTCCTCGGCCTCCCTGCGGGCATCGACCTGGTCGAAGACGAACTGTACGAAGTCCTCGCCACGGTCAGCGATGACGACATCCTCGACCGGCGGCGCGGGTTCTTCGCCGGGCCAGCTCGTCTGGCGGGTCGGGCGGTCGCGGTCGAGGCGGGTGCCACACGCCGCAACCCAGTCTCGAAGTCGTGCGCGGGCCTCGGCGAAGTCGCGGTGCCACCCGAGAGGGGCGGAGCCGTCCTGCTCGGGGTCGTAGGCGGACAGCCAGTGCAGGTGCAGCGCGGACAGTTCCCACACGAGTTCGGGATGCCGGTGCCAGAACGGCGGGATCACCGATGCGGGCAGGCCATAGGTGCGGCGCAGCCAGGCGACCCAATCGTTGAGCGCGAGCCATTCCTGTTCCAGATCGTGGGCGCTCAGCAAGTTCCAGTTGACCGGGTGCGGCGGCTCCGGATGGTCGAAATCAGCGCCGCCTCGGAGGTTGTCGTGGGTTTCGGGCTCGTCTGGCTCGGGGGTGTACTCAGACATCACGGTCGCCCCTTCACATGCTGACAGTCGCGGGCTGCGACACGGAGCGAGACTCAGGCGCGTCGAACGCGGCAGACTCACGACCGGATGATCGGCGCGACGAGCGATCCACTTCGTAGCGGGTGCGGGCGAGGTCGTGGCCGATCCGGCGGGCGATGAACTCTTCGCCTTCGATGTTCTGGCCGTTCGCGTCCTGGTAGCGGTACTCGCGGACGTAGCCTTCGGCGACGATCTTGTCGCCCTTGGCAAGCCGTTCGGCTCCCTGCTCGGCCGCTGCCTTGAACGCGACGAGGTGGTGGAAGGTCGTCTCCAGCTGAGTGAACGAGCCGTCCTGCTCCTGCCGGTAGTGCTCCTTGCCGACCTTCATGTAGAGCCTGGCGTCGCCGTTCTCCGTCTCGGAGAGCTGCGGATCGGACGCGATGAACCCCGAGAACGCCTGCTGTGTCTGGATAGCCATGAGTCTTTCCTCCTGATCTCAGGCGGCCAGCTCGTCGTGGCCGCTGTATCAGGCAGGTGCGCTCCTGGCACCAACTGCCGCGTCAGGGTGCGGGGCGGCGTAGGAGGGCTTCGAGTTCGGTGCGGTCGCTGCGGAGCTGGGGAGCGTCGGGGCGGGTGGGCCAGGCGCGTAGGTCGGTGACGATGGGTGGTGCGGAGCGCAGCAGGGTGATCCCGGTGCCGAAGGGCAGGGTGCGGATGCGGTCGGGTGGGAGGATCGGAACCCGTCGTATGGAGCGCTGGTTGGAGCGGGTGCCGCGGTCGCCGAGGGTCACGCTGTCGGTGTACTCGTCGCGCTCGCCGATCAACGTGGAGAGGTCTTGGAGGTCGCGGCTGCTGGACGCGCCGCCGAGGACGATCTTGACGATGCTGGCGTCCCAGATCGCACTTGCCTGGTTCTCGCTCCACCGGTCTCGGGCTTGGGCGAGGGACTGCAAGACGGGCATGGTCGTGATCCCGGTGCCGCCGCCTTCGGCCATCAGCATCGGCAACGAAGGCAGTGGTGCGAGGTTGCCGATCTCGTCGAGCGCCAGCAGTAGTGGCGGGTCGAGTCGGGCCCCGGGTGATCGGGCGGCGAGTCTGCGGGCGGTTTCGATGAGGTCTTCCACGAACGCGGCGACGAGGGTGGCGGACGCACCGGCCCCGGCTCCGGTGGCGAGCAGATAGAGGGTGCCCTGCTGGGTGAGGAAGGTTTCGGGGTCGAACTGTTCGTGCGTGCCGGGTGTGACGGCATCGAGCACTCGGGGGTCGGCGAGGGCGGCAAGGGCGAGGGAGACGCCTTGCCAGATGCTGTCGCGGGTCTTGGGGTCGGCGTCGATCATCGCGCCGAGCGAGTCGCCCCACCCCATCGCCGCGTTCGGGTTCGAGTTCAGGATCGCGACGGCCTCGGCCGCAGAGCTGGGGTCGAGGGTCCACCGGAACAACTCAGCAGGCGCCCTGCCCTCGAGAGCGGCCGCGTGCAGCAGTGCCTGCAGCGCGGTCCTGGTCTTGCCTTCCCAGAACCCGCCGGACTCCACGCCCCCGGAGGACAGGCCGGTCGCGGCGGCGAGGCCGTTGGCGCGGATCATCGCGGTCAGCGGGTCCTCACACCCGCGCACGGGTGACCAGCGCAGCCCGGCAGGGATGCCCTCGGCCAGGTGCTGCGGGTCGAACACCGC
>JBMNPP010000020.1:0-21934 GCA_050943675.1 Brooklawnia sp.
ATCCTCGGCGCTCCATCAGTCTGGTTCACTCTTGGGAGTCTATTGGTGCCAGCCGCCGGCAGGTGGCTGCCAAGCCCGCGTGGACCGCTTTGAACAAGAACTCTTGGTGTACTCGCGGTGAACATCAAATGCTTTGGGTCGCCAGCTGGGGGGACAGCCCCCGCCCGGGTGGCCGGGGCCTATCATCGGGCTGTGGAGATCGTGCTGGCCGTCCTGCTTGGCCTGGTGCTTGGGCTCACCTACGCACCGGCAGCCAAGTGGATCTACCGCCGCGCCAGCGCGGGCGAATTCGCCCCCACGGACAAGGTGCCGGTGGTCTCCGGGCAACTGGGGGCGGCGGTCGACCTGCTGCGTTCGGCGACCCTGGTGGCCGGCCCCTATGACGAGGTCCTGCACTCCAACCCGCCGGCCCGGGCGATCGGTCTGGTCCGCGGCACCCGGGTGGCCCACGAGGAGGTGCTGGAGTTGGTGCGCGATGCCCGGCACCGGGGCAATGTGGCGGCAACGGTCATCCAGGTGCGCCGTGAGCCGGGCTCCCCACCGCTGGAGTTGGCCGTCCGGGTGGCCTCATTGAACGACGGCATCATGCTGGTGATCGCTGACGACCGCAGCGCCCAACTGCGCACCGACGAGATCAAACGTGATTTCGTTGCCAACGTCAGCCACGAGTTGAAGACCCCGGTGGGTGCGATGCGGGTGCTGGCCGAGGCAGTCGAGCAGGCCGCCGAGGACCCGGATGCGGTGCGCAAGTTTTCGACCCGGATGGTGCACGAATCCGAACGACTCGGTGAACTGATCGGCCAGCTCATCTCGCTATCCCGGCTCGAATCGGATGACCCGTTGACCAGCCCCGAGGTCGTCCAGATCGATGATGTGGTGGTGGGTGCCACCGCCCAGTGCCGTGAACTTGCCACGTCACGTTCGGTCACCCTCAACGTCGCTGGCGCTCCCGGGCTCGAGGTGCTCGGTGACGAGGATCAACTCACCAGTGCGCTGGCCAACCTGCTGGTCAATGCCATCAACTATTCCGAACCGGGGGCCAGGGTGGCGCTCAGCACCCGCCAGACCGCGGATGCCGGGGACACCTTCGTCGAGATCAGCGTGGCCGACAACGGCATCGGTATCCGCTCCGAAGAGCTGGAGCGGATCTTCGAGCGCTTCTACCGGGTCGACTACGCCCGCAGCCGCGAGCATGGTGGCACCGGCCTGGGGCTGTCGATCGTCAAGCACGTCATCGTGGCCCACGGCGGCACCGTCAACGTGTGGAGCAAGCCGGGGCAGGGCTCCACGTTCACCATCCGCCTGCCCGCCCACGAGGAACCGCCAAACACAGGAGGCATGCCGTGACCAGGATCCTGATCATCGAGGACGAGCAGTCATACCGCGAGGCCACCGCCTACATGCTGCAACGTGAGGGCTTCGAGGTCGCCGAGGCTGTCGACGGTGACTCCGGCCTGGCCGAATACGATCGCAACGGTGCCGACCTGGTGCTGCTCGACCTGATGATGCCCGGGATGCCGGGCACCGAGGTTTGCCGGCAGTTGCGGGTACGCGGGAATGTGCCGGTGATCATGGTTACCGCCCGCGATTCCGAGATCGACAAGGTGGTGGGTCTCGAACTGGGCGCCGACGACTACGTGACCAAACCGTTCAGCCACCGCGAACTGGTTGCCCGCATCCGGGCGGTGCTGCGGCGCGGCCAGGATTCCGAATTGCTGCCCGAGGTGGTCGAGGTGGGCGATGTGCGGATGGATGTCGAGCGTCACGAGGTGCAGGTGCGCGGTGAGCTGGTGCGGATGGCACTCAAGGAATTCGAACTGCTCGAGGTGCTGCTGCGCAACGCCGGGCGGGTGATGACCCGCGGCCAGCTGATCGACCGCATCTGGGGTGCCGACTATGTGGGGGACACCAAGACCCTGGACGTGCACGTCAAGCGGCTGCGTTCCAAGATCGAGACCGAGCCGTCCAGCCCGACCCGCCTGGTGACCGTGCGGGGGCTGGGGTACAAATACGAGGGCTGAGCCGGCACCGGACCTCAGGCCGGGTAGAAGCCGAGGACCGAACCGATCGGGGGACGCTTCAGAGCAGGCCCGGTGGCCTTGATCGCGCCCGGCAGCAATTCCTGCTCGGGCTGGTTGACGTAGATGACGACATGGCCCAGCTCGTGGAGATTGCTCTGGACGCGCTGCCCGACCTCGTCCACCGAGTAGCCCTGGTCAGCGATCCGGAACTGGTCGCCGGCCTCGATCGGGCCGGTGGGGGACTTGGCGCCGGAATGCACCACGCTCACCTCGGCCAGCGCATCAGGGCACGGATCAGCGAAGAGGATCAGCACGCCCGCCTCGAGCATCTCGCCGGCGTCGCGTCCCACATTGACTACCTGGCTGGTCCACAACGCGTCCGACATTGGCACTCCTATGGGCAGTGAGCGTTCACCTTCACCAGCAGAATAGTGGGCTGGCGCCGTGACTGGGTCAGGACAGCCGTTGCGCGCGGTGATTGGCCAGCGCGGTGTACATCTCGGTGAGGATTTCACGCCAGTCGGGGTGCGCGATGATACCGCTGGTGCCACCCGAACCGTCGGCACCGAGTGCCAGGACCCGGGCGACATCGGCGCCGCTGGCGACTCCGGCCGCCTGAATGACCAGGATGTGTGGATCAACCTGTTTGACCAGCCTGGTTGTGCGTTCGACATAGGCCCAGTCGTCCATTTCCATGGTTCCGATCTGGTCGGTCGGCTCACAGATGACCACATCAGGGCCCAGAGCTGCCACTGCCCGGCATTGCGCGTCCGAATCAGCACAGACCACGGCGAGCAGGCCAACCTGGCGGGCACGCCGGATCGAATCGTCCAGGACGGCCAGTGAGACCCGGTGCTCGGCATGGTTCAGCACCACCGCACCAATGCCAGCTGCTGCCAGCGCCTCGGGCAGGATCAGGCCCATGCCGCGTCCAACGGTGATCGGGTCAAGGTGCTGGGCGGTCACGAGCAGGTTTGTGGTGCTCTCGGCGACCATCCGGAGGTCGACATGCTGGGCTGTGAAGAGGGTGTCGATGCCGAAACTGCCGGCCAGTTCGTCAACCAGCAGAGCCAGCCCGAGGAGCGCCTCACCGTACAGGTAGGCCTTTGGGTTGACGATCAGGAAGGGGGCGCGCAGCACGGCCGGGTGCGCTGGTTTCGGGCCGGTCATGGCACCTTCCTACCCACGCAGTGCTCGCGGGGGCAAGCCTGTGCAAGACTCATTGCCATGTCAGAGTCAGTGGTCGCGGTCGTGGTGGGTGCAGGTTTGGGCCTGCGGTATGGCGGGGACGTCCCCAAGCCCGCACTGAAGCTGACCGGACGCGCACTGCTGGCGATGTCGATCGAGGCGATGGCGGCCGGGGGCTGCACCCATGCGGTCGTGGTGGTCAACCAGCAGGTCGCCAAGCGCTTGCAGAAAACCCTGGCTGCATCCCCGATCCCCATCATCAAGACCTTCGGTGGCGCCAGCCGGCAGGAATCGGTTTTCAACGGCCTGAAGGTGGTCCGCGACGACCCGCGGCTGGCTGATGCCAGCGTGGTGCTGATCCACGATGCAGTGCGCCCGATGGTGCCGGCCAATGTGGTGGCCGACGTGATCGCGGCGGTGCGTTCCGGTGCCGAGGCAGTGGCACCGGCGATCCCGGTCACCGATTCGATGCGCACCATTGATGGCAACGGCAGCACCGAGGTGATCGACCGGTCGATCCTGCGGGCCATCCAGACCCCGCAGGGCTTCCCCCGCGAGGTGATCCTGGATGCGCACACCCGGCTGGCTGATTCGGGTGCGGAGTTCACCGATGACCTGTCCTGCGCCGAGCAGGCCGGCCACAAGGTGGTGCTGGTGGACGGTTCACGGCTGTCGATGAAGGTGACCGAACCGACCGACATGACCATTGCCCGCGCCCTGTGGAAGATCCGCGACAGCATGGGCCACCACTCCGGACGCCGGATCCGCCGGCTGATGAAGCCATGATCCGTACCGGCATCGGGTTCGACGTCCACCGGCTGGCTGATGGGGTCGAGATGTGGGTGGCCGGCCTGCACTTCGCTGACGAACCAGCTGGTCTGGCTGGCCACTCCGACGGCGATGTGGTCTGCCACGCGGCCTGCGATGCGTTGCTGTCGGCGGCCGGGCTGGGCGACATGGGATCGAACTACGGCACCAGCGATCCGGCCTGGGCCGGGGCCAGCGGGGTGGCCTTCCTCACCGAGACCCGGCGCCGGCTCGACCAGGCGGGCTGGCGGGTGGTCAATGTGGCAGTGCAACTGATCGGCACCCGCCCCCGGATGGCCGCGCGTCGCACCGAGGCCGAACACCTGCTCAGCAGTGTGCTGGACGCCCCGGTCTCGCTATCGGCCACCACCACCGACGGGCTCGGCTTCACCGGCCGCGGCGAGGGCGTGGCCGCTATGGCGTCCGCACTGGTCACCAGGCAGGGTTAGCGCACCTCGGAGGCAGCAGCGTTGAAGGCATTGCAGGTGCCCATCGAACTGCTCTGCGAGCCGGCCAGGAACCAGGCCATGCGTGAGGCGCCCCGGCCGTGGTTGCCCTCGATACCTGGATCACCCGTGAGCACGTCATCCCCGATGCTGTGGAACAGCCGGGCCAACTCGTCGATGCCATTGGCATCCACCCCCACCGACTGCCCGACCGAACTCATGAACTGGCCCGACCAGCAATCAGCCTGCACCTCAAGGCGCCTGGAGAACTCGTTGGCGGTGGCCTCGTTGGAATTCTGTTCCCAGGCGGCCGATGAGATCAGGATGCCGGCGCGGCCCTGGATGGCGTGCGCGAACTCGTGCGCGATGACCGACTCGACGACGTAGTTGGTGTTGCGCAGTTGGGCCGGGATGATCTGCGGCAGGTCGGAGGCGTAGTAGACCTGCTGGTCAGCCGAGCAGTAGGCCGCATTCATCCGCGGCATCGTCCCGCAACGGGTGTTGATCTCGCTGCTGTAGACGGTCACGCTCGGCCGCACCGGGATGAACCCGACGCTCTCCAGTGACGGGCCGAATACCCGCATCAGGCAGCCCGTCAGCTCATTGAAGTGGTCCTCGAGCTCAGTCTTCGAGGCGTTCATCAGGTCGATCGGCTGCGCCTCACAACGCACCGGCATCGACACGTTGGCGTTGTAGATGGGGTTGTCGACCAGCCACTGTGACGCCTCGCCATAGGTGGTCGGCATCGGCAGTTCAGGCGGGTTGGTATCGATCGGCGGGACTTGGTATTCCTCGTTCTGGTACTGCCCGGGATCAGTCACCACTGGGCCGCCGGGGTCATCGACGCTGCTGAGCATCGAGATCACGATCATTCCGGCGATGATGGCGCCGATAGCCAGGATCAGCATGCGCAGCGCGTTTCCGGACCCGCCCCGGCGTGCCGGTGGCCTGCCGTAGACACCGCCATATCCGGTGTGGGGAATCTGGCTGGTCTGTGGTGACCAGGTCACCTGCTGGCGTGGTGCGGTACCCCACTGGTTGGGCTGGTTGCGCCACTGGGTCGGTGCGCCATAGCGCTGGCCCTGCTGGCCCCACTGACTCACGAGCCACCCCTGTCGCTGGATGATGATTACCAACGAGCATAGGCCGGTCGCCGAGGGGTGCACCACCGGTTGGGGTGCGATAGCTTGGGCACGATAAGCCAGATGCACGAGAAGAGGTGCGCCTTGAGCACTCAACACGGGATGCGCAAGTCCGTTCGTCCGGGATTGGTCCGCAGGGCCGGGACCGCGATGGCCGTGCTCGTCGCCACCTGCATGGCCGGCCTGCTGGCTGTGATCGCACCGGCCAGCGCCCAGGACATGGCCCAGAGCTATGTCGTGACGGGAGAGGTCGCCGGTGACGGCACCCTGTCGATCACCGAGACGATCACCTTCAACGGAGCTGGCCCAGCCGAACTTGTGCAGCGGCTGGCAACCACCAGGCAGGCGCTCGACTTCACTCAGCTGAATTACGAAATCACCGACGTCACCGTCACCTCCGGCGGACAGGACCTGGCCCCGGCCATCACCAACGATGGTGACTACCTGGTGATCACGGTTGATGCGTCGCAGACAGATCAGCCGGTAGTCATCTCGTACCAGGTCATCGGTGCCGCAGTGGCCCTGCCGCCGGTAACTGACCAGCGCGAGGCGACCGAGGTCTCCTGGCGCGTCCTGCAGGGCCTGAGCGTCGGCGTCGAAGAGGTCAGCGGCGAGATCGTGCTGCCAACCGGCACCCGCACCGACGACATCGACTGCCAGGCCGGCCCACCGGCCAACCCGATGAGCTGCCGCACCTACGCATCGGGCACCTTCGAGGCGATCAACCCGCAGTTCACCGACGGCCCGCGCGGCGCCGGTGAGGTCGTCATCCTCACCTTCTCACTGCCCAGCACCGCAGTCGCGCCCAACCAGGTGATCACCGAGCAGTGGACGCTGGACCGCGCATTCTCGGCGGGCCCCGTGCAGTTGCTGGCAGCCCTGGGCACGCTGCTGCTGGGTGCGCTGGGACTGTGGCTGCTGCACCGCGCCCGCGGCTCGGACGCCGCCGGTGGTGCCCCCACCCTGGTTGGCACCTTCGAGCCGGTGGCTGCCGGTGAGGAACGGTTCAAGCTGGTCTCAAAGATGCGGCCCGGCGAGGTCGGCACCCTGGCCGACGAGCATGTCGACCCCATCGACATCGCCGCCACCGTGATCGACCTGGCCCAGCGCGGCCACCTGAGCATCATCGAGCTACCGAAGCAGAGCGTGCACGCACCCACTGACTGGACCTTCGAACGGGGCACCGACGGACGCGGCGAACTGCACGCCTATGAGCAAACCCTGCTGGATGCCCTGGCACCGGCTGACGGGCAGGCAGCGACCGTCTCGCACATCAGTGAACGGGTCGATGAAGTGGCCGCGACCGTCCAGGAACAGATCTATGACGAGGTCGTGGCCGAGGGCTGGTTTGCCGCGCGTCCCGACCAGGTGCGCCGCAACTGGTCACGCATCGGGGCCTTCGCAGTGGTCACCGCCCTGGTGGCGTTGGGCCTGCTGGTGGCCTTCACCCGCTTCGGGATCGTCGGGCTGGTGCTGTTGGGTCTGGCCATCGGGCTGGTCTGGGTGAGCGGCCAGATGGCCCGCCGCACCGCCAAGGGAGCCTCGGTGCTCAAGGGTCTGGACGTCCTCGCAGTCAACCTGGCCACCCAGCCAACCGGCAATGTGCCCAAGGACGACGTCTACGGTGAGATCAGCCGGATCCTGCCCTATGCGATCGTGCTGGGCGGTACCGACCGCTGGCTCGAGGCGCTGGTGGCTGCCGATGATGATCCCGGCGTGCCCGACCCGGACGACCTGGGCTGGTACCGCGCGCCCCAGACCTGGCAGCTCAGTGACCTGCCGGGTTCGCTGGACGACTTCATCACCACGATGGAGGGCAAACTCGTCTCGCGCCACTAGCGCGAGACGAGTCGGGACCGCTCAGAGTTCCAGACCGGGGTACAGCGGGTGGTTGCCCAGCAACTCGTCCGCTGCGGCCTGGGTGCGAGCCGCCACCCCGTCAGCCATGGAGTACTTCGCCTTGCCGGGCGCACCAGCGGCAGTCAGGGTCGGCGTGGTCTGCTGCAGGGTTCCAACGATCAGGTCGGCAACCACGTCCATGTCGGCGGTGTTGAACCCGCGGGTGGTCAGGGCAGGGGTGCCCAGCCGAATACCCGAGGTGTACCAGGCACCGTTCGGGTCGCGGGGGATCGAGTTGCGGTTGGTGACCACGCCGGCGTCCAGCAGGGCGCTCTCGGCCTGACGCCCGGTCAACCCGAACGATGAGGCCACGTCCACCAGCACGATGTGGTTGTCGGTGCCGCCGGTCACCAGTGTCGCCCCGCGCTTCAGGAATCCCTCGGCCAGCGCCTTGGCATTGTCGGCCACCCGCTGGGCGTAGTCGGCGAAGGACGGCTGCCGGGCCTCGGCCAGTGCGATGGCCTTGCTGGCCATCATGTGACCCAGCGGGCCACCCAGCACCATCGGGCAGCCACGGTCGACATCGGCGGCGTACTCTTCGGTGGCAAGCACCATGCCACCGCGCGGGCCGCGCAGCGACTTGTGGGTGGTGGTCGTCACCACATCAGCGAACTGCACCGGGTCCTCATCACCGACGAAGACCTGGCCGGCCACCAGGCCGGCGAAGTGTGCCATGTCGACCATCAGCACCGCGCCGACCTCATCGGCGATCTCGCGCATCGTGGCGAAGTTGATCCGGCGCGGGTAGGCCGAGTAGCCGGCCACCAGAATCAGCGGCTCGAACTCGCGGACCTGGGCACGCACAGCCTCGTAGTCGATCAGCCCGGTCGTCGGGTCGGTGCCGTAGGAGCGCTGGTCGAACATCTTGCCCGAGATGTTGTGCCGGAAGCCGTGGGTCAGGTGACCGCCGGCGTCCAGGCTCATGCCCATCAGTCGCTGGTTGCCGAAGGCGTGGCGCAGTTCGTCCCAATCGGCCTGGCTCATGTCGTTGACGGTCTTGGCGCCCACCTTGGCCAGGGCAGGCCGCTCGACATGGTGGCTGAGGATCGCCCAGTAGGCCACCAGGTTGGCATCGATGCCGGAATGCGGTTGCACGTAGGCGTACTCGGCGTCGAACAGTTTGCGGGCGTGCTCGGCAGCGACCGACTCGACGGTGTCGATGTTCTGGCAGCCGGCATAGAAGCGGTGCCCGATCGTGCCCTCGGCATACTTGTCGGAAAGCCAGGTGCCCATGCTCAGCAGCGTCGGTAGTGAGGCGTAGTTCTCGGATGCGATCAGCTTCAGCGAACCTCGCTGGTCGACCAGCTCAGCCCTGATCGCTTCAGCAATACGTGGCTCGACGCTCTCCACGAGGCTGAGCATTGCCTGGTAGGCAGTCGTGGCGGTGGCAGCAGGATCTGACACGAGAACTCCCGGAAAAGATGTGGTATCGGCGAGGCAACTCTAGCCCGTGCTCAGCTGTCGGGCGTCCCGGCGCCGGCCAGCGAACGCACCTTGACCTGTTCAAGGTGGTGGCGAAGTGCGGCGATCGCGGCGTCGGCATCGCCCGCCTGGACCGCCGCCAGCACCGTCGCGTGCTCGCTGACGGCCAGCTGGACGTCCCGGATGCCCTTGGTGGCCGACTGGCGCAACTGGTGCAGGTGCGCCGGCAGGGTGTCCGCGGTGGCGAGCAGGTAGGAGTTGCGGCTGAAGTTGAAGATGGTGCGGTGGAAGGCCCAGTCGGCGTCCAGGTACTTGCGGTAGGCGACCAGTGCTGCCCTGGTGGGGCTGGTGCCGTCGACCTTGCGGGCTGCCCGTTCGTGGGCGGCATGGGCCCTGGCCAGTTCTGGTGCCATCTCGGTGGCGTACCGCATGGCCAGTTCCAGCGCGCCGGTCTCGATCAGGATCCGGGCATCGCACAACTGGGCGATCATGTCGGCATCCATGGGTGGGGCAACCCGGTAACCGCGCAGCGCGGCGCGGGTCACCAGGCCGGTGCGTTCCAGGTGCACCAGCGCCTCGCGCACCGGGGTGGGGGAGACCCCCAACTGCTGGGCAAGCGCGTCGATGCTCAGCGCTGCACCCGGCTCGAGGTCGCCGGACATCAGCAGGTCGATCAGCGATTCATATACGGTGTCGCGCAGCACCTTGCGCTTTAGGGGCTTCACCGCAGGATCGGCCATCTCGGGGTACCTTTCGGGCAGGACCACACATGTCTGGCAAAGATCCTATATTGTGCCGCGACGCCGTTGCGCAGGTTAACCCAGTTCACCCCGGCAGCGCGCCACTTCATACAGGGCGATACCCGCCGCGACCGAGGCATTGAGGCTCTCGATCTGGCTGGTGATGGGAATGCGGGCGAGCAGATCACAACGTTCGCGGGTGAGCCGGGCCAGGCCATCACCCTCCGAACCGATGACCACCACCAGGGGGCCATCGACTCCGGGGATGCCAGCAATATCGGTTTCACCCTCCCCGGCCAGCCCGGCAACGGTGAAGCCGGCCTTCGCGTAGTCGCTGAGCGTCCGGTTCAGGTTGACGGCCATCGCGACCGGAACGCGGGCCAGCGCGCCAGCCGAGGCCTTCCACGCCACTGCGGTCACCGAGGCGCTACGCCGCTCCGGGATCACCACACCGTGGGCCCCGAAGGCTGCTGCCGAGCGGATGATCGCCCCCAGGTTGTGCGGGTCGGTGATGCCGTCCAGGGCAATCACCAGTGCCTGCTTGGTCTGGTCGTGGAGGGCGTCGGCGAGCAGGTCATCAGGGTGCAGGTAGTCGTAGCCGGGCAGCTGGAGTGCCACCCCCTGGTGCACTGCGCCGCCGGTGAGCCGGTCCAGTTCGGCCCGCGAGGTCTGCAGCAACGAGATCGAGTTGTCGGCGGCGTACTTGAAGATCTCGCGCAGCCGGGTGTCCCGTTCACTGCCCTCGGCCACGTAGGCGGTCTTGATCGGCATCCCGGCCTGCATCGCCTCGAGCACCGGGTTGCGTCCGACGACCCAGTCCGCGCCAGCGCCACGGCCATGCGAACTGGGCCGCCCGCCCCGACCCGACTGCCGGCCACCGCCGGATGATGCAGCCTTCTTGTCCCGATAGGCCTTGTGGTAGACGCGGTCCTCAGCCCTGGGGGTGGGGCCGCGGCCTGCCAGCCCCTTCCTGCGCTGGCCGCCTGAGCCAACCTTGCGTGCCATGGTTCTCCTCACAGGCTCCAGCGGACGCCGTCAGCGGTGTCCTCGATTTTCAGTCCGAGTTCGGCCAGCTGGTCGCGGATCGCGTCGGCGGCGGCCCAGTCCTTGCGTTCCCGGGCCTGGGCACGGGCCTGAAGGACCAGTGGCACCAGCCCGTCGACCACAGCAGTCAGGTCGTGGCCGGCATCGTCTGCCCACTGCGCGTCGTGCGGGTCGAGCCCCAGCACGTGCAGCATGGCGCGCACTTGCGCAAGCGCGGCCGCGGTGGCCTGCTCGTCGCCGGCCTCCAGGGCACGGTTACCCTGACGCACACCCTCGAAGATGGCGGCGATGGCGGCCGGGGTACCCAGGTCGTCATCCAGGGCAGCGACGAACGCCTGCGGCAGTTGGGCGATATCGAGATCGACCGGGCCCTGGGCACCAGCACGTTCCAGGAAGGAGTCGATGCGCTCCAGTTGCGCGGTGGCCTCCTCCAGTGATGTCGATGAGAATTCGATCGCCGAGCGGTAGTGCGGGGCGGTCAGGTAGAGCCGGATGGCTCGCGGTGGATACTGCCTGGTCACCTCGCTGACCAGGGCGCTGTTACCCAGGGACTTGCTCATCTTCTCGCCGGCCATCGTCACGAATGCGTTGTGCATCCAGTAGGTGGCGAAATCGTGACCGGCTGCCCGCGATTGGGCCAGCTCGTTCTCGTGGTGCGGGAAGCGCAGGTCGAGTCCACCGCCATGGATGTCGAAGGCACTGCCCAGGTACTTCAGGCTCATCGCCGAGCACTCCAGGTGCCAGCCGGGGCGTCCGCGACCCCATGGGCTGGGCCATGAGGCGGTTGCCGGCTCACCGGGTTTGCTGCCCTTCCACAAGGCGAAGTCGCGGGGGTCGCGCTTGCCGCGTGGATCGGCGTCAGCGGCGGGTGCCATGTCGTCGATCTTCTGGTTAGACAGTTCGCCGTAGTCGGGCCAGGAGCGCACATCGAAGTAGACATCACCCGAGGCGTCCTGGGCCACATAGGCGTGGCCACGTTCGAGCAGGGCCTCGATCATCTGGAGCATCTCCGGGATGTGCCCGGTCGCCCGCGGCTCATAATTCGGTGGCTGGCAACCCAGCGCCCGGTAGGCCCGGTGCAGTTCAAGTTCCATCGCGTAGGCCAGCTCGAACCATTCCATGCCCTGTGCCGCCGACTTGGCCAGGATCTTGTCGTCGATGTCAGTGATGTTTGCGACCACCGTCACGTCATAGCCCTGCGCCGTCAGCCAGCGCCGCAGCACATCGAAGACCACCTCTTTGCGAATATGGCCCAGGTGCGGTGGCGCCTGCACAGTCAACCCGCAGTGGTAGATGGACGCCTTGCCGGGCACCAGGGGACTGAACTCGACCACCTGGCCGGTTCGTTCGTCGTAAAGATGGAAGCTCACCTGTCAGAGCTTACATTCGCTGACCGGCATAGAATCGGGGACGCCAGAGCTGACCACTGGGAGGAACCATGGCTGAAGTCCGCAAGCACCGTCCGCGCAGCACTGGTTCGATCGGCGACCAGGTGCGGGCAAACATCGAGTCGGGCCCGCGACCGGTAGCGCCGGGCGAGCCCGCTGACCGCTTCGACCCGTTCGTGGACGCCGAGGCCGAGCAGGCTTCCGGCGCATCGGCCGCCAGTGATTTCGCGGTCACCTCACTGGGTACCGAGGGCTGGTTCAGTTTCGGTCAGGACGCTGTGCAGCAACTGGCCCGAGCCCACAAGCCCGAGGACGAACACGACGAACAGTAGCCACCTGGCTCAGGGCTGATCGCCGCGCAGTTTGCGTATGTCGAGCCGGTTGGCATCAGCGAGGTCGATTTCCTCGGTGTCGGCCTCCCAGGGGTCGACCACGGCCGGCAGGTACTCGGTGGTGGGGTCCTCGACGTAGCCATGTGAGGGGTCGTAGGGGTTGGCCAGCTGGCGGCTGTGTGGATGCGGCGCCAGGGTCGACATCGCCTCATCAGGCAGGTCGCGCAGCACGTCACGCACATAGCCCGCAGTCGCCTCCAGCATCGGTACCTCGCGGCTCTCGCGCTGGGCCTGGTACCAGCGGTAGTCGAGGATCTCGTGGTAGATCTGTGCCGGGTCGCGTTTACGCATCAGTTCGAGCGGGATCGCACTGATCACCGGTTCAAAGGATTCGGTGAGCCAGCGGTGCGCGGCAACCGACTCGTCAACTTGCTGCTGCCCGCTCTGGACGATATAGGTGTCCAGGTCGTTCAGCAGCCGGCGGGCCTGGTTCTCCTCGGTGTCCAGGCCGGTCAGCCGCAGCAGGCGCCGTGAATGGTGCCCGGCGTCCACCACCTTCGGCTGGATCCGGATCGTGCTGCCGTCGGGGGCGGTCACGATGTCCAGTTCGGCGATGTCGAAACCCAGCGCGTTGAGCCGGCGCACCCGGCCCTCGATGCGGTGCAGCTCCGAACCGCTGAACTCCTCGGCACCGGTGAGCTCCTGCCACAGTTCGTCGTATCGGTGCTGGATGGTGTCGACCATCGTCATCGGATCGAGGGATTCATCGAGCAGACCGCCGGCCTCCAGGTCGCAGAAGTCGCCGAAGATGTTGATCCGGGCGATCTCGAGGTCGTGGGCGCGTTGGCCCTGGCTGAGCCAGTCATGCAATTCACCGGTCTCGGCGTCCACCAGATAGGCAGCGAACTCGCCGGCATCACGCCGGAACAGGATATTCGACAGTGATGCGTCACCCCACATGAAGCCGCTCAGGTGCAGCCTGGCCAGCAGCACCACCATCGCATCGAGCAGCCGCAACACGGTGTCCTCGCGCACCCCGGGTGCGAACAGTGCCCGGTAGGGCAGGGCGAACTGCAGGTGGCGGGTGATCAGGATGGGGTCCAGGGGCTCACCGTCGACGGTTTCACGCGCGGACACCACTCCGACCGGCTCGACCGCCGGGGTGCCCAGCCGGACCAGTTCGTGCAGCAACCGGTATTCGTGCAGCGCCAGGGTCTCGTTGACTTCCTTGGCGGCGTGGACATGACCCCCGATCTCGATGAACCGCACCACATGCCGCGAGATACCGCGGGGCAGTGCCACCAGGTGTTCAGCGGGCCATTCCTCCAGTGGCAGCTGCCACGGAAGCGGAATGAGCAGCGCATTCGGGGTCGCCGACAGGAAACGAGGCACGCCTTCAGTCTGCCACTGGCCGGCTGGCCAGGGCACGGTCAAGCCCGTCCCGCACGTCGGCCTGCAGGTCAGCCACCGGCTCGATCCCGACCGATAGCCGTAGCAGGGCAGGGGTGATGCCGGCCGCCAACTGGGCCTGGGGGGTCATCGCTGCATGGGTCATGGAGGCCGGGTGGGCCACCAGCGATTCAACCCCGCCCAGTGATTCGGCCAGGTTGAACAACCGCAACCCGCGGCAGAAGGCGGCGGCTGCCGAATAGCCCCCGGCCAGTTCGAAACTGATCATCGAGCCGAACCCGGACTGCTGGCGGGCAGCGATCTGGTGTCCCTGGTGGTCGGGCAGGCCGGGGTAGTGCACCGCTGATACCGCAGGGTGGCTGGTCAGCAAATCCACCAGTTCAGCGGCGTTCGCGTCGTGGACCCGCACCCGGGCGTCCAGCGTGCGGAGCCCGCGCAGGGTCAACCACGAGTCGAGGGCGCCACCGGTCAGACCGAGCACGTTGGCCCAGTGCACCAACTGCTCGGCCCGCACTTCGGTAGCGGCCACAACCGCCCCGCCCACCACATCGGAGTGGCCGTTGATGAACTTGGTGGTCGAATGCACCACCAGGTCAGCGCCGTAGTCGAGCGGACGCTGGCGCACCGGTGAGCAGAAGGTGTTGTCGACCGCGGTGGGGACCCCCGCCTGCCGGGCCTGGTTGATTGCGGCCGCCAGGTCGACCAGCCGCAGCAGCGGGTTGGAGGGGGTCTCGATCAGCAGCAGGTCGGCCGGGCTGGCCAGCGCGGCAGCCAGTTCGTCGGGATTGGTCTGGTCGACGTAGTCCACGCGCAGAGTGCCGCGATCGGCCAGGTGGTTCAGCAGCCGCCAGGTGCCGCCGTAGCAGTCGTGCGGGGCGACCACCCGGCCGCCCACCCCCACCACGCTGGTGAAAACCGTGGTCAGGGCTGCCAGCCCGGAGGCGGTCACCACCGCACCGGCCCCACCCTCCAGCGTGGTGATCGCCTGGGCGAGCAGGTCACGGGTCGGGTTGCCTGCCCGGCTGTAGTCATAGCGGGGGGTATCCCCGAGCCCGTCGAAGGCATAGTTCGTTCCCGGATAGATCGGGGGGACGATCGAACCGAAGGTCGGATCAGTGTCCAGCCCGGTGCGCAGGCCGCGTCCCAGGGCAGAAATCTCGCCAGTCATGGCGACCAAGCTAGCGCCCTTTGCGCCCGGTGCGGCCTGCGCCCAGTTCGCCTACTGAAGGATCGCGGTTACCTGGGAACAGTGCAGGGGCCCGCCTTTCGGTGAGCCCCTGCAGTGAAGTGCTGGTTACGCCGACAGGCGGGTACCACTGTCCTTGTCGAAGACATGCACCATCGTCGGGTCGGCCTGCAGGTGGACGACTTCGCCACGCGCCGGTGGAGTGCGGGTGGTCACGCGGGCGACGATCTGCTGCGCGGTGTCACCGGCAACGATTTCCTCGGAGTGACCCTTGAGCGCGCCGTAGAGGTACGAGTCGGCACCAGTCTCTTCGACCACCGCGATCTCCATCGCGATACCGCTGTCATCAGGTGACAGATCGAAGTTTTCGGGCCGGATGCCGACCACGACGGTGTCGCTGCTGGCCTTGCTGAGCACCTCGCGCGGCACCGGCAGGACGTGGCCGGTGATGTTGATGCCACCATCCACGATGCGGGCCTCGGTCAGGTTCATGGCTGGCGAGCCAATGAAACCGGCGACGAACAGGTTGACCGGCTCGTCGTAGAGCACCAGTGGGCTGTCGACCTGCTGCAGCAGACCGTCCTTCATCACCGCGACCCGGTCGCCCATCGTCATCGCCTCGACCTGGTCGTGGGTCACGTAGACAGTGGTGACACCCAGCCGGGTCTGCAGGGCAGCAATCTGGGTGCGGGTCTGGACGCGCAACTTCGCGTCCAGGTTCGACAGCGGCTCATCCATCAGGAAGACCTGCGGGTTGCGGACGATTGCGCGTCCCATGGCTACCCGCTGGCGCTGCCCACCGGACAGGTTCTTGGGTTTGCGGGCGAGCAGTTCCTGCAGGCCCAGCAGTTCAGCGGCCTCGCGGACCCGCTTGTCGCGTTCGTCCTTGTGGACGCCCTGCATCTTCAGGGCGAAGCCCATGTTGTCGGCGACTGTCATGTGCGGGTACAACGCATAGTTCTGGAAGACCATCGCGATGTCGCGATCCTTCGGTGGCAGGTCGGTGACATCACGGTCGCCGATCCACACCGAGCCGGCGTTGATGTCCTCCAGGCCGGCGAGCATCCGCAGCGAGGTGGACTTGCCGCAACCCGAGGGGCCGACGAGGACCATGAATTCGCCGTCGCCGATCTCGAGGTTGAGCTTGTTGACGGCAGGGTGATCTGAACCGGGATAGACGCGCGTGGCATCCCGGTAGCTGACTGTGGCCATGGGCCACCCATCCTTTCCATGGGCAGGAACGTGCCCAACGATCCGTAGTAGAAGGACGGTTGGCGCCGTCCTCCCCCTAGAATGCCACGCCCGACTACGGCAGGGAAAGGCCCATCACAGCGGTTCAGTGAGCCAGCAGATCAGCTGCCAGCGGCCGTCGGCAAGGATGAACACCCGAAGGTTGTCGAAATGCTGCACCTCCTCGGGGGTGGCGAGGTCCCATTTGTCGACCCGACAGCGTGCGGTTGCCCGGTACTGCCCGTGGATCTGGATGCCCTGCATGATCGTTCGGCGCTCGGCGGTGGTGTTGAGTCCGCTGATGAATTCGGCCCTGGTGGATAGTTGGCCGCCGGGCCTGCGCATCACGAATTGTTCGTGCAGCAATTGTTCGAACCAGGCTGCGTCTGCCTGCGATTCGGCGGGGCCGATCTGTTCGTTGATGGCCATCAGTTCGGCCAGTGCGGTCTGCTCGCTCATGGTGCAAGGCTAGGGGTCCTGAGGCGCCAGCGGGTACACTCGCCGCGTGGCAGCAGAGCGTCCCGACGAGGACTTCAACCCGGATACCGCGGACGCTGCAGCGACTCCACTCGATGCCGAGCAGAGCGAACAGGCTGAGCAGACCGAACAGGAGTGGTGGAACGACCCCTCCATGCCGTGGAAGAACAAGCCCGGGCGTGCCGACATCGCCTGTATGGCCTGGATCGGATTCCTCGGAATCTTCAGCCTGGCCATGCTGCCGGTCAGGGCCTGGCTGCTAGGTGCTCCCGAACGCCTGCCCTGGCTGGTCGCCCTGCTGGGTTCACGCTCAGGTGTGACCGCGCTGGGTTCGGTGGTCCGGGTGGGTACCGAACTGCCATTCATCTGGCCGGTGCTGCTGGGTGCAGTGATGTCGATCAAGCTCGACTGGACGTACTGGTGGGCCGGCCGGCTGTGGGGACGCGGCATGATCGAGGTGTGGGCCGGTCAGTCAGCTCGTGCCTCACGCAACTACGCACGAGTCGAGCGGTGGGCGAACAAGTTGGGCTGGTTGGGCATGTTTGTCGCCTACGTGCCGATCCCGCTGCCGATCATGGCAGTGGTCTTCGTGCTTGCCGGTGCGCACGGCTGGAGCGTGAAGAAGTTCCTCGTCCTGGACTTCCTGGCCAGCCTCACCTGGTTGATCATCTACTTCGTCTTCGGCTACGTGGTGGGCGAACCAGCAGTGGTGGTACTCGAGGCGTACGCGAAGATCGCCAACTATGTCGCCATCGGTCTGGTCGTGGTGATCATGGTGATGGCCTTCATCCGGTCGAGCCGCCAGATGAAGCAGTCCCAGGCCTGATTTCGCCTTGGCGCGCCCGGCCGGGCACAATGGTGCGTGCGGGCGCCCCGCCTGCCTCCGTAGCTCAGTGGCCAGAGCATCCGCCTTGTAAGCGGAGGGTCAAGGGTTCGACTCCCTTCGGAGGCTCCACGTGATCCCGGGTTTGCCCTCATAATCTGTCGCCAGCCGAATCGAACGGCTGAATTTGCTGTTCACGGATTCGGCCATCCAGGCCTCAGATATGGCCGGGTGCCGTTTCTTCAGCTACGTAGGCGTCGCGAGCGGGTCTTGGGCGACAGTATCCGACGCCTGCATAGCTGAGCGTTTCGCGACCACGGCATGGGTGGCCGGGAACCACCTGAGGTAGTCAAGCAGCCTCGCGACAAGCCGATTCCTGACATCATGGCCTCATGACCATCCTCTACCTCGTGCGTCACGGACAGACCGAATGGAGCAAGTCAGGCCAGCACACCAGCCATACCGACATCGATCTCACCGATGTCGGGGCCGACCAGGCGAAGTCGCTGCGTGAGCGGCTGGATCCGGCCGAATTCGGGCTGGTTTTGTCCAGTCCCCGGCTGCGCGCCCGCAAGACCGCTGAATTGGCGGGATTCAACGATTATGAGATCACCGATGATCTGCAGGAATGGCACTACGGCGACTATGAGGGATTGACCTCCAAGCAAATCCGTACCAACCACCACCCCGGCTGGCGGTTGTGGTTCAACGGCTGCCCCGGCGGTGAATCAGCCGATATCGTGCGTGCCCGCCTCACCCGGGTGGTGCACCGGGTCCGCGAGTCTGGTGTTGACAAGGCGATCTGTTTTGGTCACGGACACGCATCGCGGGTGCTGGCATTGTGCTGGCTCGACTTCCCGCTGATCTTCGGGCAGAGCTTCCCGCTCGAGGTGGCCTCGGTCTCGATCCTGGGGCGTGAGAAGGAGTCCTGGGCAGTTCTGCGCTGGAACAGCTGAGCGTAACTCAGGCGTCAGCACCGGTCGCGGCCAGGAAGGCCTGGCCCTGACCGCTGATGCAGACGTCTTCGCCGGGCCGCAGATATGCTGCCCTGCCCACCTCGCAGATGAGGGAGTCCTGCCCGGTCGACAGCCCGATCTCGCCGTCGGTGCACAGCACGATGCGGCTGGATTCCTGGGCTGGCAACTCGATCAGGCGTCCGGGCATCAGTTCGATCCGCCACAGCGCGAAGGCGCGCTCACCGGTCGGATAGAACCACAGGCCCGGCAGTTCGAGTTCGGGGGGGAGTGGCCGCATCGGGTTCGCCGAGAAGTCGACCACCTGCACCAGCGCTGACGGGTCGATGTGCTTCCTGGTCAGGCCACCACGCAGCACATTGTCCGAGCTGCCCATCACCTCGATGCAGGTGCCTGACAAGTAGGCGTGCAGGGTGCCGGGACGCATGTGCAGGGCATCACCGGGACGCAGGTGGTGGCGGTTGAGCAGCAGCGCCGCCAGGACGCTCGGGTCGCCGGGGAAGTGTTCGTCCAGCCGCACCGCAGTACGTGCGAAATCGCCCAGCTCCCCACCATCATTGATGTGCCGAACAGCTGCGGACACCACATCGGTGACTGCGTCGCGACGGTCCTCGTCGAGCACCAGGCAGTCAAGGAAGACCTCGGCCAGTGCGGCTGGGCCCTCCCGGTGCTGCAGCGGGGCGAAGATCAGTTGCGTCTTTGCGGGCAGGCCCAGGCGCATGAACAGGTCGGCGCTGCGCAGGGGGTCGCGGAAGCCAGCCAGGGCGTCGAAGTCGCTGAGGGCCACCATCAGTTCGGGCTTGTCCCACGGGTCCTTGAAGGTGCGCTGGGCAGCATCGAAGGCAATGTCCAGCTCGTTCTCGCGGGCGTACCCGGCCTCTGCGTTCAGCCGGTCGGGGTGGGCCTGCAGGCTCAACGGACGAGCGGCCGAGAGTACCTTCATCATGAAGGGCAGTCGGCCACCGAACTCGGTGCGAGCCGAGTCGCCGAGCATGGCCGGATCATTCGCGATCAGTTCGTCAAGGCGAACCCCATCTATCGATGCCGGGCCTGCGGGGTGGGCTCCCAACCAGTACTCGGCGAGCGGCAATCCATCTGGCTGCATCCCGAGCATTTGGGGAATGACTTCGGTTGATCCCCAGTCGTACCGCTTGATGGCACCGGTCAGCGGTTGCATTCCACCTCCATGTGTCGGCACCTCGCATACGCTCTCACCGACAGTTCTGGTTGACTTCTCAGCTTAGCGGGATGGCCGGGATGCGGCGTAATCGCGAGCCTGTTGTTCATCGGAATGACATCGTTGTTATTAGCCCTCTACAATCGGGGATATGACCCAGGCAGCGCATAACACGACCGAGGCGACCGCAACGCTGACCCAGCGTGAGACCGCGATCCTCGACTTCGAGAAGTCCTGGTGGCAGGCGAAGGCGTCCAAGGAGATCGAGATCCGCGAGCGCTTCGACATGTCTGCCTCGCGCTATTACCAAATCCTCAATTCGCTGGTCGATCGCGAGGACGCACTGGCCTACGACCCGCTGCTGGTCAAGCGGTTGCGCCGACTGCGCGAGCAGCGCCAGCAGAAGCGCTCGGCTGCCCGCCTGAACGTCCGCTGAACAGGCTCGGCCGGACGGTAGCCGCCCTTGGCCAGACCAGCCTGCACCTCAAAGAAATTCGCTCCATGGTTTGTGCCGGTGCGCAACTGACTCCAAATGGTGGCCAGCAGGTAGAACGGCAGGAAGGGCAGCCCCAGGCACAGGGCCCATTGCAGTGCGTGGGCGCGCTCGTGTTCCCATAGATCGGGGTTGCGCCCCACCAGGGCGTCCAGGCTCTGGTGCGGGGTGATCACCACACTGCCGATGGTGAAGGCGCCGGCCTTCGGAAACGCCCATCCATAGCCCTCACCGATCCATAGCCGGTCGGGCCCCCGCCGAAGGCGCGCCCGGCCCGCCCTGGCCACCACCAGACCCAATGGGGTGGCCAGGTTGAGCCAGTTGGCGATGGCCCGTACGGGCTGGCCCAAGGGGTTTCGGGTGTGCTGCACAACGGCCAGCCTACTGGGGCTGGCAGGGTGGCAAGCAGGTCAAATTGTTTGCACTCTCGGTGGTCGAGTGCTAAGAATGATTTGGCACTCGGATGCATCGAGTGCCACCGCTTCGTAGAGATGGCGGAAGGTGAGGCCGGGGCGCAGTGCCCTGAGTCGTCCGTCGCGGGCACCAGCAGCCATCACGGGGCAACCACTGGACAACCGAACCGGGGCCGAAGCCCCTGATGCCAAAGGATTATCTACCTAACCATGGCAAAACTAATCGAATTTGATAGCGACGCACGCAAGGCGCTCGAAAAGGGCATGAACACCCTGGCCGATGCGGTCAAGGTGACCCTCGGGCCGAAGGGCCGCAACGTGGTGCTCGAGAAGTCGTGGGGCGCCCCGACGATCACCAACGATGGCGTATCAATCGCCAAGGAGATCGAGCTGGAGGATCCCTTCGAGAAGATCGGCGCAGAGCTGGTCAAGGAGGTCGCCAAGAAGACTGATGATGTCGCTGGCGACGGAACCACTACCGCGACGGTCATCGCCCAGGCGATGGTTCGCGAGGGCCTGCGCAATGTGACTGCCGGCGCCAACCCGATTGAACTCAAGCGCGGCATCGACAAGGCCGTTGCAGCGATCGGCGATCAGCTGACCGCGATGTCGACCGAGGTCGAGACCAAGGAGCAGATCGCCCAGACTGCATCCATCTCGGCCGGTGACCCCGAGGTCGGCCAGCAGATCGCCGAGGCGATGGACAAGGTCGGCAAGGAAGGTGTCATCACCGTCGACGAGTCCAACACCTTCGGCATGGAGCTGGAGCTCACCGAGGGCATGAACTTCGACAAGGGCTACATCTCGGGCTACTTCGTGACCGACCCCGAGCGCATGGAGGCCGTCCTGGACGACCCCTATGTGCTGCTCATGGACGGCAAGATCAGCTCGCTGAAGGAACTGCTGCCGATTCTGGAGAAGGTGCAGCAGGCCGGTCGTCCGTTGCTGGTGATCGCTGAGGACGTCGACGGTGAGGCCCTGGCCGGGCTGGTCGTCAACAAGATCCGCGGCACCTTCAAGTCGGTTGCCGTCAAGGCCCCCGGCTTTGGTGACCGTCGCAAGGCGATCCTGGCTGACATCGCAGTGCTGACCGGTGGCCAGGTCATCAGCGAGACCGTTGGTCTGTCGCTGGAGACCGCTGACCTCGAGCTGCTGGGCCGGGCCCGCACCGTCACCGTGACCAAGGACGACACCACGCTCGTCGAGGGTGCTGGCGACAGTGAGCAGATCCAGGGCCGGATCAAGCAGATTCGCACCGAGATCGAGAACTCGGATTCCGACTACGACCGCGAGAAGCTGCAGGAGCGGCTGGCCAAGCTGGC